>DJOV01000096.1:49797-49967 GCA_002437285.1 Prevotella sp. UBA6429 | reverse complement strand
TATACATTGTCCGCTTTCTTACAAGCGCCCTTCTGAGAGGTCCACCGACTTTGCACCGAAAAGCATTCCGCTTTCATTTCACGTTCTGAAAGAAACCTTTTATTTGCATCATTTTGGCGTTTGCGTGCAAAAGCATGGAATATTTTTATTATCTTTGCAGAAGATAAGCT
>DJOV01000096.1:0-49689 GCA_002437285.1 Prevotella sp. UBA6429 | reverse complement strand
CGGTTTGCATTATCTTTGCAACCACACACCATAACGAAACCATCAACCTATTCTTATATCATGAACAAAAAGACATTCTTACTGGCGGCGTTTCTCGTCATGGCCAGCACCTCCATGGCACAGAAGGCCGACGGAGGCATCTCCGCCCAGATGCTGCAGCAGATAGAGGCGGCGCAGAGCAAGGATCCGGCCAACAAGGCCATTGCCAACGCCATCGCCACCAACAAGATCGACGACTTGGCCAAGAGCTACAAGACGCTGGGGCAGGTCGACACACACTTCAGCGTGGAGACGCCCTCGCAGAGCATCCACAATCAGCAGAGCAGCGGACGTTGCTGGCTCTTCTCGGGTCTCAATGTGCTCCGCGCCAACTTCGCCAAGGCGCACAACGACACCGTGCGCGTGGAATACTCACAGGACTATCTCTTCTTCTATGACCAGCTGGAGAAGGCCAACCTGATGCTCCAGGGCGTCATCGACTGCGCCGACAAGCCCATGGACGACCAGCGTGTGCAGTTCTTCTTCCACCATCCCATCAACGACGGCGGCACGTTCTGCGGCGTGGCTGACCTGGCGGAGAAGTACGGCCTGGTGCCCATGAGCGCCATGCCCGAGACCTACTCGGCCGAAAACACGTCGGCCATGCAGAAAGTGGTATCATCAAAGTTGCGCGAGTTCGGTCTGGAGCTGCGTGCCATGGTCAAGAGCGGCAAGAAGACCGCTGCCATCAAGGCGCGCAAGACGGCGATGCTGGGCGACATCTACCATATGCTGGCGCTCACGCTCGGCGAGCCCGTCAAGGAGTTCAGCTACGCCTTCCAGAACAAGGCGGGCAAGGCGGTCAGCCCGGCCCGGACGTTCACGCCCAAGGAGTTTTACGACGCCACCGTCGGCCACGCGCTCAACGGCTCTTTCATCATGGTGATGAACGACCCGCGGCGTCCCTACCACAAGACCTACGAGGTGGAATATGACCGCCACACCTACGACGGACACAACTGGAAATACCTCAACCTGCCCATGGAGGAAATAGCTCAGCTGGCCATCGCCTCGCTCAAGGACGGCCACAAGATGTACTCGAGCTACGATGTGGGCAAGCAGCTCGACCGCAAGCGCGGCGTGCTCGACCTCGACAACTACGACTACGGAGCACTCTTCGGCACCACCTTCGGCATGAACAAGGCCGAGCGCATCGAGACCTTCGACAGTGGCTCCACACATGCCATGACACTCACCGCCGTGGACCTCGACGGCCAGGGCAACCCGCTGAAGTGGAAGGTGGAGAACAGCTGGGGGGCCACCTACGGACAAAACGGCTGCCTGATCATGACCAACTCGTGGTTTGACGAGTACATGTTCCGCCTCGTGGTGGACCGTCGCTACGCCTCAGAGAAAACGCTCAAGGAGTTTGACCAGAAGCCCACCATGGTGACCCCCGAGGACCCCTTGTTCCTCCAAGACCAATAGGCCGGCCATCGAATCATGAGCGTGACCCTGTTGCTCCTGTCGCTCTTCACCTTTGTTGAGCTCAACTGTGAGAACCTCTTCGACACGCGGCACGACAGCCTGAAGCGCGACACGGAGTTTCTGCCCACGTCGGCCCACCGCTGGACACCCTATCGCTATTGGCGCAAGCTGAACCGCATCGGACAGGAAATCGTGTCGTGCGGCGCACTCGACAGCGTGCAGGCCATGCCCGACATGGTGGCGCTGACGGAGGTGGAAAACGATAGCGTGCTCACCGACTTGACCCGCCGGTCGCTCCTGCGGCAGGCGGGCTACGAGTATGTGATGACCCAGAGCCCCGACGAGCGCGGCATCGACGTGGCGCTGCTGTGGTCACCCTTCTCCTTTCGTCTCATCCGCCACCACGCCATCCGCATCGATCACCCAAAACAATTTCGCCCCACCCGAGACATCCTCTATGTCTCGGGGGAGGTGATTACAGGCGACACGCTCCACGTCTTCGTGGTGCATGCGCCCAGTCGTGCAAGCGGCGAACGGGCCACGCGCCCCTATCGCCAGTTGGTGGCCGACCGGCTGGCCGGAGCCATCGATTCCGTGAGGCGGCTCAGCCCTCAGGCGCGCATCCTCGTGGCGGGCGACTTCAATGACTACTCGGGCGACCCGGCCCTCCGCACCCTGCTCGCCCACGGACTGACCGAGGTGTCCGAGGGTGCCACCGGGCGACACGGGGCGCGGGGCACCTATCGCTGGCACGGTCGTTGGGACAGCCTCGACCACATCTTCTGTTGTGCGTGGCTGGCATCGCGCCTGCGCAGTTGCCGCATCAACGACGCGCCCTTCCTGCTTGAGGAGGACAGCAAGTATGGCGGCATGAAGCCTCGCCGCACCTACCAGGGGCCCAAATACCTCGATGGCTTCAGCGACCACCTGCCCCTGGTGGCGACGTTCGACCTTTAGCGGTGTGCGTTGTAATACTTCAGGCCGGCCTGCACATTCTTCACCAGGGCCTTGCTGCTGTAGGTGGCACCCGTCACGCCGTCCACCTTCATCTTGGCGGCCTTGCCGACGCTCTTGCCCTCAAACTTGGCCAGCACGGCCTTGGCCTTGCCAAAGTACTGGGGCGTCTCGTGGTTCTTGAGCGCCACAATCTTCACGACCTTGCCCTTCTTGACATAGATCTTCACGGGCGTCTCGCCCCGAAATCCCTTCACATCCTTGGCCAGCGTGGTGGTGTTGATCACGGTGGCACCGTCTTCTTTCACGACAGGTTCCGTGGCAGGCATGGCACTCGCCAGCAGCACCACGGCAGCGGCTATGGCCATAGACTTCATGATTGTCTTCTTTCTCATGTCTTTTGTTCTTTTTTTGGGATTGTTCGCAAAGTTAACACCAAAAAACGGAAAATCGAATAAGGGGGAACGAAAACATGCTGACCGGCAACATTTTTTCACCTATCCCATGGCCTCATCATACGCCAAGCAACGTTTTTGACACGTCAAGGAAAGTCCATGTGCGCATAGTTTCATAATTTTGCGACACACCATCCTACGGGGGGAAGGAACAGCCCACGCACCCACGGATGGACACAACCGACAAACAAACAACAATGATGAAGACTCTCAAGACCTTAAACCACAAGAAAGCATTCGTTTGGGGCGCGTTGCTGCTGACCCTACACGGCACCGCTCATGCACAGAACCCCATCATCCAGACCCAACTGACCACCGACCCCGCACCCCTGGTGGTCGGAGACCGCCTCTATGTCTACACAGGGCACGACGAGGATGGCGCCGACTTCTTCTGGATGAACGAGTGGCGCGTGTATTCCTCCACAGACATGGTAAACTGGACCGACCACGGGTCGCCCCTCGACCTGTCCTCCTTCGCATGGGCCGACGACCGGGCGTGGGCCGCCCAGACCATCGAGCGTGACGGCAAGTATTATTGGTACGTATGCGCACACTCCAAGCTGACTGGCGGCATGGCTATCGGCGTGGCTGTGGCCGACTCGCCCACAGGCCCTTTCAAGGACGCCCTCGGCAAGCCCCTCTTCGACAACGGCAGTTGGGACAACATCGACCCCACCGTTTGGATGGATGACGACGGGCAGGCCTATCTCTACTGGGGCAATCCGCATCTCTATTACGCCAGGCTCAACGATGACATGGTCAGCTTCAAGGATGGCGTGAGCAAGAAGGAGGCCGTGGACGAGAAGCGTGAGGTGGGACGCATCCGCATGACGGCGGAAGGCTTCGGGGCCCCCGACGTGGAGCAACGCGACAAGACCGTGAAATACAAGGACTGCTACACAGAAGGGCCCTGGCTGATGAAGCGGGGCGGCCACTACTACATGCTCTATGCGGCCGGGGGCGTGCCTGAGCACATCGCCTACTCGATGAGCAAGAAGCCTTTTGGCCCCTGGAAATACAAGGGGACGATCATGCCCCAGGAAGACACGGGCTCCTTCACCAACCATTGTGGCGTCACCGACTACAAGGGCAAGTCTTACTTCTTCTACCACACCGGCAAGCTGGGCGGCGGCTTTGGGCGCAGTGTCGCCGTCGAGGAGTTCCAGTACAACGCCGACGGGACGTTCCCCACCATCCACCACACGGAGCGGGGCGTCGCGCCCGTCGGCACGCTCGACCCCTACCAGCGCAATGAGGCGGAGACCATCGCCTTCTCCAAGGGTGTGAAGGCGGAGCAAAACGACGACACGGGTGTCTACATCTCCGAGATACACCATGGCGACTACATCAAGGTGCGCGAGGTGGACTTCGGCAGCAAGGGGGCCAAAGCCTTCAGCATCGCGGCGGCCAGCGCCTTGCAGGGTGGTACGCTTGAAGTGCACCTTGACAAGATTGACGGTGAGACGGTGGCCTCCGTGCAAGTAACCAAGACGGGCGGTTGGGAGAAATGGAAGACCTTCACCACACAGACGCAACGCCAACCGACAGGCAAGCATGATGTCTATTTCGTGTTCAAGGGCCTGAAGGGAAGCAAGCTCTTCAACTTCGACTGGTGGAAATTCGAGTGACACACAAGTCATGCCCTTTACACTCCGTGGACAGGGACCGATGAATGGCGTGAGCGGTTTAACTGGGTTGAAAGCCATGGGGCTTGTCACGGCAAATTCCGGACTGAGACAAAATAATTGGGCGCAAACCATGTTTCCACCCCATAAAATGTTATCTTTGCAACCACAAAGACAACAACCATGAAAGTGAAACTCCGTCACAACACACTGATGCGGCTCATCACGGGTGCCGCGCTGCTCATCGGCATTCCCGGCATAGTGTTACTCGTCCTGTGGCCCCTGGTGGGCTGGCGGTGGGCGCTGGTGCTCCCGACGGTCTGGATAGTGCTGATGGCCTACGGTTTCTTCTGCGGTTGGCGCCACCTCGTGGTGCGCTCGGCCACGTGCTCCTCGCCCCTGCTGCCGGCAGCTTTCGACGGCTACCGCGTGGTGCAACTGTCCGACATCCACATCGGCACCTTCCTGCGCAACCGCTCGTTCGTCGACAAGATGGTGCGCCTGGTCAACGCGCAACAGCCTGACCTGGTGGTCTTCACGGGCGACCTGGTGAACGTCAGCGCACAGGAGGTCATCCCCTTCCAGCACGCGCTGAAGCAGATCAAGGCGCGCGACGGGGTGTTCTCGGTCATGGGCAACCACGACTACTGCGAGTATGGCGAGGACAAGAGCGTGGGCTACATACGCAAGAACCAGACGGTGCTGAAGTACCTGGAACAGAAGATAGGCTGGCGCCTGCTCCTGAACGAGCACGTCAGCCTGCACCGGGGCGGGGCGAGCATTGACCTGGTGGGTGTGGAGAACATCAGCCGACCGCCCTTCCCCGACTACGGTGACCTGGAGAAAGCACTTGAGGGGACGGCACCCGGCTCATTCAAGATTCTGCTGAGCCACGACCCCAGCCACTGGCGGCGCGGCGTGCTCCACAAGACCGACATCGCCCTCACGCTGTCGGGGCACACCCATGCGGGGCAGATCAGCATGGGCCGCTTCTCACCCGCCAAGTGGGCCTACAACGAGTGGGGCGGCAAGTACACCGAGGACGGGTCGATGCTCTACGTGTCGGTGGGCATCGGCGGCACGGTGCCCTTCCGCTTCGGCGCCTGGCCCGGCATCGACGTCGTCCAGTTGAGGCGGGAAGGATAAAAACAGGAATTCTTCTGCAAACCTATTGTCCAGCCATTCCGCCATACAACTTAAACAGTTCCGCCACAATATCAGTCTCCGCCATCTTTGCAGGAAATCATGACGTGAGTACTCGGAATGATGGCATCGATGAATGACGTGTGATCAAGTTGCGCCTGCTGCTCAAACCTAATAAAGTCAGAAGGAGTCTTCACGCCAAACACCTCCGTGAGAAGTTCTATCCAAAAGGTCTGGCTCTGTCCCTTCTCATATCCCCGCCCCTCCCATCGCTTAGCAAAGTCGGTGGCGGCCATGCGTTGTTGTTTTTCCGTATTATGAGACAATGGTGTTTCTGCAATATTCACTCCTGAACCACAGTTGGTATATCGGGTCGACAAAGGCGAGATTTTTCCCCTGCCGCTCGATGATGTCCTTGTTTTGGAGCGTCAGCTTGTTCTTGACAATGGTGTTGGGATTGCCAAGCCGATACTTCTGTTTGGCGGATAGGGAGGAGAAATGCTGCTCGCCCTCAGCTATGGCTTTCAGCATCTCTATCTGCGTGGCGCTGAGGTTCTCCGTGTCGTTTTGGAACATCGGCGTGTTGATGTTGAGCACTTGCTTCAGCCCCAGGCGAAAAACATCCTCGGTGACCTCCGTTGGCGTAAAGCTCCAGATGAAATAACACAGTTGCTGCAGGTACCAGGAATGGCAGGCCACAATATCACAAATCCTACTGGCAAAATCCGGAGATATGGACTTGCCAGTCTTCTCAAACGACCTCTGTATGAACGGCATCCAGTGTTCCTTGGCTATCTTTCCCATGAAGATGACTTGGCCGAAGCGGTAGAATGGGCTATTCGACTGTGTGAAGATGCGCTGCATCATGTTGCGCTTGCTGCCATAGAGACAGTAGGAGGTGCGTTGCTGCTGTTGCCACACGGCACGCATTTTCCCTTCCATGTCCTTGTATTCCGGAAGATTGGCCAGCTGCTGAAACTCATCTATACACACGATAATCTCGACGTCCTTCTCCTTGGCCAGCATCTCCGGCAACTGGAGGATGGTCAGTTTGTCACGCTCTTGTGGAACAAACTTCAAGTCGAAAGCCAGGAAATCGGTCACTTGGTCATTGACTACAATCTGCGGGATCACGCCACTAAGAAACCTCCGGGCATCCTCTATCCAGCGCTCCACCTTCGATGAGGCGCAAGCGATGACCCTGCTGGCAAAGAGACGATAGAACTCAGCCTCCGACCCGATGCTAAAAGCGTCAATGTAGCACACGCGCACCTTTCGGTCCTCAACCACCAGTTCGTCCATGGCCTTCTTGACCAGCGACGACTTGCCCCATCTGCGCGGGGAGATGAGCATCACGTTGATGTGGGAAGACAGCAATTGCTTGAGCAAGGCGCGATCTTCCTGCCGGTCTATGAAGTTTTCGTCAGTGGCCAATGTGCCAAACTGGAAAGGAGAAGGATATGTGGTCATCGTCTTATCGTCTTAGGTGAGTCAGGTTGCAAATATACAAAATATTACCCAAAGGTAAGTTACCTTAGGGTAACATTTAGGTATTTTTAAGCACAATCAACAAAGGGCACAACCGTCCGTGCGACAGTTGTGCCTTTTCTTGTTTTCATGCGCGCAGCGCTTAGACCAGCGAGCCGATGATCTCCTCTCGGCTCTCGGGCAGGAGGTCGATGACGGGAATCTCGGGCATGGTGTAGCAACCCGGCTGCAAGCGCTGGGTGGCGCGTGCCACGTCGACGAGCACCTGGCCTGTGAGGGCGGGGTTGTTGATGTTCATGTCAAACGACATGCGCTGGTTGGGCGTTGCGCCACTGGTGCCCTTGCGCGTCATGTGGACGCCGTGGCCCATGTCACGCACGTCATCGACGCTCTTCACGGCGAACACATGAAGCTCATCGTGTGCGAAGTAGTCGTCAGCCTTGAGCTCCTTCTCCACCTCATCGAGCGTGGCGCCCTCCTCGAGCTCCACATAGACCATGCGGCGGTGGATGCCCTCACCGAGAGGGATGGTCATGCTCAGCGCGTTCTTCACGCCCTTCTTGGAGCGTGCCACCACGCTGTGGCCCATCGACATGCCCGGTCCGAAGTTGGTATAGCTCAGGCCCTTGGGCGCGAGCGCCTGCAGGAGCACGCGCACCACGGAGTCGGAGCCCGGATCCCATCCGGCAGAGATGACCGACACGGTGCCCGTCTTCAGGTTGTTCTCCATCTGGCTGTTGCGGTAGCTCAGGATGGACGTGTGTATGTCGAAGCTGTCCACGGTGCTGATGCCCAGCTTCGTGATTTTCTCTGCATATTCGGGACAGAGGCGCGTGGGAGTGGCGAGGATGGCCACGTCGACATCCTTCAGTTTGGTGATGTCATCCACCACCTCATAGGGCTCCAGCTCCAGGGGCTTGTCCTGTGCGCCCTGGCGGCGTACGACGCCTGCAATCTCAAAATCGGGTGCGGCCTCCAGTGCCTGCACGCTGTAATGTCCAATGTTGCCGTAACCCACGACAGCAGCTCTGATTTTCTTCATATTTGCGATGTTTAAGTTGTTGTGTTGTTCTCTTTGCACTGCAAAATTACATCATTCTCATGGAAATCGTGACATTCCGCATCGTTTTTTTGACACGTTTTTAGTTTGGGGGAGGGCACAGAGACACAGCACACGGCAAGTGTCGTCGTGCAACCACGCCGCCCCAAGACTGTGAGCGTCAATCCTTTTGGCTTTCCCTGGCCCTCCACTCTTTGGGACTGCACTTATATTCACCCTTGAAGACCCTGGAAAAATACAAGGGGTCACTGAACCCCACAGACATCGCCACCTCGGAGATGGTCAGCGAGGTGGTCATTATGAGGTAAGCCGCATGATGGACTCGCTTTCTGTTGATGTATTCCTTGGGTGAGTAGCCAGTAGCTTGTTTCATCTTTTGGAAGAATGTCGTGCGTCCCATGCCCATCCGCGACGCGAAAGCGTCCACGTTAAAGTCCGAGTCAGACATGCTCTCCTCAACGATTGCCTTTGCTCTCTCGGCAAACGCCTTTTCGCTGGCATCTTGCCCCTCGGCACTCTTGCACTGTATGTCAGTGGACAGCAAGTCGGCGCGTTCCTTCAACTTGCTGATCCGCTCGCGGAAGAGCATATTGCGGCTACGGTTATAATGATACGACAACACGCCTCCAATGACCAGCAGCGACAACAGCGCCACGGCCCATGGCGACTTCCACCAGTTTTCCACCATATAAACAATCGTTTGCCTCACAGGGCGCCCGTCTACCGTCACGTCATTGGCGCTGATCGCGGTCGTGCTTTCACCGACATTGTAGACCGATGGAGTGATGACTACAATACCGTTGGCGCTGCCGAAAGCCACTGTACCGTCTGCGAGCAACACCCCACTGTTCTCATTGAACACATTGTTGAGCATGTTTTTCGAGAAGAAGAAATTGGCAATCTTCTTTGTCGTGGGGTTAAACCGCGATACGCCGAGCTCGGTAGACATCCATATGAACCCCTGCCTGTCTTCAACGAAACACTGCACCATGTCGTTGACAAGGCTGTCCGCCTTGGTGTAATGGGTCAGTTTTCCTTTTTCCCACACGGCGAAGCCGCTGCCAGCCTCGGCCATGTACACCCTACCCTTGCTGTCTACAAAGACTGTTCGCACCTCGTCACTTCGCATCTGCCCATTCTTCACGCTCAAATGCGTCACGATCCTGGCGGAGCCTCGTGCGCCTCCTTCGCCCTTTACGACAAACACGCCGTCACTTGTTGCCACCCATAGCCGCTTGCCTGAGTCCATGGCGAGTTTCCTCACATGTCGGCTGCCATCTGTCATCGTCAGGAGCACCGTTCCCACTTCATGTCTTAGCGGGTCGTAGGCCACCAGTCCGCCGCCAAATGTCGCTATCCACACACAGCTGTCTGACTCCTGCCACAAGGAGTATATTTCCCTGTGCGGAAGGTTGGGGATGCGGCGTGTGCCGCAATACAGTCCGCCGCCCTTCGTGCCCCGCCACACGTTGCCCCGCGCATCCCGCATGACGCAATACACATTATGCCCGTACGTCCTGCGCGACATCTCATGTCTCAACACAGAGTCGCATGTCCACAGGTCTCCATGACGGTTGGCCGCCGCCACATCGCTGCCCAGCCAGGCCAGCATCCTCACGTTCTCTCCCTCGTCACGATACTCTGCGCCCTCGTTATGCGTGACCGTAATTTTGGAAACTCCCAGGTTGTCGGTGCCTATCCATATCACTCCGTCCCTGTCGCGATAGATGCACTTCAAGTCGTTGGTAGGCAGCGGATTGTTGGGCGATGTGGTCGTGAAGTGTTCCTTCTTGCCATTGGCGTCAGTAATGTAGAGGCCATCATGCTCTGTCACCTGCCATGTCCTGCCTTTCCCGTCCCTTATTTTTACGGGCTTGGCCTTGGGAAACGGGGATGGATTCACCCCCGTCTTCCTGAAGTCGACCAGGCGCTCACGCCTCATGTCATAGCCGTCCACTCCCCCTACCGAGCCTATCCACACATAGCCCCTTCTGTCCTCATGCAGGGCTCTTGTGCGCTGGTCGCAAAGTCCCCGTTCCGTCCTGTCATGCGAAACGGAGAGATTGCGGAAGGTTCCTTTTTCGTATATGCTCACACCGTTAGATGTGGCAAACCACATCCTGCCCTTGGAGTCTTGCAAGATGCATCTCACGGTGTTGTTGGCAAGTCCGTCGACCGTTGTCAGCTGCTCTATGAGAAATTCGGTGCTCGCCCGTAGGGTAACATGGCACAGCGACAGTGCGACCAGCGCCATCCAGCACGCCAGCCGTGACACGTCCAACATGTCTCTTTGCCTTTTCCTCTTCATTGCCGCCTGTATTTTCTTGTCACACAAAATTACATACATATGGTGAGATTGGCAACAAAATGCGACATTGAATATGTAGAAAAGTCCAAAAACGTACAATTTTCCATATTATTCGTACTCTATCACCTTGTCGCTAACGGGCATAGTGACTAAATTTGCAGCAGATTTCTAACTTAAACCACAATGCTACTAAAAAAATCAATCCTTTGCGCCCTGTTGCTCGGAATGGCAACAGCAGGACAGGCACAGCGTAAGGTGCAGGCACTCGGCAGAGGTGTCGTGGCGGTAAACGACGGCAACAACGTCACGCTGACCTGGCGCAGGCTGGCCCAGGAACCCGAAAGCTGCAAGTACAACATCTATGTGTCCTCCTCGAAGGACGGGGCATACACCTTGCTCAACAGCGCTCCCCTGTCCAAGACCAACTATGCTACCACACTGTCGAAGGTGCCCTACAACAGCTACATCGCCGTCACCATGCTCGACAACGGGAAGGAAAGCGAGAAGAGCAAGCCGTTCCTTTTCAAGAACAACGGACTGAGAAACATATTCATGGAAATCAGGTTTGACAAGTCTCCACTGAAAAAGGCAAACTACACTACCAAGTTTGTATGGCCTTGTGACCTCAACGGCGATGGCGAATACGATTACGTCGTCGACCGATGCCCTACCGATGGGTCCCGGAACTTTTATCTTGAAGGATATCTTGCCGACGGAACATTCCTTTGGAACGTGGATCTTGGCGTGAACGAAAGGCCCTGTGACGGGCAGAACGACAACCTGTGCGCGTACGACATCGACTGCGACGGCAAGGGAGAGGTGATCGTCCAGACATCAGACGGCACGCGGTTTTGGGACAAGGAGAAAGGGACGTGGGGCAAATACCTGTTTGGCAAGGACACGGGCGACTCCGACGGCGACGGAATCATCGACTATGACACACAGGAGACGAAAAACCCTCCTCGATACATGACCGTCATCGACGGCATGACGGGCACGGAGAAGGCATCGGCGGAGTTCGCATATGATGAGGCATACAACAGGACAAACAAGGGTTCCCTGATGGGAGACGAGTACAACAAGCATGAAGGACACACGGGAATATTCTACCACGACGGTGTCCATCCCGCCATTGTGGGCGAATGGCACACGCGCTCCAAGGAGGGAGAGCACTACTACCGCAACGTGGCTTTCGCGTATCAGGGCGGAGCGTGGAAACTGCTGTTCAGCAAGCAAACGGGAGGTGCCGTGTTCCACCAGATAAGGATAGCCGACGTTGACGGCGACGGTTGCGACGAGATGCTGTCGGGAGCCTATGCCATGGACCAGGACGGTTCCACCCTGTACAACTCTGGCATAGGGCACGGTGACCGCCATCGCATCAGCGACATCGACCCAGAGCGCCCCGGACTGGAGTGCTTTGCCATCCAGCAATACGCCCCCGACATGCTCGGCCAAATCCTTTACGATGCCGCCACGGGCGAGCCCATCAAGAAATGGTACCTCAACGAGGTGGGCGACGTGGGCAGAGGAGAGTGCATGGATGTCGACCCCAACCACTTGGGCTGGGAGATGTGGTCTACCATGGACGGTGTGTATGACGCCAAGGGAGACCGCATAGATGGCCTCAACAAGACTTACCCCACGGAGGGCATCTGGTGGGACGGACAGCTGGACAGGGAAATCGTACAGTCGTCCGACTCCCACTACAACGTCTACATCATGAAGTTTGACGGCACGCGTCTCGTGCAGCCTGCCAAAGAGTCTGGTTACCAACTGATAACCAGCTACGGAAAACGCGCCAAGTTCTGGGGGGACATCATCGGAGACTGGCGTGAGGAGATGGTGCTAATAAGGCAGGTTGACGGTGTCTGCCAAGGCATCGTGGGGCTCAGCACCGGCAGCACGACTGACGTCAACAACATCTATTGCCTGCAACAGGACCCTCACTACAGGGGCGACTGCACGACAAGGGGATATTACCAAAGTCCCAACCCCGGCTTCTACCTGGGTTACGGCATGCCTCGTCCACAGTTGCCGCCTGTGATGCAGGCCAACGAGGAGTGCGACGTGTTCGGCATTGCCGACGGCAACGCCACGGTCACACCTCGCGATGGCTTAAAGAACATTTACATGATGCCGGTCAAGAAACAGAACCTGACGCTCCGCGGGCTCAAGGGCAACACCCAACTGTGGAAATCGCAGCAGGGGACGCTGACTCTTGAAGGCAAGAACGAGTCCACAGGCAACACTATCGTCTCGGAGGGCACACTCAACCTGCAGGGTGACATCGCCGGAACCGTGGACCTCCGCGCCCGCGGCACGCTGTCCGGAAACGGATCGGTGGGAGGCATCATGGTTGAGGGTGCGCTGAACTATGAGGGCTGCCGCATCATGCCAAGCAAGGTGATAACGGTGAACAGCACGCTCACCCTGGACAAGAAGACGTATATGGAGATCAACACCGACGACAGCGCCTTCGTCAAGGTCAACGGCGACCTCGCCATCACGGCACCG
Organism: Prevotella sp. UBA6429; assembly: GCA_002437285.1. Lineage (GTDB taxonomy): Bacteria > Bacteroidota > Bacteroidia > Bacteroidales > Bacteroidaceae > Prevotella. The sequence continues at coordinate 36,672 of DJOV01000096.1, read as the reverse complement.
GTGGTGTTCACCATCCGTGCTACCGACATAAAAGCGGGGACCTACAAGCTCATAGAATACACTGGGCAATTTTCCGGAAGCACCGACAACTTCAGCGTCAGAGGGCTAACTGGCCTTTCGTGCAACGTCATCAACAAGGACAGGGCCATATACCTGAGCGTGGCTGACCAGCGCGAGCCCGCCGACCAGGTCGTATGGACTGGGAAAAACGGGAATGTCTGGGACTATCGGGCCGACAATTTCTCGCTCGGCGGAACAGACACTTCGTTTGCTACGGGCGACGGTGTCGTGTTCAACGATGACGCCAGCGCTACCACCGTCAAGGTGGACGAGCTGATGTCGGCCGGTTCCGTCACATTTGAAAACGACAGCAAGGCCATCGTCATCACAGGCAACGGAGGCATCTCGGGTGCTGCCAACGTGACCGTGAACGGCACGGGGCGTGTGCTGCTCAACGCCACGAAGAGCGACTATACGGGCAAGACCACCGTCAACTCCGGGACGCTTGTCGTCAAGCAACTGGCCGACGCAGGCACAGCCTCGTCAATAGGCGCGGCAACAGCTGCGGCAAGCAACTTCCTGATAGGCAAGGCCACACTGCAAATCAACAACACGAACACCGCTACCAACCGCGGTCTCACACTCGCCGACACCGCTACGATACAAGTCTCTTCGGGCACAACAGCACTGAAAGGAATCATTGTCGGAAAGGGCGTGCTGCGAAAGACGGGCGGCGGCCAGCTGAACATCACCTACAGCGGAAACAACACATGGGCGGGAACGATACTGGCTGGCGGCACGTTGGCCATGGGCGCGTACAACACGACATTCGGCCTGCCGACGTCTACCATCCACGTCACAGCCAATTCCACGCTGACCCTATTCAACACCACCCAATCAAGCAATGCGCCTACGTTGCTGAACACCATCCTGATTGACGAGGGCAAGACGCTGAACTTCAAAGCCGGAAGCCGCTGCCACATACGCGGGGCGCTGAAGGGGAAAGGCACGTACAAAGTCAGCTTCCCCTACGTGAGGGGCGATGTCTACACGAACACGAGTGACTTTGAAGGCACCTATCAGGTGACCACATCCAACTGCCGCTTTGTGCAAGGCATGGACTTGTCAAAGGCGACGCTGAAGCTGGACCAAGGTTCGTATGCGGCAGGCTTCAAGGCCGGAAAGAGCGACGAGGTCAACTACACCCACAAGATCGGAACGCTGACCGGCACCGGCACGCTCGGCACGGGCACATGGCAGATCTCGCGCCTGCTGGTCAACTACAGGACGACTTCCACGGCAGCATCGTGCGACGCCGTGACCATCAACGGCACCGCCGTCCTCGACAGTCCTGTCATCGACATGCAGAGGTTGTCGGGCTCCTACATCCCCGGCAATGCTGAATTTGCCGTCATCAAGGGTGACGGCCACCGCATCGTGAGGGGCAACGTCACCGTCCTGCCCGCCACGCCCAGGGTGGGCTATGAGTGGGACACGTCGCGCCTGGCAAGCGACGGGGTCATCACCATCACGAAAAGCGCAACGGGAATCGACGGCACGCGCGCTGACGGCGACACCAACGCCGCCATGTACGACTTGCAGGGGCGCAAGGTCCGCAAGGCCTCAAGGGGTGTCTACATCGTAAACAAGAAGAAAATACTGGTTAACAGATAGACAGGCCTCTCTGACAGCCCCCCTCGACCCCGCCACTGGCTGTGGCGGCAAAGCACAGGTTGACGCATAGCCCAGGACATGCTTGCTTTGGCAAGCGGCTCTGGGCTATGTCCATGCATGGCTGCGCGCCACAAGCTGGAGGGGAGCTTTTTGGGAGTCTTGGGCAAAAGGGGGAAAGGGTGAGTGACGGCAAGACAAGACGCCTTGCACATTTCTTGCGAACAAATCGGCTGTGAAGGCAATAATACCGCGCCTCGTGCGTTATAAAAAGGTACGTACACAGATTGAAGACTTTTTATGATCGAATACATTCACGGCGAGCTCACCGAGCTCACCCCCACGCTGGCTGTCGTTGAGGCCGGCGGGGTGGGCTATGCGCTCAACATATCACTCAACACCTACACGGGCGTGCAGGGCAAGAAGCAGGTGCGCCTCTATGTGCACGAGGTGCTCGTGGCCGGCGGCCGCGACGACTCGTTCACGCTCTATGGCTTTGCCACGCGCCAGGAGCGCGAGCTTTACCGCATGCTCATCTCCGTGTCGGGCGTGGGAGCCAACACGGCACGCATGATGCTCTCGTCCATGACCCCCGCCGAGCTCTGCGACGCCATCGCGGGCGGCAATGAGAAGACCATCAAGAGCGTGAAGGGCATCGGCCTGAAGACGGCCCAGCGCGTCATTGTCGACCTGAAAGACAAGATCGTGGCGTCGGGCATCGCCAATGAGCTCCACGTGTCGGCAGGCGGCAAGGAACAGCCCGCGGTCAACAGCGCCGTGAAGGACGAGGCCGTGTCGGCCATGACCATGCTCGGCTTCTCACCGGCGCCAGCGGCCAAGGTGGTGACAGCCATCCTCACCGAGCAGCCCGACATGGCTGTGGAGGCGGTAATCAAGGAAGCGCTGAAGCGCATCAAGTAATCGACAGGAATGAACATCAGGAAACACGGCATATCAATCCTCATCGGGCTGGCCATCACCATGGCCGGCTATGCTTTTGTGTATCCGCACCAGCAGGTCGACCCGCGCCAGCAAGCGAGGCGCACACAGCAAGGCAAGGGCAAGCAGGACGGCCAACGGCAACAAGACAAGAAGACCGGGGGCAACAAGAGCGTAGGCAACCTCAACGACCTCATCATCGACGAAGACTCCATACCCGACTCGCTGCTCCACCCCCGCTGGAAGATACAGCGCACCGTGCCCCTCACCTACGATGACCTCGACCAGGGCGTGCTCGACCTGAAGCGCCCCGAAGGCTTGCGCTATGAGGTGAGCTACAACGACTCGCTCGACCGCTACGTCATCGGCGCCAAGTTTGGCGACAGCTACCTCGCGGCACCGTTCATGATGACCACTTCCGAATACCTGAAGTGGAGCGGGAAACATGCCCGCGACGCTTATTTCCGCTCGAAGAACGATGAGATCTACGAGGCCAAGGGCAAGGAGAAATTCGACTTCGCCGACATGCACTTCGACCTCGGCCCCGCGGAGAAAATCTTCGGGCCGGGCGGCGTGCGCATCCGCACACAGGGAACGGCCGAACTGAAGTTTGGCGCCACCAACAAGAAGATCGACAACCCGTCGCTCCCAGTGCGCAGCCGCAACAAGACCACCATGGACTTCGACGAGAAGATCAACCTCAACGTCAACGGCAAGGTGGGCGACAAGGTCAACATGAACCTCAACTACAACACCGACGCCACCTTCGACTTCGACTCGCAGAACATGAAGCTGAAGTACGACGGCAAGGAGGACGAGATCGTCAAGCTCGTCGAAGGCGGCAACATATCCTTCCCCAGCAACTCCTCACTGGTGCAAGGCGCAAGCTCCCTGTTTGGCCTGCGCACCGACTTGCAGTTTGGCAAGCTCAAGCTGCAGCTCGTGGCCTCGCAGAAGAAGAGCTCGTCCAAGAGTGTCTCCTCAAAGGGAGGCACACAGCTCACCCCCTTCGAGATCGACGCGGCCGACTATGAGGAGAACCGCCACTTCTTCCTCTCACAGTATTTCCGCAACCGCTACGACGCGGCCATGAAGACGCTGCCCAACCTGACCACGGGCGTCACCATCAACCGTGTGGAGATATGGGTGACCAACAAGACGGGCACCACCAACAACACCCGCAACATCGTGGCCCTGACCGACCTGGGCGAGAACGCCAAGGTGAGCAACGCCATGTGGTCGGCAGGCGGGTCGCCCGTGCCGGCCAACAACGCCAACACGGAGTATGCGACCGTCGTGGGCCAGCTGGCCGAAGCGCGCGACATCGACCAGACCTCCACCGTGCTCGACGGCGCCGGACTGGTGGGCGGCTCCGACTACGAGAAGCTGCAGAGCGCACGCCTGCTCAGCTCCTCCGAATACACCGTCAACACGGCCCTGGGATACGTCTCGCTGCGCACCTCCCTGCAGACCGACCAGGTGCTGGCCATTGCCTACGAGTACACCTATGGCGGACAGACCTACCAGGTGGGCGAGTTTGCCAGCGATGTCACCGACGTGAACAAGGCGCTATTCGTCAAGTCGCTCAAGAACACCAGCAACAACCCGCAACAAGGCAACTGGGACCTGATGATGAAGAACGTCTACTACCTGGCCTCATCCGTGGAGCGGGAGAAGTTCAGGCTCGACGTCAAGTACCAGAGCGACACCACGGGCGTGTACCTCTCTTATATCCCCGAGCAGCAGGTCAAGGACCAGACGCTCATCAAGTTTCTGGGCGCCGACCGTCTTGACAACAACAACAAGGCGCACCCCAACGGCTACTTCGACTATGTGGAGGGCTACACCGTCAGCAACGGCCGCGTGTTCTTCCCCGAGGCCGAGCCCTTCGGCAGCTATCTCTACGACAGGCTCGTCAGCGCGGGCGTGCCGGCAAGCAAGGCGGCAAGCTATGCCTTCACCGAGCTCTACGACTCCACGAAGACCGTGGCCAAGCAGATTGCCGAGAAGGACAAGTTCCTCCTGCAGGGCCAATACAAGGGCACATCGGCCAACGTCATCTCACTCGGCGCCTACAACGTGCCGCAGGGCTCAGTGGTCGTGACGGCCGGAGGTGTCACCCTCACGGAGGGCTCCGACTATAGCGTAGACTACAGCGGGGGCGAGGTGACCATCCTCAACCAAAGCATCATAGACGCCGGAACGGCCGTCAACGTGTCGCTCGAGAGCCAGAGCGACTACTCGCAGGAGCGCAAGACCATGCTCGGCATGAACTGGCAGTACGACTTCTCCAAAAACTTCCAGATGTCGGGCACACTGCAGCACCTGTCCGAGCAGGCGCTCACCACCAAGGTGTCCATGGGATCGGAGCCCCTCAACAACACCATCTGGGGACTCAACCTCAACTGGAAGCACGAGTCGCAATGGCTGACCAACGTGCTCGACAAGATACCGTTCCTCCACCTCACACAGCCCTCGCAGATCTCTTTCACGGGCGAGTTTGCGCAGCTCATCGCCGGCAAGGCAAGTGGCGTGCAGGACAACGCGTCCTACATCGACGACTTCGAGAACACCACCGACAAGATCAGCGTCCTCGACCCTTACAGCTGGGTGCTCTCAAGCGTGCCGTCAATGTTCCCCGAGCACCAGGACAAGACCACCCTGCGCAGCGGCTTCAACCGCTCGCAGATGGCATGGTACTCCATCGACCCGCTCTTCACGCGCCGCAGCAGCAGCCTCACGCCGGCACACATCAAGAGTGACCTCAACCAGCTGAGCAACCCCTACATACGCGAGTGGTATGTCAACGAGCTCTTCCCCAACCGAGACGTCAACTCCTACAGCGGCGCCACGGCCACGCTGCCTGTGCTCAACCTGGCCTACTATCCCAACGAGCGCGGACCTTACAACTTCAATCCGGACCTCAACGCCGACGGGACGCTCAACAATCCGGCCCAGCACTGGGGCGGCATGATGCGCAAACTGGAGACGACCGACTTTGAGAACGCCAACATCGAGTATGTGGAGTTCTGGATGCTCGACCCCTTCATCAACAGCCGCGGCCGCGCTGACGAGGCTGACTACGGCGGCGACCTCTACTTCAACCTCGGCGAGGTGTCGGAGGACGTGCTCCACGACGGCAAGAAGTTCTACGAGAGCGGCATGCCTGTCGACGGCTCGCAGAGCTTCACGCTCACCCAGTGGGGCAAGATTCCCACGCAGTCCACGGTCACCTACGCCTTCGCCACCAGCAGCGGCTCCCGCCAGTTGCAGGATGTCGGTCTCAACGGCCTCAACGACCAGGAGGAGCAGCAGTTCCAGAGCTACCAGGACTTCCTCACCCAGATCCAGGGCAAGGTCAACGCCGCCGTGTGGGACTCCATCTGGGCCGACCCAGCCAACGACGACTACCACTACTTCCGTGGCGACGACCTCGACCGCATGGAGGCCGACATCCTCAGGCGATACAAGTACATCAACAACCCGCAGGGCAACTCGCCCGACTCGGAGGGCAACTCGGGACGCTTCGACACCTCTTACAAGAGCACACCCGACGTGGAGGACATCAACCAGGACTACACGCTCAACGAGTATGAGAAATATTACCAGTACCACGTGTCCTTGCGGCCCGAGGACATGGAGGTGGGCCGCAACTTCATCGTCGACAAGCGCGAAGTGGCACCCAAGCTCCGCAACGGCGAGACGGGCCACTGGACATGGTACGAGTTCCGCATACCGCTGGAAGACTTCGAGAAGCGGGTGGGCAACATCAATGATTTCTCGTCCATACGCTTCATGCGCACCTTCCTCACGGGATTCAAGCACCCGGTGGTCTTGCGCTTCGGCACCTTCGACCTCGTGCGCGGCACGTGGCGTGTCTACGAGCAAAACCTCGACAACACCACACAGACAGGCACCATGACCACCGCCTCGGTCGACATCGAGGAGAACAGCGACAAGTCGCCCGTCAACTACGTGCTGCCGCCGGGCATCAAGCGCGGACAGGACCCCACCCAGCCGCAGCTCGTGGAGTCGAACGAGGCCGCCTTGCAAATCAATGTCAGCAACCTCTCGTCGGGTGAATCGAAGTGCGTCTACAAGAACTCCACACTCGACCTACGCCAGTACAAGCGCCTGCAAATGTTCGTGCACGCCAACGCCAACGAGCAGAACGTCACCAACCTGCAGGACGACCAGCTGGCCGTCTTCATACGCCTGGGATCCGACTACAAGAGCAACTACTACGAGTACCAGATACCACTGAAGCTCACGCCGGCCGGCCACTACGACCGCTACACGCTCGCACAGGTGCAGCAGGTGTGGCCCGAGGACAACATGCTCGACGTGCCCCTGTCGGTCTTCACGGCTGTCAAGAAGGCGCGCAACACAGCCAAGGCCAACGGGCTGGCCTCCTTCAACCGGGCCTACGAGGCCTACGACGAGAGCCACCCGCAAAACAAGGTCACCGTCATGGGCAACCCCACGCTCGGTGAGGTCAAGACGCTCATCGTAGGCGTCAGGAACCTGGCGAGCGAGCAGAAGAGTGGTGAGGTGTGGATCAACGAGCTGCGCCTCAAGGAGTACAACAACTCGGGCGGATGGGCCGCCAACGGCAACCTCAACGTGCAGCTCTCCGACATGGGCACCGTCAACCTGCAGGGACGCTACGTCTCGCAAGGCTTCGGAGGACTGGAGCAGGGTGTCAGCGAGCGATCGCAGGACGACCAGAGCAACGTGTCGTTCACCACAAGCCTCGAGCTGGGCAAGTTCTTCCCCGACAAGGCCAAGGTGTCGGCACCGCTCTACTACAGCGTCACCAAGGAGGTGACAAGGCCCAAGTACAACCCGCTCGACACCGACATGGAACTCGACGACGCCCTCGAAAGCATGGACAAGCACGAGCGCGACTCGGTGGAGAACATTGCCGTCACCAAGACCATCAACCGCAACTTCTCGCTCTCCAACGTTCGCGTGGGCATACAGACCAAGCGACACCCCATGCCCTACGACCCGGCCAACTTCTCCTTCTCCTACAGCCACTCGCATGCACACACGCAGGGCGAGACGACGGTCTATGAGAACGAGGACAACTGGCGTGGAGGATTCAACTACAACTGGAGCCCGGTCTACAAGGCATGGGAGCCGTTCAAGCGGCTCAAGAGCAAGAGCAAGTGGCTCGACATACTCAAGCGATTCGGCCTCAACTGGCTGCCGCAGAACGTGGCCTTCAACACCGAGATGACGCGCAACTACTACGAGCTGCAGGAGCGCGACATGGAGTCGCTCGAGGGCTCGCAGCTGCCACTCACCTTCTCGCAGCAGTTCCTCTGGAACCGTGACTTCCAGCTGAGGTGGGACCTGACCAAGAACCTCCACATGAACTTCCAGAGCGCCACACATGCCGAAATCGAGGAGCCTTACACACCCGTCAACAAGGACCTCTACCCCACCCGATACGAGGCGTGGAAGGACTCGGTGTGGACCTCCATCAAGCACATGGGCACACCGCTCGACTACCAGCAGACGTTCACCATGTCCTATCAGCTGCCGCTCAACCTGCTGCCCATCTTCGACTGGGTGACCTCCGACGCTTCCTACAACGCCACCTACCACTGGGTGCGAGGCTCGGAGCTGGAGGACGGCACCAACCTGGGCAACACCATCCAGAACAACAGGCAGCTCAACATCAACGGCACGTTCAACCTCACCAAGCTCTACAACCACGTGCCCTTCCTCAAGGCCGCCAACGAGCGCTTCGACAAGGAGCCCAGCCGAGCGGAGCTCAACAAGAAGAAGCAGGACAAGAGCAAGGAGAAGGTGGAGAAGAAGAAACTCAAGGACGAGGAAGACCAGGTGCGCAAGAAGGCCGAAGCCGACGGCAAGGACCCCGAGGAGGCGGTCAGGCAGCTACAGCAGAAACGCAAGGAGGAACAGCAGAAGAAAGCGCAACTGCCCAAGAACAGGAATGCCTTCGAGAAGGAGATCAAGCTGCTGCCCGACACCACCATCGATGTCAGCCACGCGCGCAAGTCGAAACGCCTCATCGTCTCGGCCAAGACCATGGACGGACAGCGATACAAGCTCAAGTTCAAGAAGCTTGACGACAACAAGATACGCATCACCAACAAGGTCGACTCCGCCCTGAGGCTGAAGCTCACCGTCACCACCAAGCGTCCACTGGACGAGCAGAAGTGGTACCGCATCGCACAGTCGGTGGCCCGCGTGGCCATGATGGTGCGCAACGTGAGCATGACCTACCGCAACCAGTACTCCATCGTCCTGCCGGGTTTCATGCCCACGGTGGGCAACGCCTTCGGGCAGACGCGCAACAACAGCGCCAACGCTCTGGCGCCGGGCCTCGACTTTGCCTTCGGCCTCGTCGGCGACAGCTACATCGCCAAGGCCAGCGACAGAGGATGGCTGCTCATGAGCGACAGCGTGGCCACACCCGCCACGACCAACAAGACCGAGGACCTGCAGCTGCGCATGACGCTGGAACCGGTGAAGAACCTCAAGATCGACCTCACCGCCACGCGCGCACAGACCACCGCACGCAGCATACAGTACATGTATGAGGGCAACCCCACCACGCAGACGGGCACATTCACCATGACCACCATCTCGCTGGGCTCGGCCTTCGAGGGCATTGGCAACGCCAACAACGGGTACCACAGCGCCACGTTCGACAAGTTCTGCCGCTCGCTCGAGGGCTTCCGACAGCGTGTGGAGGCCCGCTACGCCGGGGCCGTCTATCCTGCGGGCACCGCCTTTGCGGGCAAGAAGTTTGACGCGGCCAACGGGGGGGTCAACCTCTACAGCGCCGATGTCATGGTGCCGGCCTTCCTGGCCAGCTACACCGGCATGGGCGGCAAGGGCCTCGACATCTTCCCCGCACTCACGAAGTTGCTCCCCAACTGGACCATGCGCTACAGCGGGCTGAGCAAGCTGCCCTGGTTCCGCGACGTCTTCAAGAGCGTCAACCTCAACCACAGCTACAAGAGCGTCTATGCCGTGGGCAGCTACCAGAGTTACAGCACCTACATGCAGCTCATGGGCGCAGGCCTCGGCTTCATCACCGACGCCACGACAGGCAACCCCATCCCCAACTCGATGTACAACGTGTCGACCGTGAGCATCAACGAGGCCTTCTCGCCCCTGCTGGGCGTCGACGTCACCCTGCAGAACAATCTCACCTGCAAGCTCGAGTACCGACAAACGCGTGTGCTCTCCCTGTCGATGACCAGCGTGCAGATCAACGAGGCGGTCAGCAAGGACTGGGTGCTCGGCATGGGCTACAAGCTCAACAACTTCAACCTCTTCGGCTCGCGCAACCACCGACAGGTGAAGAGCAACGGCAAGCGCGGCGCCAACAACCAGACGAAGAACAACAGTAACACGTCCGCCCGCGGCGGCACCAACCACAGCCTCAACCTGCGCCTCGACCTGTCGTTCCGCAAGCAGGCCAGCATCACGCGCGACATCGCAGCCATGGCCTCGGCAGCCAGCAGCGGCAACACCGCCTTCAAGCTCTCGTTCATGGCCGACTACACACTGTCGAAGCTGATGACCATGAGCTTCTACCTCGACCGCCAGACCAACACGCCGCTGCTCAGCAGCAGCAGTTACCCGACGACGACGCAGGACTTCGGCCTCAGCCTCAAGTTCAGCCTCACGAGGTAGGCCGCCAGCCGAAAGATTCTTCCTGATTTTTTTTTTTTGGGGGGGGAGGGGAAGCGGTGAGACCCCAATGGGGGGCGAATGGATTTCGATGGGCTTGAAATGGATTGAAGCTCATCCGCAATTAGGTGTGACAAGGCCAATGGTTTTGAATGTAAACCGACAAAACCCCATCCCTTCTCGGGGAAGCCCTGTCGGGCTCATGACGGGAGGAGAGGCGTGTCTCTTGTGAGAAAGCTCACGAGCCACACCTCTCCTCCCGTCATGGCGGCTGCGCCGCCTTCCCCTCAAGGGCTGGCCATCAACCAGGTTAAACCGCTCACGCATTAGGGGGCTACCGTACCCGGAACGGTAAACCGTAAAAACGCTTGCGCGATGGCCTACACTTACGCTTACCGTAGGCGACAGAGCATGCACTTACGCTTGCCGTAGACGACGGCCCGCACTTTCCGTAGGCGACGGCCCGCACTTGCACTTTCCGTAGGCGACGGCCTGAAAGGCCAAAAGTCCATAGCAGGGCAAGCGAAGCGGCACCCTGGGTAAGAAAACGAGCGTGAGCCTACGCCCTATAGGGGCAAAAGTATATACGCTTCCTCCTCTGCGCACATCGCAACCACCTTAATGAAACAATGAAAACATGAAAACGATGCGCCGCTTCCTCCTTTGCGCACATCGCAACCACCTTCATGTAACCTGTAACCTTGTAACCTTTTGCCTTTTCACCTGGATGCTCATCCGTCCTTGCGCCAAGGCACAACAAGGGCGCATGCAATGGCCGTCGCATGCTGCAAAGTAGAGCGAAGGCCTGCGCAAGCGGCAAAGCACAGGCCGTTTGCGGGCTTCAGCTCTTGTGCGTCATGATGTCGAGCACCATGTCGTCGGTGGCGCACATGGCCTCCTTGCCGATGCTGGTGAGGTTGTGTATGCTCCGGTCCACATCCTTGTCGATGATACCCTCCGCCTCGGTGACATGCTTGCCCTCGCGAGCCAGGACGGCCGAGAGCAGGGCCGTCGACACGCCCGAACTGATCTTCAGGGCGCAACTGGGCTTGGCTCCGTCGCAGATCATGCCCGTGAGGTTGGCAATCATGTTTCTCACGGCGTGGCAGATGTCCGCGTAGCCGCCGCCCATGAGGTAGGTGATGCCGCAGCTGGAGCCGATGCTTGCCACCACACATCCGCACAGGGCCGAGAGCTTGCCCAGGCTCTGCTTGATGTAGATGGCCGTGAGGTGGCTCAGCGTCAGCGCCCTGATGAGCTCCTCCTCGGTGTTCTCGTTCTCCTCGGCATAGACCGCCACGGGGTTGGTGGCGCAGATGCCTTGGTTGCCCGATCCGCTGTTGCTCATGACGGGTATCATGGCTCCGCCCATGCGGGCGTCGCATGCCGAGGCGGTCTTGGCGATGATGTGCGAGAAGATGCTGTCGCCGAAGATGCCCTTGCTCAGCGGGCGGTCCATGGTCTTGCCCAGGCAGTGGCCGTAGTTGCCCTTGAGCGAAGCCGCGGCGGCGGCGATGTTGAGGCGCTTGGCCTCGAGGATGAACCTGATCTCGTCGAGGGGCGTGGTCATGGCGTAGTCCCACACGGTCTTGAGGTTGAGCCTCAGCCCGTCGCGCTCGTCGTCCTGCCCCATGCACTGCCGCTTGTCGAGCAGCACCTGTCCGCAGCGCTCCTCATAGACGAAGTTGGTGTGGCTGCCGGCGATGACAGCCTTGGCCGTGTCGTCGCCTGCCCGGCACAGCACCTCGATGTAGAGCTTCTCGCTGGTATCGGGCTTGAGCTTGATGTCGATGCGGTCATCGGCGATGTAGCGCTTGCCCTCTTCGAGTGTCTCGGGCGTGAGGTCCTTGATGACCTCCAGCTGATACTCCGACTTGCCCACGATGGCTCCCAGCGCCACGGCGATGGGCAGTCCGATCATGCCCGTACCGGGTATGCCGACCCCCATGGCGTTCTTGAGCATGTTGGCCGACAGCCACACGCTGATCCGCTCGGGCCTGCGGCACAGGTCTTCCGTAGCGCGCGCCACACAGAGTGCCACGGCCATCGGCTCGGTGCACCCCACGGCGGGCACCACCTCCTGGTGGATGAGCGCCAGTATCTGTTCTCTCGTTTCCTTGTCAAGCATGGTTCTTGGGGTTTTGTTTCGGCGGATTATTCCTCGCGGATCTTGATCTCGCAGTTGTCGAGCGAATCGATGATGGCCAGGCTCTCGCAGCGTATGCCCTCGCGTTCGATGACCTCGCGTCCGTGCTGGAAGGCTTTCTCGATGATGAAGCCCATGCCCACGAGCTCCGCGCCGCCCTGGCGGCAGAGGTCTATGATGCCCTTGGCGGCGTTGCCGTAGGCCAGGAAGTCATCGATGAAGAGCACCTTGTCGTGAGGCGTCAGGTAGTCCTTGGAGATGACCACGTGATACTCGCGCTGCTTGGTGAACGAGAAGACGGTGGTCGAGAGCATGTCGCCCATGGTCGACGGTTTCTTCTTCTTGGCGAACACCACGGGCAGGTCCAGCAGAAATCCCATCATGATGGCCGGTGCGATGCCGCTGGCCTCAATGGTCAGAATCTTGTTGATCTCCGATGAAGCGTATCGCCGGATGAACTCCACGGCTATCTGCTTCATCAGGTTGGGGTCAAGCTGATGGTTGATAAACTTGTCCACTTTCAGAATTCCGCCAGGGTAGCATTTGCCGTCCTTGAGGATGCGATCTCTCAGTAGTTTCATATTTTGCTCTGTTATTGGTACGATTTGCAATTGCTGATGCAAACTTACACAAAAAATATGAGGATTGGGACGGATATGACAAATAATGTGGCCGGGAGGATAAAAAAACTTCATGCGCATCTCCCGCGTCTGTCGTTTTATGCGTACCTTTGCATCGCAGAGGGCCTCTCTTCCGAAGCCTCCTCCTTGACACCATTTTTCTCCCCATGCAGATAGACATCCTCTGGTTGCGACGCTGGTTTGCCACGTTCAACCGGCAATACTTCGACGGCGGCCTGCCCACGCCCCGCTTCCACATCGGCCACTCGCGCACGCAGCTCGGCACCTTGTCCTTCAAGCGCAAGATGACGCTTCGCGGCGCACGCCTCTTCGACTTCTCCCTGGGCATGAGCAACTACTACGACCAGTCGGAGCGCCAGTTCCAGAGCGTGCTGCTCCACGAGATGATCCACCTCAGCATCGCCGCAGCAGGCATGAAGGACACGTCGCCCCACGGCGTGGTGTTCCGCGGCATGATGAGCCGGCTCAACCGCGAGGGGTGGGACATACACGTCATGACACCCACAAGCGGACTGGCGAGGGCTCATACGGGCTCCGCGCAGGTTATCGGGCAGTACCTGGTGCTGGCCATCGAACTGGTCAACGGGAAACACTATCTCTCGTCGGTGAATCCCCGCTATGCCCGCACGATCCACGGGCAGCTGGCCGATGTCAGCAAGATCAAGCATGCCGCCTGGTACACCACCTCCGACCCATGGTTTGCCGACAAGCCCAGGATACGCAGTCTCAAAGGCATCGCCGTCAGTGAAGACACCTATGCCGCCAAGACGGCAAGCATGAAGCCCATCCACTTCTGACCGCCGCCCCGTTCGGTCGTATAGCCCGCTATGCTCCCTCACTCGCTGACACTCTGGCCTCGAAGAGAACCTCAAAAATCGGGGCAAAGCCCATTTTCACTCAAGTTTCTGATTTAGCGAATTGGCTGCGCCCGGCTCTGCCGCTTGCCTTAGCAAGAAAACCATCTGTTTCCATAGCTCAGGGCTGTGTACTTACCGGGCTTTCAGCCCGTTTTTGGCTAAATCCGAAACTTCAATATTTTATAGAACCCACCTCAAAAAGGGCAACACGGGATTGTGTGTGTATGTGAGGGTGGGATGCTGTGTCAGCGGACCTGCGCGCGAAACTCGCTGGGCTTCATGCCCGTCTTCATCTTGAACTTGGAGGAGAAATAGTCAGGCGAGTCAAACCTCAAGCGGTAGGCAATCTGCTTGACACTCATGTCAGTCGTGGCCAGCAGCTCCTTGGCCCGCTGGATGCGCAGCTCCTGCTGGTAGAAGGCAGGCGACACACCGGCAAACTCCTTGAACAACTTGCGGAAATTGCTGTAGCTGACCCCCATGTCGCTCGCTATGTCCTGGATGGCGAGGTCATCTTCCAGCCCGTCGCGTATCAGCCGCCGCGCCTGGTTGACCATGTCCACGTGCTCATGGTTGCGGCTGAGCTGGTTGGTGCGCTCCAGCGAGTACATCAGTCCCAGGAGGTGGTTGACCACACCGGCCAGCGTCTGCTGCACATAGGGAGCCTCGACCTGCGCCACGCGCATGGCCTCCTCGTAGAGGCGGAGGATCTCGCCGGAGTAGCCCACGTGGTAGACGGGGTGGCTCACCGACAGGAAGCCTGCCCGCACCCGGTGGTCCATGTTGGCTCCGCGAAAGCCGATCCAGTGGCTCTTCCACCCCACGGCGGACAGAGGGTGGTAGCTGTGCCACTCGCCGGGGAAGAGCAGGAACATGTCGCCCGCCTTGAGGTGCGCCTCGCCCGCCGACGCCGAGCGAAACAAGCCCTCGCCCTCGGGCTGGTAGAGCAACTGGTACTCGTTGAGCACGCGCCCCTTCTCAAGGGTGAAATAATAGCCGTCGGCGTGTCCGTGGGTGGGGTAGTCGTCGCCCGGCGCTATCTCCTCGTAGCCCACGGTGCTCACCGTGAGGCCCCACTCGGCGTCGCGCTCATTGGCTATCAGGTATTTGCTGGTCTGCATGGCTTAGGTGTTTTTATCGGTTGCTTCTTGGCTCTTCTGTCAGGTCGTTCACAACATGAGTGGCACGTATCAAAATGCCGGACGAGCTCCCGCCTTGTCCCAAGGTGCCTTCCCGTCTCCCGATCCTCTATGCACCATTGTCGCGCAGGGTCAAAGAAAACAGTTCGGCAACTCTTCTCCAGGTGCGGGACGTTTGAAATCGTGTTCTTTCTTATATTGCCGGCAAATTGTATCGCGGTGCAAATATATGTTTTTTCCCTGATATCCCGCTCTGTAAATCAAGAAAAACACATCCCGTTCTGTCTTTTCCCGGTTCTTTTCCCGGTTCATTGTCCGAAATCGCGTGGCGCGCCTGTGGCACATGGGCGCATGGGTTTCATGGTTTCCTTAGGGTCGTTTCGACGACTGTGGCGGATGAGACATACCCAACAAAAAGGCCATGCCCAAGACCAGCGTCACGGCGACACGGTCATTCGGGCACAGCCACAAAACATATTCTCTATTTCCTATTGTAGATTTGGCTTCCGCTCATCAGCGACAGGCCTTCCCCCTTACAGCGGATACTCGTCGAAGGCGTAGAGCACCGTCGAGAGGTAGCGCTCGCCCGTGTCGGGCAACAGGGCCACGATGGTCTTGCCCTTGTTCTCCGGGCGCTGGGCCAGCACGCTGGCGGCAAAGGCCGCTGCACCCGAGGAGATGCCCACGAGCAGTCCGTCTTGCTGGGCGAGCTGCCGTCCGGCAAGGATGGCGTCATCGTTAGCCACATCCAGCACCTCGTCGACCACGCCGGCATCGTAGGTGTTAGGCACAAAGCCGGCGCCGATGCCCTGTATCTTGTGGGGTCCCGACGGGCCGCCGTTGAGCACGGGCGACGAGGCCGGTTCCACGGCCACCACCTTCACGTTGGGGTTTTGCTCCTTGAGGTATCTGCCGATGCCCGAGACGGTGCCACCCGTTCCCACGCCTGCGACAAAGATGTCCACCTTGCCATCGGTGCCGTCCCATATCTCGGGACCGGTGGTCTCATAGTGCCTCTGCGGGTTGGCCTTGTTCTCAAACTGCTCGAGGATCACCGCGCCGGGGATGGTGTCGCGCAGCGCCTCAGCGGCCTTGATGGCCCCGGGCATGCCGTCCTTGCCGGGCGTGAGCCTCACCTCGGCACCGTAGGCCTTCACCAGGTTGCGTCGCTCCACGCTCATGGTCTCGGGCATGGTGAGGATGAGCTTGTAGCCCTTGACGGCCGACACGAGTGCCAGGCCGACGCCCGTGTTGCCACTGGTGGGCTCGATGATGGTGGCCCCCGGCTTGAGGATGCCCTTCTTCTCGGCGTCCTCGATCATGGCCAGTCCGATGCGGTCCTTCACGCTACCGCCAGGGTTGAAAAACTCCACCTTGGCAATGATGGGCTTGTCGAGGCCACGGAGGGCTGAAAACTTATTGAGTTCGACCAGCGGCGTGTGGCCGATGAGGTCTGTAATCTGCTTGTAAATCATAGTCGTCTGTTGTTTTGTCGATCATCCCTTGCGGACGATTTGCTGTGGCGTAATCCGCGCCCCGCCCGAGAGCGGGGTGCGACGCGTGCTTGTGTTGTCGTTTGTGTTGTGCCTGTGTGCGGCTCACTTCACGGCCTCAAATGCCTGGTCGAGGTCGTCGATGAGGTCCTGGTAGTGCTCCGTGCCGATGCTCAAGCGGATGGTGCCGTCGTAGATGCCCTGCTCCGTGGCCTCCTCCTCGGAGAGCTCCGAGTGGGTGGTGCTCTTCGGGTGCACGACGAGCGACTTCACGTCGGCCACGTTGGCCAGGTCAGAGAAGATCTTCAGGTGGTCGATGAAGTCCCATGCCTTCTGCTGTCCTCCCTCGATCTCGAAGGTGAAGATGGATCCGGCGCCATTGGGGAAGTAGCGCTTGTATAGCTCGTGGTTGGGATGGTCGGGCAGCGACGGGTGGTTGATCTTCTTCACCAGGGGCTGCGTCTTGAGGTAGTCGATGACCTTCAGCGTGTTGAACACATGGCGCTCCACGCGCAGGCTCAGCGTCTCCAGTCCCTGGAGCAGTATCCAGGCGTTGAACGGTGAGATGCAGGCACCCTCATCGCGCAGCAGCAGGGCACGCACACGCGTCACAAACGGGGCTGGCAGCTTGCCGAAGACCAGTCCGTAGTAGGAGGCGTCGGGCTGCGTGAAGCCGGGGAACTTGTCGTTCTGGAAGTAGTCGAACTTGCCGCCGTCGACGATGACACCACCGAGGCTCGTTCCATGTCCGCCGATGAACTTGGTGGCGGAGTGCACCACGATGTCGGCACCGTGCTCCAGCGGGCGGATGAGGTAAGGCGTTCCGAAGGTGTTGTCGATGACCACGGGGATGCCGTGGCGGTGGGCAATCTCGGCCGTGCGCTCGATGTCGGAGATGTTGGAGTTGGGGTTGGCCAGCGTCTCGATGAACACGAGCTTGGTGTTGGGCTGGATGGCCGCCTCCAGAGCGTCGTAGTCGTCGGGGTCGACGAAGGTGGAGTCGATGCCATACTTCGACAGTGTGTGCTTCAGCAGGTTGTAGGTGCCGCCGTAGATGGTCTGCGTGGCCACCACATGGTCGCCGGCATAGGCCAGGTTGGTGATGGCATAGGTCACGGCCGCTGCGCCCGAGGCGACGGCCAGTCCGCCCACGCCCCCCTCGAGGGCAGCCACACGATCCTCGAATACGCCCTGCGTGGAGTTGGTCAGTCGGCCGTAGATGTTGCCAGCGTCCTTCAGGTGGAAACGGTCGCTGGCGTGCTGGGCGCTGTGGAAGACATAAGAGGTGGTCTGGTATATGGGTACGGCACGGGCGTCGGTA
Organism: Prevotella sp. UBA6429; assembly: GCA_002437285.1. Classification (GTDB taxonomy): domain Bacteria; phylum Bacteroidota; class Bacteroidia; order Bacteroidales; family Bacteroidaceae; genus Prevotella. Next base: position 18,788 of record DJOV01000096.1, on the reverse strand, counting down.
GCCGGGTCGGCTTGCTCTTGTCCTACGTGAAGTTGCAGTGTCTCGAAGTGGAGTTTCTTTTCGTTGCTCATTGTTTTTCCCTTTCTTTGTTTTGGCCGCCGTGGGCCCTGATGAGAGGTCGGCGGTGGGTTGGTTTAATACATTTATTGATATTAACTGTTCACGGTTGCAAAGGTACTGCGACTTTTTGAAATCCACAATCGCTAAAACGTGTCATATTGCATACCATCTTTGTGGTATTCGTTACTTTTCATGCCTTTCCGCGGCCCGTCTCCACGTCTTTTTGTTCGTCAAGAGGGGCTCATTTCTCATTTTTTCTCCTCTATCTTATGGTATTGCTGTGTGCTCTCGGCCTCCATGCGCTGGCGCACTCGCTTTCCTCCGGAGAAGTTCCAGGTAACGCCGAAAAGGAATGAGGTGGGCTTGGTCCGGTTGTGGTAATACGCCGTGACATCGCTGCCGTCGGTTCTCCGCTGGCGTCCCTTGGCCCACAGCGTGGATTCGAGCGACAGGCGCAGCTTATCGTGGCACAGCGTCTTCCACAGGGAGGCGTCGACATTGCCCACGGGCTTCAGGTAATAATGTTCGATGCTGCTCCTGGTCTCCCAGTAAGCGTTCAGCGATCCGCCACAAGACGGTGAGAAGTTGAACTGGTTGTTCCACCAGAACTTGCCGCACCACTGACCGTTGATGGTCTCCTGCGCCGAGCGGAATCTCGACTGCAGGGCCGCCGCCTGCACCTTGGTGGTCCACCACTTGACGGGCGAGAGGCTCGCTTCCACACGAGCGCCGAAGGCCTGCTCGTAGTCGCCGTTCTCGGGCCTTGCCCATGTCACGTCGCCTTCCGTCCCATGCGCGTAATAGATGGGGTCCAGGATGCGCTCATAGAGCAGCGTGGCCTGGATGTGCCTGTTGAGCGAGAAGGCTGCCATGACCGAGTGGTCGCGTGGCGTGACGAGCGACGGGTTGCCCGTGGTGTAATAGCCGGGATTGGAGTAGACCTTGTAACTGTTGACCACGCTGTAGGGCATGTCCTCCACCGTATTCTGGTACATCAGCCTCAGCATGGTGCCCTTCTTCGGGCTGACCATCCACACGAGCATGGCCTGGGGGCAGAGGTAGTTGTCGGCAAACGTGGTCTCCGTGCCTTGCGTGGCCACCTTCATGTGGTTGCGCTGCAGGGTCAAGCCCGCGCTGTACATGACCATCTTGCTCCTGCCGGAAAAGTTGGCGTAGGCAGTGGGGATGTGTATGTCGACCCTGTTTGCCACCTCTGCTGTCAAGTCGTTGTAATGGATGTACTGGTATCCGGCGCCCGTCTCGAGCTTGTTGCCGTTGGCGAAGCAGAGCGTGTACTTCGGGGCGAAATGCAACAGTTGCGTCTTTTCCCTTGTCTTGTCCTCGAAGGTGGTGACCTCGTTTGTTTCCTCCGTTTGCGACTTGTGATGGTTCTGCAGCAGATAGTCGGCCGTGACGTCAAGGTTAGAGCCCCGGTCGTCGGTCGTCAGGACATACTTGGCCACCGTTTGCTGCGCGAAGGTGCTTTCCGGGCCGTGCAGGTAGACCTGATCCGTCTCCTCACTGTCGTTGTCATTATCAAGGATGGAGCTGTGTTGCTTGTTCTTGACATCAGCGTTCCCGATATACTCCGACACCGCCAACGTGGAACGCTTGGACAGATCATAACTGATATTCAGACGCGTGCGCAGGGCGTTGCTCCACGAGCGTGTCTTGGAAAAGTAATCCTTTCTTCGGCCGTCGGCATAGAGGTAGCTGTTCGAGGCGTCTTCCAGCAGTTTCTGATTGGCATAGAGCGCATAGTAGCTGACGCTCCATTTACCTTGGCTTGCGTTGACGGCAAGCGTGGGCGTCCCATAGACGTAGCCATACTTGGGCATGACCTCGCTCTCTGCTCTCAGAAATCCCGCGTAGCCTCCGTCCTTGGGTTTCTTCGTCGTGATGCGCAGGACGCCGCCTTTCTCGTTGGCACCCTCGCCCACCGTCAGGTAATCGACCTCTATCTTGTCTATCTGGGTGGGGAGCAAGGCCGCAAGTTCCTCCTGCGATGTAATCTTGACGCCGTTGACATAGATGGTCGGGAGATTTCCCATCAGCATTACCTTGCCTTCCGACACGTTCAAGCCCGGGAGAAACGCCAGCATCTCTTGCATCGTATTGCTTTTCTCAAGTCCTGTCCCACTGGGGCGCATGCTGTACCCGTGGGCGTTGTTGACGATGCGGTCGCCCTTGACCACCACCTCACCCAGGAGACGTGCGTCAGCGTCCATCTTGAAATCGACCACAAGGCTGTCCTGCCCATCGCCGAGACTGTCCTTGGCAAATTGCCGCTTATATCCCAGGCACTGGGCTGAAACAATCGCCTCGCGCTTTTTAGCGTCTATGGCGAAGCGACCGTCTGCGTTTGTGATGGTGCCCGCAATGTAAGCGGAGTCGGAGGAGGACAGCAACATGACTGTTGCGCCCGCAAGGGGCTGACCACTGGCATCGGCCACGCGGCCCACTATTTTCTGTCCCCGACATGGAAGCATGCCCAATATTGTTAAATAAAGAATTTTCATAATGTTTTTATTTTACAAATAACTTAACTCTATATTCGCTTTCCATACATGGCATCAAAAAGATTTCTAATATCAATTTCCATGTCCTCATCAGAAATCGCTTTGGGGCACGCATCATTAGGATTTTCCATATGCGTTTGCAAACATATTGTACAAATTGGCAATAACATACAGCTATCGCGATAATCTTTAAATTTAGACTCTGGCAAATAAGCGTCACTCGTTCTTTTCAACAAACCTAACGAATCTATTTCTCCCACCTTATGTGTGCCATCAAATTCTCTCGCAGTACATTTATACACATCTCCATTGTAATTGATAACGTATGAATTGTTATAATCCGCATAGCAATAGGAATTAGCGCAGTAAGAATTAGCAACGCTACTCGCAAATCCCAATTTACAAATATATTCATTCAGAGATTTTGCCTTGATATATAATTCTTCAGTTGGTTTCTCTTGCCATATCCGCTGCAAAGACACAGAAATCAATGATTTATCCACATCTTCCCAATTTCCTAATTCGTCAAACAATTCATGAAATGAGGAAATGTTTCTTAATGTGTAATTGCAGCTCACATTTATTCTAATATGCTGCCTCAAAGCATATCTCACATTTCTCAACACAATATCAAAAGTTCCTTCCCCGTGAAGCTTCTTCATCGTGTTATGATATTGTCGATTTCCGTCAAACGCTATTTGAAAACTTGTCGGTAGATTGAATTGAGAAATCTTATCTACAACATTACGGGACAACAAGACCCCATTTGTTGTAAAATGCAATTTCAAGCCAATGCCCCCTCTCCATACATATTCTGTTGACAGATTCTATTATAGGAAAGGCTCGTTTGTAAAATCCCAGCAATGGCTCACCGCCAAAAAAAGACAATTGCACCTGCCTTACCCCTTTAGACACTTGATATCTGACTAAATGGACTAACGAAAGCAAAGTTCGCTCACTCATGTAAGCATTCTTGTCATGTTTTTCATAACAATACCAACAATTGAGATTGCAATCTAAAGTAGGATTGATGGTAAGCCTAAGAACTTCATTATTATAAAGTTCTGACAGAATATGTTTCTTTACAGCAAGAACCTCGTCCTTAAAATCGGGAACTGCCATATTGTTGACTAATAGAGCCTTGAAAAATGTCGGATGAACATCGCGAATACTATCTATGCTATTAATATTACGCTTGATAAGATCCACTAACTCATTCACAACCAACAAAGATTTATTCCACGCATAATTGAAAACAACAGATTCTTTTTCGGAAATTTCATATATCCTATTATACTTACTCCAATACATAAAACTGCAATGATCAAGAAATGAATATCAATATCTTTTCAAACGCCAACAACATTGGAGACAATGTGTTTGATATAGCCTCCAATGTTGTGCATAGCAATTAATTTAGCATGGAAAGAATGTCTCTTTCTAAACTTAAATCACTTTGCAGGTGCTGTTGGATTAGTAACAATGACACCACCACAATCCTTGCAAGCGCAATTTCCATTCACCCAACCAGAGTCTCTACTACAATTACCATTGTAGATGGAATCTTGGTTTACATGAAGAGGTTCTATGCTGCTAAAACCTCCCATCAACAGTCCGTCTTCTTCTAATAAAGGATTCATCTCTAATACTATAAATATTAACCTACTCGTATAGCTTTTCGGCATTCGCTCCTTTAATGGCAGTTGCCCACCGTATGGTCAGCACTATTATGCAATTTCATAAATCCGAGTCAGTCTCACTTTCAAATTCTTCTTAAACAAGAAGTATACTTTGCAAAAGTATCAATTAAAACTCAAAAAATAAAACAATTTAGCAAAAATATGATGATTTTCGCAACAATTAGGCATCTATATCCATTTTACTGATGGATAAGACTTAAAGAAACTGGAATTATCGCAAATATTGCGTTGTTACATCCACCCTGTTGTTCCTTCATTTTTTGTCCAGCAGGATTCGAGGGCAAAACGTATTAAGGTGTATTAACCCCGCGCAAGCAGCTGGTTGGAGCCCTATCTCAGCACACTGAAAGGCTGAACAAGACTCTATCAGATAGGAACAACACGTCGATTGGCATCCTATCGCAGGAAATAAAAGCTTACATCCTAAAAATAATAGCTATTGTTTATTGCCTTTTGCAACCCATTGACATTCAGCGGGATGCAAATGCCATCGGAAGAGTTATACCGAGGCTTCGAGACGGGGCACCCATCGTGAGCGCCACGGCGTGCCCTCGCCCGGGCAAAGGCGCGTCATCGCTTCTCGGGGGCCTGCAGGTCGCGCTTCGACTTGCTCTTGACCACGAGCCAGACGCCCGAGAACACCAGGATGACGGCCACGCCCTGCGGCCACGTGAAGACACCCAGACCCGTGAGCACGCTCACCGTGACGGAGACGATGGGCTGCACATAGTTGTAGACGCTGACCACCGTGGGGCGCAGCACGCCCTGGGCCACGATAGAGAGCAGGTAACTGACGAAGGTGCCGAAGAACACCACGAAGCCCACCTCCATCCACGTGGTGGTGGTGAGTGAGGCCCAAGGCAACGCGGCCAGGTGGCCCGATGACACGGGCACCACGAACACGGCGGCCCAGGTGAACATCCACTTGTTGACCGTGAAGGCGTTGTACTTGCGCACCATCTTGTTGTATAAGGAGAGATAAAGGGCAAACGACAGCTGGGCGCAGATGCACATCAGGTCGCCACGTATGTCGCCCACCTTGGCACTGCCCGCCGTGGCGCTGGCAAGGATGAGGATGACCGCACCCGTGCAACCGATGAGCACGCCACTGGCCTTCTTCACCGTGATGGGCTCGCCGAGGATGAGAAACGAGAGCACCATGGCGAAGATGGGCATGGAGGTGGTGACGATGCTGGCGTTGATGGGCGAGGTGACGCTCAGGCCGATGGTGAACAGGCACTGGTTGAAGACAACGCCCAACAGGGCCGCACCGGCCAAGAGTAGCACGTCGCGTGTCGGGATGCGCTCGCGCCCAGCCAGCAGCGAGGCTATCCAGAACAGCAGGGCGGCGCCCGCCACACGAAAACTGACCATTGACAATCCGTCGATGCCATGGTTCATGGCATCCTTGCCCACAGGCGACATGAGGCCCCACATGGCCTCAGCCGAGAACATGCTGAGATGGGCCTGCAAAGGTTTGTTCTTCATTGCTTATCGTTTGTTACCCTTTCGGATGGCCGTTTGCCACCCTAAAAAACAGGACAAAAGGAGTCCCTCGGCCCCTTACGCCCCTGCAAAGGTAGCCAAAAATCACAAGGCGGACAAGCCATGCGGCAACAAAGTGGACGGGGACAAAAGAAAAGAGCCACAAAAAGTGTGAAAAAGAAATTGTTTTCCAGATTGTTTTTGTATTTTTGCAACAGTGAGCGCCATCGCCCACCGACAAACCTTTTGAACCATGCAGAAATACGTCGACCATATTGAGCAGATAGAGATCGAGTCGCTCTGGAGCGGCAAGAAGCACATCGTGTGGAACCTCGACCGCAAGGTCAACATCCTGAGCGGCGTCAACGGCGTGGGCAAGTCGACCATCCTCAACAAGGTGGTGAAGGGCCTGTCGGCCGGGGGCGAGTTTCCCAGCCACCTGCTCAAGGGCGTGAAGCTCAAGGTGTGCCCCGAGGACGCCAAGTGGATACGGTTCGACATCATCCGCAGCTTCGACCGCCCGCTCATCAACGCCGACACGGTGTCGAAGATGGACGTGTCGCTGGCCACCGAGCTCGACTGGCAGCTCTTCAAGCTCCAGCGCAAGTATCTCGACTACCAGGTCAACATCGGCAACCGCATCATCGCCGCCCTGCAGAGCGGACAGCCCGACGCCACTGAGCAGGCGCAGCGCATCTCCGAGCCCAAGCGCAAGTTCCAGGACATCATCGACCGCCTCTTCGCCGACACGGGCAAGACCATCGTGCGCACCGAGAACGAGATACGCTTCAGCCAGATCGGCGAGACGCTGGTGCCCTACCAGCTCTCGAGCGGCGAGAAGCAGATGCTGGCCATCCTGCTCACCGTGCTCGTAGAGGACCAGCAGAGCTACGTGCTCTTCATGGACGAGCCCGAGGTGAGCCTCCACGTGGAGTGGCAGAAGCAGCTCATCGACCTCATCCTCGACCTCAACCCCAACGTGCAGATCATCCTCACCACCCACTCGCCGGCCGTCATCATGAACGGCTGGATGGACAAGGTGACCGAGGTGAGCGACATCACCGTCTGAACGCCACAGCAAGAAAGGAGCGCACACCATGTCACACCGACTGAAAGACAACCTCACGTCCTCCTACCTGGAGGCTGCCAACCGCCTCAACTCCAAGCGGGCGCGCCGCAAGGTGGTGGCCTACGTGGAGAGCTACGACGACGTGTTCTTCTGGCGACAGATCCTCTCGCAGGTCGAGACCGACCGCGTGTGCTTCGAGGTGATGCTGCCCTCGCGCGAGCAACACCTCGAACGGGGCAAGAAGGCGGCTCTCATGAGCATGCTCGAGGGCAAGACGGGCCACGACATGGTGGCCTGCGTCGACGCCGACTACGACTACCTCATACAGGGGGCGTCGGAGACGTCGCGCCGCATCCTGCAGAGCCCCTTCGTCTTCCACACCTATGCCTACGCCATCGAGAACCTGCAATGCTACGCGCCCTCGCTCCACGACGTGGCCGTGGCCGTGACGCTCAACGACCGCGAGGTGTTCGACATGGAGCAATACCTGCGCGACTTCTCGCAGGCCATCTATCCGCTTTTCGTGTGGAACATCTGGTACTACCGCACGGCCGACTACGGGCAGTTTACCATGACCGACTTCCTGAAAGTCGTCGAGATGGGCAAGTTCGGCTTCGCGCAGGCCGACGACATCATCCGCAACGTGCGCCGCAAAGCCTCCAGGAAGGCCGACCAGCTGCGCCGCCTGCATCCCGACGCCAAGCAGAGCTGGCTGCGCGTGAAGGACGACCTGGCAGCCCTGGGCGTCAACGCCGACAACACGTACCTCTACATACAGGGCCACCACCTCTTCGACAAGGTGGTGACGCCCATGCTCCGCAAGGTGTGCGACAAGCTGGTGCGCCTGCGCGAGGAGGAGATACAGCGACAGAGCGTGCACGGCGTGCAGCGCCGCAACGAGCTGTCGTGCTACACCAGCAGCGTGGACAACGTCACCCCCGTGCTCAAACGCAACGCGGGCTTCATGCGGTCGCCGGAGTTCGCAAGGCTCAAGGCTGACCTGCAGCGCTTCGTGGAGCGCATCGCGCAGCAGCGCCCCACCCCACTACCCACAACGCAACAACACTCTATCACCCAACAACAACAACTATCACAATGAAAAAAATCATTCTCACCGCCCTGGCAGCGCTCTGCCTCACGGTGAACGCATCAGCACAACTGCTCTACAAGGTGACAGCCGACAGCCTGGCCAAGCCTTCCTACATCGTCGCCACACACGACTTCATCAACCCCATGGGCTATGTCGACCGCATCGACAGCCTGAAGGAGGCCATGACCGAGACGGAGCAGGTCTATTTCGACATCGACCGCACCGCCAACGACGCCCTGCTGAAAGAGGCCGGGAAACTGCCCGCAGGCAAGACGCTCGCCTCGCTGCTCAACGAACCGCAAACGCAGCAGCTCGACCGGTTTCTCAAGAAATACACGGAGGTGAGCTGGAAGAGTGCCTACAACCAGAAACGATACAACGGACGCACGCCGCTGGCTGTCCTGGAAGACTTCATACAGTTGCTCTTCGTGGCCAACCACATGGGAGAATACGACCCGACCCACACCTTCCAACAGTACTTCGCCGCACAGGCCAAGAAGAACAACGAGCCCACGGGTGGCATCTTCGATGTCAAGGAATACGCCAAACTCCTCCAGAGCGTGCCTCTGGAGATGCAAGCCAAGGCCTTCACCATCTTCTTTGACCACCAGGACGAGGTGCTCGACGCCATCGACAAGAGTGTGGCGGCCTACAAGGCCAAGGACATGGACGCTGCAGCCGCAGCGCTTGGCGGCACGATGAACCCCATGGGAGGCAACCTCCTGACGCAGGAGTCCGTACAGGTCATGGAGCGGGTCATGCGCGACAAGCCCACCCTCTTTGCCCTGCCCTGCTACGTGCTGGGGGGCGAGCAAGGCATCATCAGCCGGCTCAAGGCACAAGGCTACCGCGTGCAAGGCGTCGACTGAGCGCCGCACCCATAAGAGACGGGCAATGCACCCGTAAAAAGAAAGACAACGCAAGAGGCTGGCGACAACCGCACAGCAACGCGAAAGCTCCGCCACAGGGACATCGGTTTCCTGTGGCGGAGCTTTCGGTTACTCGTCCTGGCACTGGTTCTTGGGCCAGTTGACGAGAAACAGCTTCTCGGTGGCCCGCGTGAAAGCCGTGTAGAGCCAATGGATGTAAGACGGCGTGAGCATGTCGTCGGTCATGTATCCCTGGTCCACATAGACGTGGCTCCACTGGCCGCCCTGCGCCTTGTGGCAGGTGACGGCGTAGGCGAACTTCACCTGGAGGGCGTTGAAGAAGCCGTCGGCACGCAAGGCCTTCATGCGCTCGCCCTTGGTCGGGATGTCGGCATAGTCCTCCATCACGGCGGCAAACAGGCGCTCATGCTGCTCGCGCGTGAGCGCCGGCGCCTCGGTGGTGAGCGAGTCGAGCACGGCGGTCACCTGCATCTCGGTGTCATCATAGTCGGGAAACGACAGGCTGACATCGGCAAAATGGAAGCCGTAGAGCTCCCGGTGGTTGCGCACGCGCTCCACCACGGCCCGGTCGCCATTGGCCAGGAAGGCCATGCCGCCAGCCTTCTCGCCGGCCACGGGCGGCACGCCCTGGGCTGCCTCGGCAGCGCGCTGGCGCTCGGTCCAGTAGTAGTTGTTGCGCACCACCATGAGCCGGTCGCCATGGCAGAGCGTGTCCTCGCGGTCGAGCACAGTGTTGCGGATGCCCAGGTTGTAGACGGTGGCCCGCTTGTTGGAACGGGTCACCACGATGGTCTCGTCCATGCCCACCTGGCTGTAACTGCCGGCCAGGCTCTCGATGAGCTCGTCGCCCGGCACCTGCACGATGTCGGCAAAGCGGCCGAAGGTGATGCGGGGCAGCTGGGTCACCTCATCGTGGGTAATCATCTGTCGGATCCGGGTGGCGTTGTAGAGCACGCCCGAGTCTTGGCTCTGGCGGAGCACCTCGTTGAGGTCACACGGATAGACGTGCAGCCCATAGCCCTCCAGGACATCGGCGCTGAGCGCGGGCGCCTCCTCCTCTCCCACGGGGGGCAGCTGAGCCTTGTCGCCGATGAGCAGCAGACGGCAGTTGTCACCGCTGTACACATATTTCACCAGGTCGTCGAGCAGACTGCCCGAGCCGAAGGAGGTGGCCCCGTCGGACAGGAGGTCGGAAGGGCCGTGGCTGATCATCGAGGCCTCGTCGACCACGAAGAGCATGTTGCGGTGGCGGTTGTCGGCCAGGTTGAACTGCCCGTCGAGCCCTTGATAGGCCTTCTCGCGATAGATCTTGCGGTGGATGGTGTAAGCCGCGAAGCCGCTGTTCTGCGAGAGCACCTTGGCCGCACGGCCTGTGGGGGCCAGCAGCATGAGCTTCTGCCCCAGGCGGCGCAGGGTGCGCATCATGGCGCCGGCCAACGAGGTCTTGCCCGTTCCGGCGGAGCCGCGGAGCACCATCACGCAGTCGGGACGGCGGTCGGCCAGGAAACGGCCAAACACCTGGAGGGCCGCCAACTGGTCGGCGGTGGGCTCAAAGCCAAACTCGGTCGTGATGCGGCTGATGAACTCTTGTATTGTCAATTGCGCTAAAAGTTAAAGATGAAAAGTTTAAAAAAAAGACGGGCGGATGTAGGCCCTTTGTTGCTTATTTTTCTTATCTTTGCATAAGCAAGATAGGCCACACGCGCCAACACAACGCGTGCCTCCCATGACGGGTGCCTGCGCGAGGCGTGTCGGGAGCTTGGGCCCGTTTGCAAGGACAAAGGTAAGAATATAAACTCAAAAATGAAGGTCAACTTCAAAAATAATTATCTCCTCGCCGCCTGCGTGCTGGCACTGGTGCTGGTGTGCTGGCTGAGCGTGAACGCCCCCATCCGCTTCGAGCGCGAGCAGGGACAGCGTGAGGCGGCCGTCAAGGAGCGCCTCATGGCCATCCGGAAGGCCGAGGAGCAGTATCGCAAGCAGCATGGCGCCTACACGGGCGACTGGCAGACGCTCATCCGCAGCGGCTTGCTGGCCGACTCCCTGCAGTATGTGCCTTTCTCCGGCAAGCGCCGTTTCTCGCTCGCCGCCACCACCACCATCGGCAAGAGCGGACGGCAGATACCCCTGATGGAGTGTGGCGCCACCTACGACGCCTACCTGCAGGGGCTCGACAGGCACACCGTGTCCTCACTCATGGAAGAGGCCAACGAGGCGGGCCGATACCCCGGACTGAAGATAGGCGACATCAGTGAGCCCAACGGTAACCATGGAAACTGGGAATGACCCAGCCGCAATGACCCTAACGATAGCATGAACATCCTTCCCAGAATAACCATCCGCGTGAGCAAGGGCTCGCTTGCCTTTGCCATCGCCGACAACAAGTCAGTGGCCCAAGTGGCCTTTGAACCTTACACGGCCAAGAGTGGCGTGTCGATGGCGGCCAACCTGCGTGACGCCTTCAAGACGGCCAACCTGTTGCAGGTGGCCACCAACCGCGCCCTGGTGCTGATCGACACACCCACCCTGCTCATCCCTCTCGAGGAGTTTCGGGAGGCCGATGCCGACACGCTCTACCACCACTGCTACCCCGACACCGAGGGGGCTGTCATCATGAGCAACGTGCTGCCTGACATGAACGCCGTGGTGCTCTTCGCCGTCAACAAAGACCTGAAGATGGTGGTGGAGGACCACTACCAGGACGCCAAGTTCTCGGCGCTCATGCGCCCCGTGTGGAGCTACCTGCACCACCGCAACTTCATCGGCAACCGGCGCAAGCTCTTCGCACACTTCCACGACGGACGGATGGAGGTGTTCAGCTTCGAGCGCAACCGATTCATCTTCGCCAACAGCTTCGAGGCGAAGCACGTCAAGGACGTGGTCTACTTCATCCTCTTCGTGTGGAAGCAGCTGGCGCTCGACCAGAAGAAGGATGAGCTCTACCTGTCGGGGGCGCTCCCCAACGCGGAGGAGCTGACCGGCACGCTGCGCCTCTATGTGGAGAAGGTGTCGGTGGTCAACCCGTCGGCCGACTTCAACCGCGCGCCGCTCACCCAGGTGCGCGGCGTCACGTTCGACCTGCTCACCCTCTACCTGTCCTGACCATCACAAAACTCTTCCGCATCATGAGAATAATCACTGGAATATACAAAGGTCGCCACTTCGACATTCCGCGCACCTTCAAGGCGCGCCCGACGACCGACTTCGCCAAGGAGAATGTCTTCAACGTGATCAACGGATACCTGGACCTCGACGGAGCCAGCGCGCTCGACCTCTTCGCGGGCACGGGCAGCATCTCGCTGGAACTGCTCTCGAGGGGATGCAGCCGTGTGGTTAGCGTGGAGGCCGACCGCGACCACGCTCGCTTCATCAGCCAATGCATGAAGAAGATCGGCGCCGACAACGAGGTGCTCATCCGCGGCGATGTGTTTCGCTTCGTCAAGTCGTGCCACGAGCAGTTTGACTTCATCTTCGCCGACCCGCCCTATGCACTCGAGCTGCTGCCCACCATCCCCGACCTCGTCTTTGAGCACAACCTGCTGAAAGAGGGCGGCCTGTTTGTCTTTGAGCACGGCAAGCAATACGATTTCTCCGACAACCCGCACTTCCAGGACCACCGCAGCTACGGCAGCGTCAACTTCACGCTGTTCCAATAACAAGTAACAAGCACAAAAAAAAGAGCACCTGGACTATCCCGGTGCTCTTTTTTTTATGCTTGTCGAGGCCAGTGCTTAAGCCTCTTCCTCCGCCTTGCAGTCCTCGGCGGCAAAGTTCTTCAGGTCGTCGGCTTCGAACGCCATGACATAAGCGGCATGGCCCACGACCTCCTCCTCAGCGGCGCGCACGTAGACCTGGGCGCTCTTGGCGAAGAGCTCGGGAGCCTTGGTCGCGTCGGCAAGGATGAGCAGCGACATGATGATGTCGGCCGTCATGTCGTAGAGACGGCGGGCCAGGAAGTCGTGCTCGGCCTGGTTGCCCGAGGCCTTCACCTTCTCGACAGCCTCAGCATAGCGGTCGGCCATCTTGGCCACGCGCTCCTGCAGGGGCTTCAGGTCGTCGGCCACCTCACCCTGCAGCATCTCCTTGATGATGCCGAGGTAGGTGCCATTGGTGATGTAGCGCACAGCGGCCACCACCTGGAGCTGCGTCGTGCCCTCATAGATGGAGAAAATGCGTGCGTCGCGATAGAGGCGCTGGCTCTTGTACTCCATGATGAAGCCCGAACCGCCGTGGATGGAGATGGCGTCGTAGGCGTTCTGGTTGGCATACTCTGAGTTCATGCCCTTGGCCAGCGGCGTGAAGGCGTCGGCCAGGCGGCTGTACTGCTTCATCTCCTTGCGCTCCTCGGGTGTGAGCTTGCGGTCGCGGGCGATGTCCTCCAGGGCCTTGTAGATGTCGACGTAGCGGGCGGTCATGTAGAGCAGCGAGCGGCCGGCGTCGAGCTTGGCCTTCATGCGTGAGAGCATGTCGTAGACAGCGGGGAAGGAGATGATCTTCTTGCCAAACTGCTCACGCTCCTTGGCATAGGCCAGTCCCTCGTTGTAAGCCTCCTGCTCCACACCCACCGACTGGGCGGCAATGCCCAGGCGGGCACCGTTCATCAGGCTCATGACATACTTGATGAGGCCCAGGCGGCGCTCGCCGCAGAGCTCACACTTGGCATTCTTGAAGACGAGCTCGCAGGTGGGCGAGCCGTGGATGCCGAGCTTGTTCTCGATGTGGCGCACGGTGACACCGCCGTCGCGCTTGTCGTAGATGAACATGGAGAGGCCACGTCCGTCGTGCGTGCCCTCCTCAGAGCGTGCCAGGACGAGGTGCAGGTCCGAGTCGCCATTGGTGATGAAGCGCTTCACGCCATTGAGCCGCCACGTGCCGTCAGCGTCCTGTGTGGCCTTGAGCATGACACTCTGCAGGTCGGAACCGGCATCGGGCTCGGTGAGGTCCATCGACATGGTCTCGCCCTCAGAGATGCGGGGGATGTACTTCTCCTGCTGTTCCTTGGAGCCAAACTCATACAGGGTGTCGATGCAGCTCTGCAGCGACCACACGTTCTGGAAGCCGGCGTCGGCGGCAGCGATGACCTCCGACAGCATGGAGAAGACCGTGTTGGGCACGTTGAGGCCGCCGAAACGGCGAGGCATGGAGATGCCCCAGAGGCCTGCCTTGCGCGTGGCGTCGAGGTTCTCGTAGGTCTTGCTGGCATAGAGCATGCGACCGTTCTCGAGGTGCGGGCCTTCGAGGTCGACACTCTCCGAGTTGGGTTCGATGATGTTGGCAGCCACGTCGCCCGTGATGTCGAGCAGGCGCTTGTAGTTCTCGATGGCGTCGGCGTAGTTGACCGGAGCGTCGGCGAACTGGTCCTTGTCAGCGTAGCCTCTCTCCTTCAGCTCCACGATGCGCTCCATCAGGGGGTGATGGAGGTGGAATTCGATCTCAGGATGATCACTATAATAGTTTGCCATAGTTATGTTCTTTGTGAGGCCAGGCACGCCTCCCTGGTGGAAGGCACAGCCCGGCCGTTTCTTTTATTTTGAGTTCTGTTTGTAGTACTTAATCATCTTCGGGACGACATCCTCCACATTGCCCACGATGACGTAGTCGGCAATCTTGTTGATGGGTGCGTTCGGGTCGTTGTTGACCGAGATGATGATGCCGGCGTCCTGCATGCCCGCGATGTGCTGGATCTGTCCGGAGATGCCGCAGGCGATGTAGACCTTGGGGTGCACGGTCACGCCGGTCTGTCCGACCTGTCGGTCATGATCCACCCATCCGGCGTCGACGGCGGCGCGGCTGGCTCCCACCTCTCCGTGCAGCTCCTTGGCGAGCTGGAAGAGCAGGTCGAAGTTTTCCTTGCTTCCCATGCCATAGCCACCTGCCACCACGATCGGCGCAGCCTTCAGGTTGTTCTTGGCAGCCTCGACATGGCGGTCGATGACCTTGACCACATAGTCGACCTCGGGCACATACTTGGCCACGTCGGGATAGACCACCTCGCCCTTGGCCTGGCCCTCATAGAGCGCCTTCTGCATGACGCCACTGCGCACGGTGGCCATCTGTGGGCGATGGTCGGGGTTGACGATGGTGGCCACGATGTTGCCGCCGAAGGCGGGACGGATCTGGTAGAGCAGGTTGTCGTAGTGCTTGCCCGTCTTCTTGTCGTCATAGTCGCCGATCTCAAGCTGCGTGCAGTCGGCAGTCAGGCCGCTGGTCAGCGATGACGACACGCGGGGGCCGAGGTCGCGGCCGATGACGGTGGCTCCGAGCAGGGCCACCTGGGGCTGCTCCTCCTTGAAGAGGTTGACCAGGATGTCGGTGTGGGGAGCCGACGTGTAAGGGAAGAGGCCCTCGGCGTCGAAGACGAAGAGCTTGTCGACGCCATAGGGCAGGATCTGGTCTTCCACCTTGCCCTTGATGCCTGTACCTGCCACCACAGCGTTGAGGTCGACCCCCAACTGGTTGGCCAGCTTGCGGCCCTTGGTGAGCAATTCCTGAGATACCTCGGCTACAGTAGTGCCTTCAATCTCGCAATATACAAAAACGTTGTTCATATCTGCTTAGCCAATAATCTTTTCGTCCAACAATTCCTTGATGAGGCTCTCCACGTCAGCGTCGCTGCCGGTGAGCGTCTTGCTCTCTTTGGCCTGGAACACGATGTTTTGCACGGCCTTCACCTTGGTGGGTGAGCCAGCCAGTCCGCACTGCTCATAGTCGGCACCGCAGTCGGCGATGCTCCACTGTCCGAGCGTCAGGTAGGGACGTGTGGCGTAGAGGTCGGTCCAGGGCTCGTCGCCCTTGCGCTCCATGGGGCAGGAGGCATACTTGTACTTCATGACACGCTTGGCGTTGCAGGGGCGTGCGGGAGCGGCCGTTCCGTTCACGGTGATGAGCACGGGGAGCGGAGCCACGACGGTCTCCACACCTCCGTCGATGTGGCGGCGGATGGTGGCCTTGCCGTCCTCGACCTTGATCACCTCCTCAGCGTAGGTCACCTGGTGAAGGCCGAGCTTCTGCGCCACCTGGGGGCCCACCTGCGCGGTGTCGCCGTCGATGGCCTGGCGTCCGCCGAGCACGAGGTCCACGTGTCCCTGCTCACGGTCGATCTTGGCGATGGCCTGTGAGAGGAAGTAAGAGGTGGCAAGCGTATCGGCGCCGGCGCTCTTGCGGTCGGTGAGCAGAATGCCGTCGTCGGCGCCACGGTAGAGGCCCTGGCGGATGATCTCACCGGCTCGGGGAGGACCCATGGTCAGCATGGTGACGGTGGAACCGGGGTTCTGGTCTTTGATGCGGAGCGCTTGCTCCAGGGCGTTTAGGTCTTCAGGATTGAAGATAGCGGGCAACGCGGCACGGTTGACGGTGCCTTCGGCTGTCATGGCGTCCTTGCCCACATTTCTTGTGTCAGGTACTTGCTTGGCAAGCACAACAATTTTCAATTTCATATAAATGATATATAATTGTGATATTTCCGAAATACAGAGGGCAAAATTACTAACTTTTTACATGCCTGCCAAACAAAATGCACAAAAACCGCAAGGCTGTGCACAAAACGGAACGTTTGTGCAACATCCATGAAAGGGCGCAACGGCTGCCACCGCAACCCTTGCGCCCCACTTGTTTGTATTTTCATTTACTATAAGGTGGATTCCATCAATGGCTCATGGCTTGGGCTTGACAATGTCCAGGGCCCCGCTGCAAGCTCGCATGAGATCGCCCACATACTTGTCGCCCGATGCCTTTTGCAGTTCCTGCAGGGTCTGCCTCACGAGCTGGCAGTCGGTATTGTTGAGCAGGCTTCCGTAACTGGCGCAGAGGACGAGCATCTTGTTGGCGACAGCCGTCAGCATGGGCAGCTTGTCGCTGGTGGTCCGTCCGAAGTTGCGGCCAAACTGCAACTCGCGCTTCATCTCGTCGTTCTGCTTGACGAAGAGCGTCCTCAGATTGCTGAACGCCTGTACAAACTCGGCGCTGCTCTTGGGTGTCCCGATGAGCTTTGCGTCGTCGAGCTCAGACACCTTCACTTGCGGATCATGGCCGTAGATGCTCAGCGCATAGCCCTCGGCCTTGTCGCCGCTCTTTTTCCACACGAGCACATAGGCGTAGCGCTTGGTCTTGTCCTTGGGGTCACGCAACAGCTGGACATTGTAACTGTAGTTGCGGTCATAGCTGATGTCGTAGCTTTTCTTGTTGTTCTCGCCATAGGAAAGGCTGAGGCTCGTCCTGTCGCGTGCTTCGAGCCCATCGCCCTTCATGAAGGACGAGTAGGCTGACGCCGCATTGTCCATCATGGTCTCGTCAAACTTCTTCACGGTCGCCACCTGGCTCTGGAAGTGGTATTCCCGGATATACCCTCCGTCATAACTGCTGCTGTTGACAAGGGTCGTCTGACGGTCTTTCACCAGCTTCTCCGTGAAACGGGCGAAGGCTTCCTGCATAGGCTGGACTGACTTCTGGGCCATGGCTTGTGCTGAGGAAAGCACCAAGACGCAAGCCACCAGCAGATTTCTTAATACTCTTTTGTTCATGTAATGATTATTTTTAGTTAATAGACGTCATTTTCATTCTCCTCGTCGTCCATGGCACTGGCCAACTGGTTGTTGAGCGAGTCCATGGCCTCCTCCAGGAATTTCTGCTGTGCCAACTCCAACTGGCGCAGCGCCTCGTCGGCCTGTCGGTTTCCCTGGGCCAACATGGCCTGTCGCTCGGCGTCGGTCATGGGAGCTGCCGCCAACAGCGGTTCCTCGCACTGGGGCTCCTCGGTGGGCACCGACACGCGCAAGGGCTCGGCCCCGGGGATGACCTCTGCCAGCAGCACCTTGGGTGGCGCGGGGGTGAAGCGGTGGCGGCGATAGCGCATGGGGCGCTTGTCGGTCTCCTCCTTCATGGGCAGGGTGTCGGCCTGCAAGGCGGGTGCCTGAGGCGTGGCGAGCGTGTCGGCGTGGGTGACAGGCTGCGTCATGGCCACAGGCGAGCTGGACACCGGGGCGCCGGGCCGCACCAACGTGACCGCCAGGGCCAGCGAGGCCGCAGCCGCAAGAGCCACATAGAGCCAGGGCTTGCGGCGGCGCGAGACATTCTGCAGGGGCATGCCCTCATCGAAATAGGCGAACATGAGGCGGTAGTCCTCCAGGTCGTCGGCCACCTTCGGGTGGTCGCGAAACCACTGTGCCAGCCGGCGCTCTTCCTCTCGTGAGGTCTCGCCTGACATAAATCGATCGAGCAGCGCTCGGATGGTGTCATTATCGTTTGTCATAGTCGTTTGCCTTTCCTGATCTGTTCCAACAATCGTTTTCTCGCCCGGGAGAGCAGCGTGGCCACGGAGCGTGGGGTGATGCCTGTGATGGCGGCTATCTCCTCCGTCCCCCTGCCCTCCACCTGGCGCAGGTGGAGCACCTGGTATTCGGTGGGCGGCAGTCGTCGGAGGGCCTCGTCGAGCCATTGTCCGTAGGTCTCCTCCTCAAGGCGCCACGACGCTTGCTGGGCTGAAGCCAGGTGGCGGGCTTGGTCGAGCCCCACGGTGCGGCGTTGCCGGAGCCTGTCGATGACCAGGTGGCGGGCCATGGTGGCCACCAGTCCCAAGGCGTGCTCCACGGAGGTGATGCGCTCACGAAGCGCCCACATCTTGAGCAGGGAGTCTTGGGCCACGTCCTCGGCCTCGTCCGCCTGGACGGAGTAGCTCAGGGCGTTGCGCAGGGCCAAGGCCCGCAATCGTGGCACGATATCGACAAACTCTTGTTCGGTCATCTCTTCTTTTCGGGTTCTATGGTTTAAACGGAACCATGAAGGATTTATCAACAGTCTTAACTTTCTTTAACACTAAAACATCCTTCATCTTAGCTCACAAGAAGTGCGGCAAGCATTACTTTGTCACGTTTTTTGGTGCAAAACTTTGTCACGGACTGTAGTTGAAATAGAACGCGAAAATGGCCGTTTTTGTCTATCAAAGAAAGATTTGCGTGGGGTAATTTTGCGATAAAGGGT
>DJOV01000019.1:5012-9366 GCA_002437285.1 Prevotella sp. UBA6429 | reverse complement strand
CCCTGCAGGTCGGTGGGGTGATGGCCGATCCACAGGTTGCCGAACAATTCCTGGAAGCGGTCCTTCTGGCTGCAGTCATAGTAGGAGTAGAGCATGCTCAGGAAGATGCTCTTGCCAAAACGACGGGGACGGATGAAGAAGAGGTTGCGGGGCTGCTTCTCCAACTCTGGCAAGAACATCGTCTTGTCGACATAATAGAGGTTTTGGGTCATCACCGTTGCAAAATCAGCGACGCCGTAAGGTACTTGTTTTACTTGCTGCTCCATGTTGATATGATGCTTAAGAGAAATGTTCACACTTGCAAAAATAGGAAAAAACTTTGGTAAGGTCAAATTATTTGCTAACAATCTTTTGTCCATGCTGATGATACGAAATGATACGAAGTGGCAAGACTACAACTTGCCGAAAGACGATTGCACGGCGAAAATCCGCCGGACAATTTTCTTGCAGGCCATGACGAATTTACGTAACTTTGCAACTGAGTTAAGGAATGTCAACCATTCGAACGAACCACACCCTGACACACCCTGACATGACAAACAAAGACAGCGCACCCGACCCATGGATTTATATGTATTCAACCCCGAGCACGATATCGTATTGGCTTCTGGCAGTGACCGCCTAACACCTCCACGCGCAGCCCGCGAACTGCGCCATGACCTGGGGTTCTTGCCCGCCCTCTGGGCTGAGGATGGAGACATGGTACTGGTCGACGAGGTTGCCTTTGCCCAAGAAGCCTTTGCAGCGACAGGCCACACGCTGCGTGCCACGCTTGTCGAGAAGCGACAGTTGCGACGGCTACTGGCTGAAGCGGACATGTCCTTGCTCCACTTGCGCCCCTGGGGCTGGGACCGGCAGCTCGTCCGCGAGCTACACGAGGCCGGCATCCCCTCGACACGATTGCCATCCGACGCTTGCCTATGCGCCATCCGCGACATGAGCCACAGGCAATGGGCCGCCGAGCACCTGCTTGCCCCACTGCGCCAGGAGCCGGGCACCATAGGTGAGAGTCAAGCGGTAACCTCCGTCGACGCATGCGCTGACCTGATCGGTGTCCATGGCGCCGCAATGGTCAAGGCCCCCTGGAGCAGCAGCGGACGGGGGGTGCGCCGCGTGACGCCGACCGACCTGACCCCCTCCATGTGCGGATGGTTGGCGCACGTGGTGGCCGAACAGGGGTGCGTGATGGTGGAGCCCTACTATAATAATAAGGTGTTGGACCTGGGGGTGGAGCTCCTCAGCGACGGCCAGGGACAGGTCAGTTTCTGCGGTCTCTCACTCTTCTACACCGAGCGTGGCGCCTACGTGGGCAACCTTGTGATGGGCGAAGAGGAGAAGTGGCAGCTGCTCAGTCCCTATGCCAGCCGCGACAGGCTGACGCACCTCATCAGGCGGCAGTGTGACATCCTCGGTAAGGCGTTGCGTGGCGTGTACGCCGGTCCGCTGGGCATCGACATGATGGTGGTGCGCCACGCTGGCGACATGCTCATCCACCCCTGCGTGGAGATGAACCTCCGGGCCACGATGGGGCATGTGGCCTTGCGTGTGTGACGACAGAGCATGTCCAGGAAGGCGTTAGGCGAAGCCCGATTGACAAACGTTGCGACAGTGTGCCACAATTGGCAGACGACAGGCTGACAGAAATGTCACGCCTACCCGTCTTGGCCATTGTGGCACACTTTTCGTAAACAGATAGTCGAGCGAGAGCTTAACGCTGTCGTATCAAAAGCAAACAAAAACACTCGAATCAAAAACGAATAAAAAAAATACATTGCAATCATGAAAATCAAACCATTAGCAGACAGAGTGCTGGTGCAGGCCGCACCAGCTGAAGAAAAAGTAGGTGGAATCATTATCCCTGACACCGCCAAGGAGAAGCCACAGCGTGGCAAGGTGATTGCCGTCGGCCAGGGCACCAAGGACGATCCCATGGTGCTGAAGGAGGGTGACACTGTGCTCTATGGCAAGTATGCAGGCACAGAGCTCGAGAATGAGGGCGAGAAGTACCTCATGATGCGCCAGAGCGACGTGCTCGCCGTGGTTGAGGACTAATCTCCCCACATGGCAATGAGAGGAGGAAGCACCTACATTTATAATATAACAACCCATTAAATATCTGAATCAATTATGGCAAAGATTATCAAATACAATACAGAGGCACGCGACCTGCTGAAGCAGGGTGTCGACCAGCTCGCTAACGCTGTGAAGGTGACCCTCGGTCCGAAGGGCCGCAACGTGGTCATCGAGAAGAAGTTTGGCGCTCCCGTCATCACCAAGGACGGTGTGTCAGTGGCCAAGGAAGTGGAGCTCGAGGACAAGTTTGAGAACACGGGTGCACAGCTCGTCAAGAGCGTTGCCTCCAAGACAGGCGATGATGCTGGCGACGGCACCACCACAGCTACCATCCTCACGCAGGCCATCGTCAACGAGGGCTTGAAGAACGTCACCGCAGGTGCCAACCCCATGGACCTCAAGCGTGGCATTGACAAGGCCGTCAGCAAGGTGGTCGACTATATCAAGGCCAATGCCGAGCAGGTGGGCGACAACTACGACAAGATTGAGCAAGTGGCTACTGTCAGCGCCAACAACGATCCCGAGATCGGCAAGCTGCTGGCCGATGCCATGCGCAAGGTGTCGAAGGACGGTGTGATCACCGTTGAGGACAGCAAGACCCGCGAGACCACCATCGGTGTCACCGAGGGCATGCAGTTTGACCGAGGCTACCTGAGCGGTTACTTCGTGACCGACACCGACAAGATGGAGTGCGTCATGGACGATCCCTACATCCTGCTCTACGACAAGAAGATTTCCAACCTCAAGGAGTTCTTGCCGATCCTGCAGCCCGCCGCCGAGAGCGGACGCCCCCTGCTTGTCATCGCTGAGGATGTCGACTCTGAGGCTCTCACCACACTGGTGGTCAACCGTCTGCGTGGCGGATTGAAGATTTGCGCCGTCAAGGCTCCAGGCTTCGGTGACCGTCGCAAGGCCATGCTTGAGGACATCGCAGTGCTCACAGGCGGTGTGGTGATCAGCGAGGAGAAGGGCTTGAAGCTCGAACAGGCCACGCTGGAAATGCTCGGCACAGCCAAGAAGGTGACTGTCGACAAGGAGAACACCACCATCGTCGGCGGCGC
Organism: Prevotella sp. UBA6429; assembly: GCA_002437285.1. GTDB lineage: Bacteria > Bacteroidota > Bacteroidia > Bacteroidales > Bacteroidaceae > Prevotella. The sequence continues at coordinate 6,232 of DJOV01000019.1, read as the reverse complement.
TGGCGACAAGGAGAACATCAAGGAGCGTGTGCAGCAGATCAAGAACGAGATTGCCAACACCAAGAGCAGCTACGACAAGGAGAAGCTGCAGGAGCGCTTGGCCAAGCTCGCAGGCGGCGTTGCCGTGCTCTACGTGGGTGCCAACAGCGAGGTTGAGATGAAGGAGAAGAAGGACCGTGTGGACGACGCCCTCTGCGCCACGCGCGCAGCCATGGAGGAAGGCGTGGTCGTCGGTGGCGGCACCACCTACATCCGCGCACAGAAGGAGCTTGAGGAGCTCAAGGGCGAGAACGCCGATGAGCAGACGGGCATCAACATCGTGCGCCGTGCCATCGAGGAGCCTCTGCGTCAGATTGTCAGCAACGCCGGCGGCGAGGGTGCCGTGGTAGTCGACAAGGTGCGCCAGGGCGAAGGCGACTTCGGTTACAACGCCCGCACAGACACCTATGAGGACCTTCGCGTCAAGGGTGTGATTGATCCTGCCAAGGTGGAGCGCGTGGCTCTTGAGAATGCCGCTTCCATCGCCGGCATGTTCCTCACCACAGAGTGTCTCATCGTGGACAAGCCCGAGGAGAAGCCCGCCATGCCAGCCGCCCAGCCCGGCATGATGTAAGCCACTACTGAAAGGGTAATGCGGCGAAAGCCACATCCACCTCACATACCAACAAGAAAGGGTAGGAAGCCGATGCTTCCTACCCTTTTCTTATTGTATGCCACCGCAACGACCGCACCTCCCGTGGCAGTGTCATCGCTATTGATTTGCAGTACCTTCTCTATTGTCTTATTACATTGTCGTAACGACATGGATTTGGCATCGGTTGGCTTCAATTGGGTGCTGACGACTACGCTTGGCATCCATTGGCATCAATTGTCAACTTGTCTCATTTTTTATGGAAAATAATTTGCATGTTAGCGAATAACCCATTATCTTTGCATCATTGTTGTTACAGTTGCGATAACAGGAACAGCAAGGCAAAAATAATTTGATTTGTTTTAGTAGATTAGTTTTTAAGTAGTTTGTTTTTGAAATCGGTTGTCGTGAGACAACCGATTTTTTTTGTTCTTTCCAAGATGGAAGAGATAAGAAACAAGGGGACAATGCAGGCGTCTTCAGCAGCCAGCGAGAGGGCCACACATTCCGGGTGAGCACAAGGCACAAAGTCCCAGGCTCCCTTTGGAGACTCCCTGTCAAGCATAGGTCCAAGTCAAGGCACGGGTTG
>DJOV01000019.1:0-4950 GCA_002437285.1 Prevotella sp. UBA6429 | reverse complement strand
CAACCCGTGCCTTGACTTGGACAGGGGGCGCCTACCGGCGCCTTCACTTGTTGTTGTCGGGCGAGAGACTGATGGTCACGTGTCCACCCTTGTTCTTCGTGGGATAATAGAAAGCGGCGTAGCGCGTGCCCATGAAGAGGCGGAGATAATCGAAACGCATTTTGTAATCAGTGGTGCCGATGTGGCGGAAGGTCTTGCCGTCGAGGCTGTAGTAGAAGTTGGCGGCGTCACGTCCGGGATTGAAGTCACCATCCATGCGGAGCCACACCTTGCCAAGTGCACGCTTGGGCAAGCTGACACGCTCCACCACCTTGTTGTCGACACGCGTGATGGCCTTGGTGGCCGGGTCCAGCCGCACATTCTCCTCGGTCATGACCAGCGAGAAAGCCGCCCCCTTGCGCTGAATGGTGAGCACACCCGCATCGCCATTGAAGGCCGACAGGCCCGCGCAGTCACCATCCCTCATCTGCCGCACATCCAGGCAGATCGTGTCCGAGCAGGTGGGTCCCCACGTGCGCCACGTCAGCGTGTTGCGGGCATCGAAGATGTTGTGGGCCAGCACCGACGCGGTAAGTTTCACCCAGCGTCCAGGCCTTGTGATACTGCCCGATGCCGTAGTGATGTCACCGGGGATGAAGTTGTGGTTCCACTGGTAGTCTTTCTCTATTGATGCCAGCGCCGGCGTGCTGTGGCAGGCACATTGGCCGTCGAGCTCCACGGTGTCGGGTATGCGTCCGTTGCCCAGCGTGCCGAGCATGGGCCAACCGTCAATCCACGAGCAAGGCTCCAGCGTGAGCACCCGCCCTATGCCCCCTCTGTCCTGGAACATCACGCCATACCACTCACCGTGCTTGCCGTCGACGATAGTCCCCTGCCCCGCGAGCGGGAACCCACCGAAATCGCTCTTGAGGATGACCTTCGAGTCATAAGGTCCCTCGATGTTTCGGCTGCGATAAGCTATCTCCTGTCGGCCCGTACTGGGCCATGAGATGCAGAGAAGATAGTACATGCCGTCGTGCTTCACCACGCGGCTCCCCTCGTGCAGTCCGTCCGGCTTGCCATGGAGCACCAGTTTCTTCTTCACCCCTCCGGGTTTCTCGCCCGACAGGTCAGGCTTGAGCTCGACGAGCGAGATGTCGCCGCTGCCGGAGAAGACATAGACGCGTCCGTCATCGTCGAAGAAGAGCGACGCGTCGTGGTAGGCCGGCAGCCTGCTGTGCAGCGTCCAGCCCTTGGCAGGATCGGTGGTGCGGAAGACCATGGAGCGGTGCGGCTCGTCGTTGGCCACGAAGAGCGCCCAGAAGGTGCCATTGTGGTACCTCAGCGAGGTGGCCCACTGGCCGCGCCCATAGACGGTGCCGCCCTGGAGGTCATACCTGGGCGTGTCGTGGATGGCGTCGAAGAGATACGACACCACCTCCCAGTGGGCGAGGTCACGGCTTCGCATGACGGGTCCTCCGGGGAAGAGGTGCATGGTGGTGGTGACGAGGTAATAGTAGTCGCCCACGCGGATGATATCCGGGTCAGGCGTGTCCGCCCAGATGAACGGGTTCTTCACCTGGATGGCCTGCGCTGGCAGCAGTGAAGCCACGAGCAGGAGCAATGTCAGCAGTTGATTTTTGATCATGATTCCATAGGGTGCGCGAGCGGGATGGTTGGCCTCTCACGCACGCTGGACAAAGTTACCGCTTTTTGCCCGATGCGGCTTTACACCATGTTTCAAGAGTGTTGGCGAATGTAACAGAGACGTAACTTTCGGGTGTCAGATCTTGTCACCGTAGCAGAGGTCGCCAGCGTCACCGAAGCCAGGCACGATATACTGGTGCTCATTGAGCGCCGGGTCCACTGCCGCACACCAGATGGTGGTGTCCTCGGGGAAGGTCTTGGCGATGTGGTCGATGCCCTGCGGTGTGGCGATGACGCATACCACATGCACCTTGCGCGGTGTTCCCTTGGTGAGCAGTGCCTTGTAGCCCATCTCCATGGATCCTCCCGTTGCCAGCATGGGGTCGACGATGAGCAGGGTGGCACCGTCGAGACTGGGCGTGGCGAGATATTCCACATGGATGCCCACCTTGGTGTGCGCCTCATCGGTGTACTCGCGATAGGCACTGACGAAGGCATTGGCGGCATGGTCGAAGATGTTGAGGAATCCCTGGTGGAAGGGCAGTCCTGCGCGGAAGATGGTGCCGAGCACCAGGCGGTCGGTGGGCACGCTGACACGTGCCGTGCCGAGCGGTGTCACGACGTCGCGCTCCTCATAGTCGAGTGTCTTGCTCAGTTCGTAGGCGATGAGCTCACCCACCCGCATGATGTTGTTGCGGAAGAGCAGGCGATTGTGCTGGTAGTCCTTGTCGCGCATCTCCGCCATGTACTTGTTGATGATGGAATGCGTCTTGCTGAAATCGATTACTTTCATATGTGATGGTATGTTTTCGTTTGGGGCGGCTGCGAGTGGTGTCGCAGCCGCCCCTTATGTGTTGTCATTCCGATATCCGGTCATCAGAACCTCACGACCTTCTTCCCACCCGTGGCAAGCGTCACGGTGACGGTCTTCTGGTCTTTGGACACCTTGACCGACTTCACGGGCTGCAGCTCCCGGTCGGCGAAGGGCTTGTCCTTCTTCCAGAGTTGCAGGGTGACGAGGATGCGCGCGCCCTCGACATGCTGGCGCAGCGTGGGCAGTGCGCAGGTGCGCGACACGGGGTTCAGCCCCTTGGGGAAGATCACGTCGGCCGCCTGGTCCCATCCGTAGAGGGGCACCATGGCAAGCGTATAGGTGCCGTTGCTGACGGTCTTCACCGCCTTGCCGCCCACGGTGCGCTCCGCCACGGCGGGCAGGTCGTTGCCTTGCTGGGCCAGCGAGTAGTGGCCGAGTGTGATGTCGGCGGGCTTGTCCACGGTCACACGGTCCACGCGCAGGATGCCGTCAGGCAAGGTGATGTCGGCAAGCTGATAGCGCACGTTGGTGTCGGTCTCAAGCACGGCGTCGCGGCGGTAGATGCCGTCCTTGAAGTCGCGGAAGGTGTAGAGGCGCAGCACCTCCCACTCGCCCTTCTGGTTCAGGGTGCCATAGTTCATCGAGATCTCTCCCTTCTTGCCGTCGGCCATCCAGGGGAACTCGGTGTTGTAAGCCAACTTGTTGTAGTTTTCGGAGCTACGGAACTTCTGCCAGTCGCCTGCCACCGTCTCGTGGCACCAGGAGCGCACCTCCGATCCTCCGCAGTTGGGATAGTTGGTGATGAGCAGTGTGGAGGCGGGCTGGAACTTGTTGTAGACCTTGCCCTTCTGCAGTTCATCCTTCCAGGGTCCCTCGTTCTCGGTGGCTGTCCAGTACTTGGAGTCCTTGGGCAGGAGCAGGCCGAGGAAGGCCTTTCCTATCCAGAACACGCTGCCTCGGCAGCTATAGATCTGCACGGCGGGCGCGAAGGGCCCGTAGAAGCCCATGGTGGGTATGCCGTTCTCAAGGAAGTCGGGATGGGTGAGGAACTGGAGGAGCGAGGCGGAAGCGATGTGGCGCATCCAGCCGTAGTTGACATCGCTGAAGCCCGCATACTCGAGCAGGGGCAGCGGCGTGACGGCGGCGAAGCGGTAGCAGATGCTTCGTCCCCACATGTTCATGCGCCCGTCGCGCGCGAACATATAAGGATAGTTGGCCACGAGGTCGTGCTCATGGTCGATAAACTGCTTGGCGATGTCAGGGTACATGCGGTTGCCGAACATCTCGGCCCACAGGGGTCCGTAGCTCTGGTAGGCCCACATGCTGTAGTAGTCGTAGGCCGGCGCATCGTTGTACCATCCTTCGCCACGGTAGCGGTCGAGCAACTTGTGGAGCCAGTCGGTGAGCTTTCCCTCATTGACCTTATAGCCTTGGTCCTTGAAGAAGCTGAGGATGTAGACGTTGAAGAACATCCAGTTGGATCCGATGGTCGGGCCCTCGCCATAGCTGAGCATGAGCGAGGCCAGCGCGTCCTTCTGCTCCTTGGTCAAGGGGTCCCAGAGCACCTGCTGCGCTCCCTTCATCGAGATGCAGAGCGATCCCAGCTCCAGCAACGTCTGGCTGGGCCCGCCCGTGCGGTGTGCGATGTAGCTGCGACTGTTGGGGTCGCAGAGGCTGACCAACTGGTGTCGGTAGTAGTCGGCCACACGAATGCCATGGAGGGTGAGGTCAGGATTGTCCTTCAGCAGCGGTGCGGCAATGAAGAGCGTGCGCGCCAGTCCCTCAATCTTGGCCACAGGTATCTGGCCCTCGTTGCGGGGATAGGTCTTCTCCAGTTCCTTGGGGAAATACATCTGGTCGTCAAGGCAGTGAATGTAACTGAAAGCTCCCTTGAGCAGGTATTCGCCCGCCTCGATCCAGTGCTGGCGTGTCATGCCCGTGTACGGGCTGAGCTTATAGTCGGGGTTGTCAACGTGGAAGACCTCACGGTCTGGGGTGGCTGCATGAGCGGCCATGGCAAAGGCCAGGCAGAAGAGCAGTAGCAAAGTGGTTCTTAAACGATGCATCATAATGGGTTTTTGTGTGATATCTGAGCAAAAATACAAATAAATCCGCAGACTGCCCATCATTTACCCCTTATATTTTCATCGCGCCACCACATTTCGTGTTGTTGGGGGCGGAATCGGCAATGAGCCAAGCCTGTTTTCGCTAAGAAAAACGAGCAGAGCGCTGCCTGCTTCAGCTATGCCATGGCGAGAGAACGAAAGATGGAGCCCGCCCTTCTTGCCGCCCCGTCCGCTTGCCACGATGCATCCCGCTCCGCACGGTTTGTCAATGTTTTTGGTGCAAAAGTTTGTCACGGACGGCCGATGAAATAGAACGCGAAAATGGCGTTTTTGGTCGGTCGCGCCACGATTTGCGTGGGGTAATTTTGCGATAAAGGGGGTTTTATGTTGCGATATACCCTTTATCGCGATGCGATTAAGCGTTAATCGCGACATGATAAAGGG
>DJOV01000030.1 GCA_002437285.1 Prevotella sp. UBA6429 | reverse complement strand
GGCTCATTTCGGATGGTTACTTACCAAGTTTGGAGAAGAAATGCGTAAATAGAGACAAAAAGTCGAGACGAAAATGTCCCCATCAGTCACGGCTGATGGGGACAAGTTCGCGTGAAGGGTTAACCTTCGGCCAATAAAGCAGTAGCCTTACCTGTAAGGCATAAACCAGTTCTTCTCTTGCGTGAGGTCAATGGCAGGATGCTTGAAGGCAAGCTTCTCAGCCAACCACTGGCCACCATAGTTAGCACCGCCAAACTCAGCAGCGTTCTTATGGCGTGCAATGCGCGTCAAGTCTCCAAAACGGCTTCCCTCGAAAGCAGCCTCAAGAGCATACTCGTCACAGATGAGATCCTCAACGGCATCGATGGCGGCAGGACCATAGAGGAACGTGCTGTCGATAGCCTCGCCGTCATAGTTGCCAAGTTGTCTGCGCTTGTTCAGTATCTCAGTAGCATACTGATAGCCTGAATAAGGTCCTTCGACCGCCTCGCCACAGCCACGAGAATGGATGCCGTAGTTGTAGCTGTAGGAACTCATGCTTGTAGAGCTCAACGAGCGTGAGAAATAAGAGTAGTAAGCCTCTGACAGGAAGGGCACCGTGGTCTCGAGCATGGTGTAGGTCGTGTCACGTACATAACCTGAGACATAATTGCCCAAGGTGTCCGTGGTGTACTCCTCCATTGCCAGCTGGCCGTCGCCGAGGCCATCCTTCAGGATGGCAAAAGCAGCATCGGGATAGCCCATGCGGTTGAGGGCTTCAGCCAAGCGCAGATAGATGACACCCGTACGGTAGATATTGATGTTGCCGCCCTCATACTTGGTCATGAGGAAGAACGTAGAGTCAGTCTTGGTGACAGACTGCAAGGTGCTCTGACGGCGCATGTCGCCCAAACGGACGGAAGACACCGTGTTGTCTTTGGAGCCCTGGGGCTGATAATAATACAGCTGACTGTTGGCAAGATTCAGATAGACCGGTGAAGGGTCAATCTGGCGCTCAAGCACATACTGCGTGGCAGCGTTATAAGATCCTGTACCATTGTTGATGGCAGTTGTGTCGACCGAGGTCGTGTAATAATCCCAGCCGAAGAGCTTCGGCAGGTTGGTTACAGTACCACGAATCTTGTTGACACCCATCGGCACATAAGTGATGACATCCTTGGGGCTGGAAATGCTGAAACAAGAGCTCCAGGAGCTCGAGTAAGAATAGGAACCCGACATATCGCTGGGGAAAGTCTCATTGTTGGGGAAAGTATACCAGCGATTCGGAGTGCTCAAGATCTTTTGGGTAGTAAGCCTGTTGTCACGGATGTAAGTCCAGTAGCTCTTGGCAGCCTTCTCATACTGGTTGGTCTCCAGATACATGTCACCCAGCACCAAGTCCACCGGGAACATCGTCTGCTTGGTAGCGACATTTTTCTGATCGCCCGCATTTGTCTTGCCGGCATCAATCGTTCCGTAAGTCGGAACCGTGATGCCAGAGAACTTCTGCAGTTCAGGAGCCAACGCGTCAACGATGCCTTTCAGATCCTTCTTCTCACCCTTTGAAGCCAACTCAGCTTCAGAGATAGACGTGATAGGATAAGTGAAGAACGGCACGGTGCCATAAGTCTTGGCGAGTTGCATGTAAGCCCAAGCGCGAATGCTGAGTGCCTGCGCATACTCACTGCGGGCCACATAGCGCGAACCGGTCATCAGCGTGGTGTCGCGGTGCGCTACATAGTAGTTGCAGTTGTTGATGACCCGATACCACACATAGGCAGAATCGTACTTGTTGGTGCCGTCATACGAGAAGTTGTAGAGCTGGCGCAAGGCGGTCTCCGTGTATTGATTGGTGGTGGTCAGGTCGCCACGCATCTCACCGACGAGCACATACTGGTCGATGGCCTGCTGCACACCCTTGAGTATGCCCAGGGTGTAGAAGATGGAGTCAGTCTTCTGGTCAAGGGCAGGGTTGAAGATCTGCCTGTTGGAATCCGTCTCCATCATGTCCTGACAGCTGGAGAGAAGCACCGCTGCACAGAGATAGACAGGAAGCAAGGCCAAGCCCAACCCCTTAAATCTGAATGTATGATTGAATGTTTTCATTGTGATGAAATCTTTTTTGTTCATGGAGTTACAGGTTGATGCGGAGACCGAAAGTGAACGTACGGCTCAGCGCCACGTTACCCGGGTCGATGCCCTGATAGAGCACACCATTGGCAGCGGAGAACTCAGGATCACCACCCAGGTAATGGGTGAGTGTGAAGAGGTTGTCGGCCTGTGCCCAGATGCTGAGTCCCTGCAGCCAAGAGAGGTTGACAGGCACCTTGTAGGTGAGGTTCAGCGTCTTCAGGCGGAGATAGCTTCCGTCCTCAATCCAACGGTCGCTGAAACGGCTGTTGCCCATGGCGTCGTTGTAGCTCAAACGAGGCATGTCGGTCTTCTGTCCCTCGTAGCGCCAGCGGTTGTTGACAGCCGTTGTCTGGTTCCAGAAGTTGCTCTCGCCCTCGAGCAAAGAGCGCTGGTAGTTGAACACATCGTTACCGAGACTGTAGTTGAAGCCCAGGCTCAGTGTGAAGTTCTTCCAAGTGACATTGGCAAAGATGTTGCCATAGATGTCCGGATTGGGATTGCCGATGATGGTCTTGTCGGCCTCGCTGATCTGTCCGTCACCGTTGAGGTCCACGAAGTGCACGTCACCAGCGGTAAAGTTCTGCTTGGCACCCGTGGCGTCGACCATGTAGAGATAGCCATCCTTGCCTGCAGCCTTGGCCTCAGCATCGCTGGAGAACACGCCTGCAGTCTTGTAGCCGTAGAACACGCCGACAGACTGGCCGATGATGGTGGCGACGTTGTCTGTGCCATAGATGCTTGAGGTGAAACCAGAAGCATTCTGCTTGCCGTCAAGCCACATCTTGGTATCGTTAGGCAACGACTTGATTTTGTTGCTGTAGTGTCCGAGGCTTGCTCCCAGCTCCACATTGAAGTTCTTGGTGACAACGGGCTTACCGCTGAGTGCCACCTCGAAACCTGTGTTGTCGAGCGAACCGCCATTACTCCAATAGTTGTTGATACCGGCGACAGGATTGTCGAAGGTCTTCAGCGTGAGGAGGTTGCTGGTGTGATTCTTGTAGAAGTCGAAGCTCAGGCCGATACGGTTGTCGAAAAGATACGACTGGAAGCCCACGTTGAACTTGCCGGTTTTCTCATACGTAATCTTGTCGTTACCGATGTTGGTGAGCTGTGCATAGTTGGCACGGTTGAGGTAAGTTCCGACGGTGAAAGAGGTACGTGCGGCATAGTTGCTGATGTCGTCGTTACCGCTGATGTCATAGCCGGCGCGGAGCAACAGATAGTTGACGAACGAGTTCTTCGGGAACCAAGACTCATTGGTCATGTTCCACCCCAACTGGATGCTGGGGAAGATGCCCCACTTCACTCCGAAGAGTCCAAGGCCCTCAGAGTTCTCGCCAAAGCGGCTGCTGGTCTCAGCGGTCAGCGTTGCATTGACAAAGTAACGGTTGCGGTAGTTGTAGTCAACATTGGCGTACCACGAAGCCGACTTCCATGTGTCATCCACACCGGTAGCCTCCGTGTATGTCATGTTGGCCGAGATGTTCGGCTGCTTGTCGCTACCACCCGTTGAGTACTGACCAGTAGGATCGTTGGTGTCGTAAGCAAATGACGTATAGCGGAAACCACCATAGATGTCAAGGAAATGGGCACCGAACTGCTTGGTCCACTGCAGCCGCGTGTCGCTCATGATGCTGGTCTGCTTGGCAAAAGCCGACTTACTCATGTTCTGCACGCGTCCCAGTCCCTCAATCAGGAAGGTAGGCATGCCGTTGATAGGACGGTAGTAGCGCTGCGAGATACGGTCAAGCGTGTAGTTGAACGTCTCGGTCAACTTCAAGCTCTTGCTGAACTCATAGGTCGGTGCGATGACAGCATAGAACTGGGTGTTTTCCACGCGATTCTTGTTGATGGCATCGCCATTGGCCAAGAGAGCGGTGGGATTACCCAGCGTCAGGTTCTCGTCGATACCCGTCAGGAAGTTGTCTGCGGGCGCCAGCGTGTTAGACAGGGTACCATTGCTGTTGTACGTGTAAGGACTCAAGATGGGCGACTTGATCAGTCCCAGGAACGTAGGAGAAGAAACGGGAGCCGTTGTCAAGTCCTCGGCAGCACCATTGTCAAACACGTTGCGGTTGATCTTCGCAAAGGCCATGTCAAAACGCGTAGTGAGGTGGCGGATGACATTGATGTCCGTGTTGAAGCGGACATTCAAGCGGTTGAAGCCGTTCTTGCGAGCAGTGCTCTGCGCATCGGTATAGCCGAGCGAGAGGTTATACATACCAATGTTATCACCACCCTGCACATTGATGGAGTAGTTCTGCGTCATGGCCGTGTGGTACACCTCCTTCGTCCAATCGGTGTTGTTATGGTACATATTATAATAGTAGCTCGTAGGATCGTCAATCAAGAAGCCGATGTGATCAGGCGTAATCTTGTTGTTGATGTTGGGATAGGTACCGAGCATCTCCGAGGCATAGAGGCGATACTCCGAAGCATTCATCATGTCGGGCAGCTGAGGCACCGTGGTGACCCCCAGTCCGATGTTGGCATCGATGCGTGTTGCCATGGAGTGTCCGCGCTTGGTGGTGATGAGGATGACACCATTGCCACCCTTGGCACCATAGAGCGCCGTACCGTTTTTCAGGACCTGCACCTTGTCGATGTCGTCGGGATTGATGTTGAGCAGGAGGTTGTTGTAATCGCCGTAGTGTATCATGTTGCGGGTCGGCATCATGTCACGCACAATGCCATCGACCACAAAGAGCGGCTGTGCATTGGCGTTGAGCGAGTTGATGCCTCGTATGAACATGGCTGCTCCGTAGCCAGGTCCTCCGTTGCGCGAGATGGCGCGCACATCCGCGCCCAACGCGTTCTCCACATCCATATCCACACTTTGCGAGGTGGTATGGTTGACCGTCATTGTACGGTCTGCAAGGATGTCGGTAGAAGTGCCGTACATCGTCTTGAAACGATCGGCCAGCATCTTCACCTTCACACCATCCTGGCTGACAGGCACCTGCTGACTGAGATACTGTGGCGTGTGGACATAAAGGGCCGTGGCAAAGGTAGGCACCTTGATGGTGAACTCACCCTTGTCATTGGTCATGGCCGTATAATGGATGTCGTTGAGTGTCTGCACCTGGACACCAGCCAAGGGCAGTCCCGTTGCAGCGTCGATGACAGTACCCTTGACTTCCATCATGGGATACTTGTCTTTTCTGACGACGGGGGCCTTCTTCTTGACCACGACCGTCTCAGTTCCATCGCCAGAAGTGGCATCATCCTGCGCCATGGCGGGCATGCCCGATGCGGCAGCAAGAAGAATGCTCAAGCAAAGAATATGGTTTCTTTTCATTTTCATTCAGATTTAAAAGTGAGACTTAGTCGAGGTCATGCTGATACTTATAACCCGGATGTTCCTTCAGATATGTGTCGAGTTCCTTCGGTACCAGCATGATGAAGTCGATACGGAGGGTACGGTCGTTCTTACTCGCCGCAGCAGTACCCGTGGCACGGCTGTTGATGCGCAAGTAAGGAGCATACTCTTTCTGCGTGCTGGTGCTGAGACCTGTTCCATAATAGCAGATCGGGAACGAGAAGTCGCCCACATAAACCGTATCCACCTTGTGAATGTCATTCTCGAACGTGGCTGTTGACAGGCGTTTTTCCTGCGGTTTGCCATTCAAGTCATTGTAACCCATGGTCACCTGCACACGATTCGGGCGAACATTCTCCACATAGGTGTTCTTGTTGATGTTCTCCGGGACAAAGCAGATATACACAGCATACTCGGTAGAGCGCACCTCGGGCAGATAGAAGATAGCCTCAGGGTTGGAAGCGGCAGACAACGGCGTTACGGTCAGATAAGAGCCATTCGATACCGTTCCCTGGATGTCAGGATTCTGCTCAGCCTTTGTGACCGAGTTGCGCGTGGTGGCGCTGGTGTTGTAAGACTTGGCCACACCATACTCGCCCTGAACCTTGATGATGGGGTTCCAGGCAATCCAAGGACGCATGCGCAGGGAGTCGGTCAGCCACATGCTGCCATTACTCTTGTCAATGCGCTTGGCACCTTGGAACAGAGCCGTCGCGTCGTCGCCATAATAGATGTTACCCCTCGTGGTGACGATGGAGTCGGTCTGCAGGTTCTCGCCCGTCTGCAACTCCTTCAGCACCTTGTTATGGTACAAGTTATTGTTGACAAACAAGTCCTTGGCGATCACGAAGTGGATGACGGAGTCGTTGAGCAAGGAGAAGTCAAGGTCACGAGAGCCATTATCATAGTTTTCTGCTTCCGTAGCCTTATTCAAGTTGGTTGCGGGAACCTCCTTGACATAGGTGAACGGTTTGTAGTTGTAGAGCTTCTTGACCTGCTCGTAAGCCTTCTGCCAAGCCTCATTGGTCGGCACAATCATGCTGTAGCTGGAGTCCTCGCGATTGATCAAGGCATTGTGCAGGTAGATGAGCGAATTGCTCTCCACAAACACCGAGTCAAGATAGGTGATACGACCATCCACCACCGGCCCCTTCACACTGTTGGACACGTCAAGTACCTTGCGGTCATAGCTGTGGAAGTAACGGCTGATGGAGTCGATGGGATAAGCTACAGAGTCGAGGCTCTCAAACAGGTTGGCCCTGTAATTGGCCATGCCATTGGTGACATGCAGCACACCATTGGAGGAAGGCACATTGGGAGTGACCAGCTCCACCCCATTGAAGGTGTAAGTACCGTTACCCACAAAGGGCATCATCTTCTTGTTGAGCATTGTCACCAGCTCATTGATGGATCCCGTGGCAGGGAAGTTGAAACGAGCCACGTGGTTTTTGGCGAAATACTCCTTGAGGTTACTGACCGGCAGTGCGCTCAGCGAGTCATAGTTGAATGTGCCATTGAGCGGTGCCCATACGGTGTAGGTCTGCGTGGTGTTGATGACATCCTCATATCCAGCCTTGTGGATGAGGTCGGCAAACTGGGAGAGATTGGCGTTGGCCTTGATGTTCTCCCAAATGGTCTCTGAGGCCGAACCCGTGACACCATTGTTGTCATAGTGGTCGTCCCAGTCAGAGCAAGCCGTGGTCATGGCCCCCGCTGCAAGGAAGGCCATGGCTACTGCCGCATTTCTGTATATTTTGTTATTTTTCATCAGTTATGTTTTTGAGGCGGTTTAATACATATCCTCCAAGTAACGGGAGTTGTTGTAAACGTATGCCGGAACAATCTCGATATAGTCAAGATAAGGTTGCCACTGGTCGCCCTCCAGCACCGACTTGATGCGGAGCCAGTTGTCACCTTGCTTCAGATTATGACGCGTGACAATACGACGGACGTTGTTGGTCAGCGCACGCATCGGGGTCGTACCAGCCTTCGTTGTGAAGTAGAGCGGTCCGCGCATCCATCCGAGGTTACGCATGGACTTGTCAGACTCGACACCCAGGTCCTCAAGAAGCGTGTAGAGACACCAACCCGTGGTCACGTCAGGCGTACCATCCTGGTTCGAGGAGATAGCGATACGCTCGTCCACCGGAATGTCAAGCGCTTCCATCTTCGTGCGGTTGTTGGTGCCTTCACCCAGGTAGAACTGATACATACCACGGTTGCTGTTGGTCGAGAGACCCAAGCGAATCTCATACACACCATCCGAAGGAACTGGCGGCAGACGGAAGGCCACATCGTAAGTGCCCTTACCGTTGAACTCATCGCCCTCATAGTTGAACCAGTTGGTAGAGGCAGGAAGATAAAGCAGACGTGTGTTCTCACCATTGTAAAGCATCAAGTGCTCAGGCGAGAAGTCAGTCGGGATGCGAACGTAATCTCCGTTCAAGTTACCATCCGAACCAGACACGCCGTTGTTCAGCGCCTTCACCTCAGCGTAAGTAGGACAACGCAACGAAGCCGACATCATCTCTGGGATGAGGGCACAGAAGTCCATGCGGATACGCTCGTTGAGCACACCCTTGGGCACCCACTCCTCATAGGTCAACATGCCGTTGATGGGATGGATGTAACCGTTCAGCGCCTGGATATTATCCTTCTGGACCTCGATGCCAGCATGGCCATTGACCACCTGGTGCATACTCGTGGAACCGAGACTGGCAACCTGGTCAGTCATGGTGTTATTGGCCTCATAACGGTTGAGGAAGATCTTGCCAGCGCCAGCCTTGGCCGAGCGCAGGGTCTTGATCATCGTCATCGGCAGCATGGTCTCAAAATAGTCGTACAAGGGAACGCTGTTCACCTCATTGTAACTGGTGACCAGCTTGCTGTAAGGCACACGGCACTTCACCACATGATAGCGAAGGAACATGTTCAAGCAGTTGTAGGGGCTCTGGTAGTCATCACCCGTGCTCACGCGGACACCCTTGTCACGATAGTAGTCATACCAACCTGAACCGGCGTCGGCACAGTGCTCATAGATGCTGTTGGCATAGCTGATGAGATCCTGCAGGTTGTTGATGCCATTCTCCCTCAGCACCTCGTCGGTCTCAGCGAAGATGGTGTAACCCAAGATTGCTTTCTCCGGGCAATAGAACTTGTACGTGGCCGCATTCGAAGGAACGGTCACATTGCGCTCGATGTCAGAAAGCGAGTCCTCGAGGCCCGTCAAGTCTATGGCCGCTTTCCAAATGGTGAACAAGTCAGGATGAGAGCTCATCTCACCCGTGACCAGCAGGTTACTGCGGCGGATCACATTGTCGATGACATGCACGACACCATTCTCCACCTCGTTGTCCATCTTGGTGATGAGCGAGTAGGCGTTGACCAACGTGTTGCCCGACACAGAGTCGATGCTGGTGTTCACGTCACGGCCCAACATGGTGCGTATGGTCATGCCATTCTGCATGTTGATGGCCATCACCTCTGAAGACGCCAGGTGAAACTTAGCGATATCATTGCAGAGTGAATCGCTCAGGCCCTCCAGGCTTCGCTCCGTCATGCCGTTGTGCTCAATCTTTGCCGACGTGTCGTCATAGAGACTGTCCACATAAGCGGTCACGGCATCGTTGGTCGGCGCGAAGCAGGTGTAAGTACCGTAGGCAGACAGGATCTTGTCCATGCCGGCCCTCTTGAGGATGTAATTGAAATTGCTGAAAGAGTCAGGACGGTTTGCGAGATAGCTCTCCACCGTCTCACCCTTGAAGGTATAGAGATTACCCTCGTCAATGTCCTCCTTACAGCTGGCCACAAAAAGCAGCGTAGGCAACATCAAAAGTGCAGCCAGTCTGCATGCGAACTTATGATATAGTGAAGTGTTCATTGTGTTTAGTTTTTACTTGATGTTTGATTGTCCGAATAGACCGGGTTCTGCTTGAGCAAGCGGTTGACATGCACCTCGCTTCTCAAGATAGGCCAGTACAGGAAAGGCTCCGACTTCATCTTGTAAGCCACAGCGTCACCACCCGTGTCATACTTGCGGATGATGGCACGCGTGAACGCTCTGGGCAGAGACGGCCATGACGAGACATCAGCCATCTTCTGGCGGCTGTTGACACCGTCCATGTGGCGATACGCATAGCGCACGAGATCGAACCAACGCTTACCCTCGAAGCAGAGCTCACGCTCGCGCTCGGCAAGCACCAGCTCTTCCATGCTCGCCTTGGAGTTGAAATCAGAATAGGTCAAGGTGTCCTTGGCATTGGTTGTCATGGAACGCTTGTTGACCACCTGCACGAGATCGAAAGCCTGGCGCAGCACAGCGTCAGAATCTGATGCGGCCAGCTGTACCTGGGCTTCTGCCTTCATGAGCATCACATCGGTGAGACGATACACGATCCAGTTGCGCTGATAGTTGTCGAAGTTGTTGGAGCTCTTCTCCAGACCAACATTTCTGCCTTCGGGTGAAGAGATGTTCGAACCCGTCTTGTCGACATACTTGCGGATCTCCAGTTGCAACGCCTCAGAGCTGTTGGCCAGATAGACATTGTTCCAGAAGCGCAGGTCGTTCTTGCTCGCATAGACCTTCGTGCCGGAAAGCTGGTTGGCATCGTCGTTGACCGAGTTGAAGATTTGCGACGCCTCCACCATACCACTGGCATCGTGGTTGGAAGAAGAACCAGACATATCGTAGTAGTTCTCCAAAGCCGTATTGGAATTGCGGTCACCGTCAAACTGCCACTCGAGGATGCTCTCGGAAGAGTTGTTGCTACCGAAAATGCTTGAGAAAGCAATACGTCCGTCAACGAGATGATAGATGTCCTTGTCAGCACCGCCAACCGAGCCATAGGCGTTGTTGCGGTGGTACTCATCCTTCGAGTTGATGAGCTTGTCGGCATACACAACGCAGTTCTCGTAGTCTTCCTGGCTGTGGTTCATGGAAGCCTTCCAGAGATAGATGTCTGCGAGCAAGGCGTAGACGGCATCGCGCGTGAAGTAACCCTGGTTGCGCCAGTTGCTGCTACCGTAAGCCCCTGAGCGCATCACCTTGGTTTCAGCCTCCTTCAGGTCCTGGATGCAATAGTTCAACACGCTATCGGGGCACATCTGCGCCACTTGCATCTGCTGGTCATCGTCCTCATAGCTCTGGGTGGTGTAAGGCACATCACGGAAAGCGCGAACGAGGTAGAAATAGCAGAGTGAGCGCAGGGCCAGCATTTGGCCACGTACCGTCTCATAGTCGCCCTGCGTGAACTCCGGATCCTCGGCCATCACACCCTCAGCGTGATTGAGCACAATGTTGCAACGGTTGATGACGTTATAGAAAGAGCTCCAAGAGTTGTAGCTGTTTGTGGGCAACAGGTTCATGGCCAGCACATTGTCCATGGTGGTGTTGGACAAGCTGGTACGCTTGACCAACTCGTCCGAGCGGAACGCGCCCCAAACGATGGAACGTTCGATGACGTTATAAGAGGTCATGGCGGAATAGGCACCAGTGACCATCTGGTCGACATCCTCCTTCTTTTTCCAGAAGTCCTTGCCAACCGTCTTATCCGTGGGGTAGATGGTCAGGAAGTCGTTGCACGATCCCAACATGAGAACGGCACATGTCCCGAGGACTACCTTTTTTAATATATTATTGACTTTCATAAAGAATATCTGTTTTAGAAACCAACATTAAGGTTGACGGTCACAGACTTACTTCTTGGGGTCTGTGAGCTATCGTATGCGATACCCCATGCGCCAGCAGAGTGCTCGGGGTCTGTTCCGCTGTATTTAGACCAGCAGAGCAGGTTCTGGCCAGAGACGCTGACCTGCAGACGACGGAGCCCCATCTTCTTGAGCAGCTTCTTGTTGAAGTTGTAGACCAACTGCACGTAACTCATACGCACAAAGGATGCGTCCTCCACATAGCGGTCACTGCCGAGGAAGTTGTAACCCGTGTCGTACATGGCACGCGGAATGGTAGTGACATCACCGTTCTTGCGCCAACGGTAGTTGACAGCCGAGCTCTGGTTGTAAGCATTGAACATCTCCTCGAGGCTCATCTTGGCGGAATTGACGATATCGATGCCTGCACGATAGGTGAACGAAGTCTTCAGGCTCCAGTCGCCATAATTGAACTTGAAGCCAAAGCCACCCTGCCACTTCGGGTTGGAGTTGCCGAGGTAGACGATATCCAGCGAGTTGATCTGTCCATCATGGTTGATATCCTCATAGATGGCGTCACCACCCTGGAACTTGTAGGTCGAGCTACCGTCATTGAAGTTGTAGACCTGACGGATGGGCAGGCCATTGGAGTTCATCAGCACGTGCCCCTCGTCGTCGATGGCGATAGGAGCCGTCTTGCCCTTGGCAAGGAAGTCGTTGTTGATGTAATCGCGGAACTGCTCGGTCGACCATCCGTTGCGCTCCTTCATGTTCTCCAGGTACTCATAGCTGTACTGGTAGACACCCTTGTAGCGCAGGCCATAGATGGAACCCAACGGGTTACCGACCTGGATACGGTTCAGGTATGAGCCACGGCTTGAGGCATCCCACTCCGAGTTGATGCTCTCAAGGACACTCTCGTCCATATCAAGAATCTTGTTGAAGTTCTGCGAGACATTGAAGTTGGCATCCATCGTGAACTTGCCAATACGCACGAACTTGTTGAGCTGTACATTGAGCTCCCATCCCTTGTTCTCCATGTCACCCACATTGGTGTAAGCCAAGCTTGAGAAGCCGGTAGAGGAAGGAATGGACACGTTGCGCATCAGCAGGTTGCGGGTCTTCTTGTAATAGTAGTTGAAGTCACCGTCAATCAGACCGTTGAAGAAACCGAAGTCACCACCGAGGTTGATCTGCGTGGTGCGCTCCCACTGCAGCTTGTTGAGCTGCAAGCCCTCAAGGTAAGCCGATGCGTCAGCGTCGTTCTGACCATAGACACCACTCACGGCGTAACGGGCATACTGCAGATACTCAGAACCCGGCTGGTTACCCACGATACCCCAAGAGGGACGGAAGGACAACATCGACAGCCATGAGTGAGCCCACTTCATGAACGGCTCATCGGAGATGTTCCAACGACCGGACAAGCCAGGGAAGTAACCCCACTTCTTGGAGTCACCAAACTTGGTAGTACCATCGGCACGGAGCGAGAAGTCCATGGCGTAGCGACCCTTATAAGAAAGGTGACCGCTGTAAAGAGCCGACATTGAGCGCCACTCACCATTGCCCGTGCTCATGCTTCCGGGACGGATGTTGGTGGTGGAAGAGTTGATGCCGTTCGGCGTGTTGTAAGACACGACCGACTGGTTGTTGTTGTTACCGACCGACATCTCACCGCGGAGCATCATCGTCAGGTACCAGTCCTCATTCTTGAAATGCGGCGTGAACGTGAACGTGTGCTTCGTGTTGAGGTTCAGCGAGTTGTAATCGTAACTTTCGTAGCGGTTGTAATTGCCTGCCTGCCATGCCGCATCACTCAAAGAGGACGGGATAACCAGCGAAGCGGGCCAGTACTTAGGCGTGCTCGAAGAGTAGAGATCCATGTAGAGCAAGCCCGTGTAGCGCAGGCGCGTCTTGGAGTCGTCGGTGCCGAGCAAGTCATAGTCAATACGGAACTCAGGCGAGATACGGTAAGTCTTCTCGTCACGCCAAGCCTGGCGTGCGATGGCCACCGGGTTACCAAGGCTACGGATGTCACGCAGCTCATAGGAAGAGGTACCAGCCACCGTGGAGCCGGCGCCGGAAGCACCACCCGGGAGCATGGTGTAATACTCATTGGTGTTGTTGCCCTGTGCGTCCTGACGATAGATGCTCATGTTCGGGCTCATCTTCTGTGCGCGACCGAGGATGTTGTCGTCATAGTTGCGGTGGTTGTTGGTATAGGTCAACGGGAAGGTGACACGGAACGTGATACGGTCACTCACGAAGTAGTCGAGAGCCAGCTTCGTTGAGAAACGGTCGAGCGTCTGCTCGATGATGGTACCATTCTGATGGTCATAACCGGCAGAGATACGGAAGTTGGCCTTCTCACCACCACCGGTGATGGTCAGGTAGTGATACTGGCTGACACCCGTCTGCTGCACAGCATCCACCCAGTCGGTGTTGTTGTTCCAGTTTTCAAACTCAGCCCATGAGCGGTTGTAGTTGATCTCATTGATATTGGTAGTGGCCGTGGCACTCTGCTTGGGGTTGTAGTACATCTCCTTGAGCATCATGGTGTAGTCGTCACCATTCAGCAGGTTGTAACCCTTTGGCTGCCAGGACGTCTGCACACGGAGCGAGTAGTCGACGCGTGTGTTACCGCGGCTACCACGCTTGGTATGGATGGAGATGACACCGTTGGCACCGCGTGAACCCCAGATGGCAGTAGAGGCAGCATCCTTCAGGATGTCGATGCTCTGGATATCAGAAGGGTTCACCGAGAGCAGAGAGGCATAAGTCTCCTCATTGGCGTTGGTGAAGTCAAAGTTGGCATCGGGATTGTCGAAGATCTGGTCATCGACCACAATCAGCGGCTCAGCCGAACCATTAATAGAGGTGACACCACGCAGACGCATGGAGGTACCGGAACCCAGGTTACCCGAGTTGGCCACAATGTCCAGACCGGCGATCTGTCCCTGCAGAGCCTCATCGGCAGACGTGAAGGACAGACCCTCCACCTCGTCCATGTTGAAGTTCTGTGTAGCCATGGAGACCTCATTCTCAGGAATGGCCAGTCCACCATTGCTGAACTTTCTCTTGGCCTTGACGACCACCTCCTTGATGACATTCTGGTCTTCCAGCGTGACCTCGAAGGTAGTTCTCGAGCCAATGGGCAACTTCACGGTCTTGCAACCCACATAAGAGACCTGCAGCTTGTTGGCCGTGTTCTTGATCTCCATAGAGAAGTTACCATTGATATCGGTCACAACAGCCGAGATGATACGCTGGTTGGCATCACGCTCGGTGACGTTCGCTCCCATGATGGGTCCCATGGCATCGCTTACGGTACCCGAGACACGCGTACCCTGGGCCATGGCGAAGGTTGACACCATGGCAAAGAGCACGAGAAGCAGATATTTGATATTATTTGTTTTCATAATCTCTTTTGTGCATTATTTCCTATACATTCTTGCAAGCCTCTTCAGTCCAAGTTTCTGATGGCCAATGAGTTTGCGCTTGGCAGCAGCCGTGCTCCACAGACCGTCATAGCGGTCCGAGTGAGCGTTAGGATTGAGCGGGGTAGTGATCTCGTGCACCACGGCAAAGGATGAAGACAGCAACTGCGTGGCATTGGCAGCCGTGTTGTTGAACACATAGTCGCGAGTCATCAGGTTCACAGCATGTCCTGTGCGATTGCTGACGGTCACTTCCTGTCCGCGGTTGTCGCGCACCTTGAACTCACCGTTGCTACCGCCGAGCACTGTCAGCTTGGTAGAGATGCCCAGCGTGTCGGTGTTGGCCGTGTAGTATTCGCCACCATCGACCTTGTTGTCAGCATAGACGGAATTGTCCTGGAAATGATAACGGATGAAATCGCTGATGGTCTCAATCATCGCATAGACCTTGGCCTGCGCCAGCTTACACTGTTCGGTGGTGTCAGCCTCGTACACACCCGTCTCCTCATCAAGCCACGGTGCGGCCACTTCGCGCACCTTGTCCCATGAAGGCAGTCCCTGCTGGAAAGCCTTGTTCATGGCAGTATTGTCGGGAGCGTAGACCGTGTAGTTGTATCCACTGAAATAGCTAACGTCCTGATCCAGGCCATGATAGCCACCTGCGTCGATGAAGGTGGTGAACTGGCGAATCGGAGCGATAGGTTGCGTGTTGGAAGTGCGGTTGCTGATGCCGGCAAAGAGACCGAGCTGCACGCGATCCTCAGAGCAGAGATTGTAGAACTCGGAGAACTGGCTCGTGCTGGCCAATGTAGAATACACCGACTTCATCGGCATCTGGACGACATGGTCAAGTGCAAAAGACTGACCATTCTTCTGGTTATACACCTTCGTAATCTTAGCCGAGGGGATGACCGTGCTCTGCGCGCCATTGATGTTGATACCATCAATCTGCGAGCCACCGGCCACCGTGCTACCCACAGTACCGCCCGACACATAGATGCCACCACCATTCTTGGTCTTGTAATAATGGTTGCTGCCCAGCTTCTCACCAGGCTCAAGGATGACGGTGTGCGTGTTCAAGATATCGATGAACTGCGAACGGAAGTTGCTGATAGACACAGAAGTAGAGTCTCTGCCTACAGTTCCGGTCGAAGGATCATAATCGAATGCCGAGCAGAAGATGTAGGGGCTACGGTCCTTGCGATAGTAGAAGTGGAGCACACGCGGTGAACGGCGGAGGTACACCGGGTCGACATAGTAGGCGTCGAACGCCTTGTCCGTCGGGATGAAGAACGCATAGTTGGCATCCATGGCGAGCAGGTAGGCATAGAAGTTCAGGTTCAGGTTGGACTGGTCCTGAATACCCCAGTTCATGACACGCATGTTGTCAGACAGCAATGCGGGAGCGGAGACGGCCACATAGCGGTTGGGGGCGAAGACCTTGTTGGTCATGTAGGCCACACCGTTATTGGCAATCTTCACGTCATACTTGCCATCCTCCGTGCGGTTGAGATCACCAAGCGTGATGCCCAGGGGATCCTGCGAGTCGTCCATCACATTGTCAAACTTGCTGGGAACGGTTGACAGGAACTGCGGCTTCATCAGCATGGAAACGAAAGCCTGCACGATGTTCTTGGGGATGGAGTCGATGTTCTCCATGAGGTTCTCCTCATTGTTGGGCTTGGCACCATACTGGTCGATGAGGAACGCGCCCGAACCGCCCGGCAGGAAATACTGCTTCATGGCAGCATCCGTCGGCACGAACATGGCGGCCACATCGCTCAGGGAGTTGGTACGGTCAGGATAATACTGGTTCCATCCCGGGTCGAACGGCAGCAACTCATCGGAGCTCAGCGTCTTGCCGTCAGGATCGGTGGTCAAAGAGGTTCCGCCTTGCGAACGGCTGCTGAAATAGCGCTTCTCGAAGACCGAGTCCTTGAGGGCATAACCATTGACCAGCGCCCAGTCGTTGTAGTTGTTGGTCACCTGCACATTATAGAAGGGAGCGCTGAAGCGGTCGAGCATACGGCTGAAGATGTTGCTCTCACCATTGGTGCGAAGCATCTCTGCGAGGTTGCCCGGCGGCACGATCAGGTCTTCCATCTGATGGATGTAACCATTCTTACAAGTCACGTCCGGATTGATGATGCGGTTGCGGAAGATGTAAGCCGTGTTGGCTTGGTCATCATACTCCGTACCGGTCACCACAGCAAAGTCGCTGTTGGCACCCATGGTCGTGATGTTGTTGGCCGTGAGCTGCTCAGCGGTGAAGTGAACCATCATCGGACGGGTGGCATCCATGACCAGGTCAATGCCACGGTTGTAGAACTTCTCCCAATAGCTGTTGTTGCGGGGCAGCTGGGTTGCGCCATAGAAATGGGTGATGGTGTCGATGATGTTCACACCCGTCTGGTGCTTCATGGCAATGCCCGAGCTGATGTTGGTCTGGTCATCGGGAACATTGGACAGCATCTCCACGAGGATGGCGTTGTCGAGCATGGAGTTGTAGAGCAACAGTTTCTTCTGTGCTTCCGACAAGTCCTCATATTTGCTCACGCCCCAACTGTTGTTCGCGAAGAAACGCGCGAACGCCTCATCGTTTGCGGGGAAAACCGTCTTAGAACCTGTTCTCTCGAGCGTCTCGGTGTAGCCGAGGTCGTCGATGAGACGCAGATAATTAGTAAAAGTACCGGTCAGATGATCGGGGTTAGGCTTTTTGAGCTCATCATAGATACTCTGCCCCAGCCAACTCGGGTAATTCCCGGGGTCGTCGAGGTCGTAGTCGTCATGACATGCTGTAAATCCTCCCACCACAGCTGCTAAGCAGAGAGACATTGCTATCTTTCTGGCCAGTTCAGAAAAGCGGTAGTTCATACATTAAAGATTTTATTGTTATATAACTTTTTGAATATTCTATTAATGAATACGAACTCACCCACCTATTTCCGCACGGGAAACCTAAAAAGTTTTAAGAAAATGATAAAAAAGTAATATGCCTAAGAAAGAAGCACGAGAAATATGGTACGGCTCTTCGGGTATTTGGAGTGATGCGGTTTGAATGTAAACCGCTCACGCAGCAGGAGTGTAAACTGGTTAAACAGCTTACGCATGACACGCAAACTGTGCTGTTTACACTTCGTGAACATGGGCGGATGAATGGCGTGAGCGGTTTCACTCGGTTTATAGCCATCACTCGAGGGGAAGGCGGTGACAGCCGCGGGGGCAAGGCGAGACGGCGGGCGTGAGCTCTGCTCACAAGACCCGAAGGCTCGCATGGGGCCCCAGCCCGACAGGGGGTCCCCGGAAAGGGATGGAGTTTATAGGGGCTTACATTCAAAACCAACGCAAGAGTCGGAAGAACAGTATCACTCCAACATCCGGAAGAAAGCATTGTACCCCCTCGGCAAGCGTCAAGGGGGTACAATAATAAAAGGTACGCGCGTACCTTATATATAATATAGCACCTTAGCAACCCGCCGCATGCCCTCCTCGAGCGTTTGGCGGGGACAGGCGAGGTTGATGCGCAGATATCCTTCACCATCACGCTGACCATAGAGCGTGCCGGAAGACACAAAGACCCGTCCCTCATGAAGCAACCGCCGTGTGGCCTCATCACTGCTGATGCCCAGCGCCCGTATGTCCACCCAAGCCAGATAGGTGCCCTCCAGTCGGCAAACAGAAGTATTGGGCAGGCGCTCAGCAAGGAAAGTCTTGAGCCACAGATAGTTGTCATAGATATAGTGGCAGAGGTCGTCAAGCCACTGCTCACCCTCATTATAAGCGGCCTTGAGCGCCTCTATGCCAAAGGGATTGACGTCACAGACCTCAAAGATGTTGATGACCCGGTCTATGCGGCGGCGCATCTCGTCGTCACGGCAAACGAGATAAGCGTTTTGCAACCCGGCGATATTGAACGACTTGGAGGGCGAGCACAGCGTGACACTGTTGCGCTCGTTCAGCTCGTTGGCGGCCGCGAAAGGCACAAAAGTCTGTCCGGGCATCATCAGTTCGCAATGGATTTCATCGCTGATGACGCGCACATGGTTCCTGGCGCAGATGTCGCCCATGCGCTCCAGTTCCTCGCGCGTCCAAACGCGCCCCACAGGATTGTGAGGGTTGCAGAGCAGGAAGACCGTCACCTTCTCGTCTTGGCATCTCGCCTCAAAGTCCTGCCAGTCAACGACATAGCTATCACCCCGCCGTAGCAGCGCACACTCCTCCACGCCACAGCCCTGATTGCGGATGGACGAGAAGAAACAATTGTAGACTGGGGTCATGACGAGCACTTTCTCACCCGGAAGGGTGAGGGCCTTGATGGCGCAACTGGTGGCGGGCACCACACCCGTGGTGTAGAGAATCCACGGGCGCTCCACCGGCCAGTGGTGGCGCCGGCGCTGCCAAGACAAGATGGCATCATAATAATCGTCATCGACCTGCGCGTAACCGAACACTCCGTGTTCCACGCGCCGGCGAAGAGCCTCCTGAATGACAGGTGCGGCCGGGAAATCCATGTCGGCCACCCAGAGGGGGATGACATCGTCTTCAGGGAAATGATTCCACTTCACCGAGTCGCTATGGCGACGGTCGACGGGATGGGAAAAGTCATAGTTTTTCATCGTCTTTCTTCCACCTTGCAGTCATGACCTTTGGCAAACTGGTCGATGGTCACCTTGCCAATCTTGTCGGCCACGATGTGACCACTGATGGGATTCTTCACCTCGGTGATCGCCCCCGTGATGCGCGCGTCTATGCGGGCACAGTCCTCGAAGGCTCGGTCACAAGCGGGATCGAAGGTGCAATCCTCAAGCGTGATGCCGTCCATATAGCACAGGGGCTGCTCGCCGGAGATATGACAGCGCACAAGTTTGATGTTCTTGGAGTGCCAAGCCAGATACTCACCGTCGAGCTCCGAGTCGTAGACCGTGACGTTCTTGCACTCCCAAAAGGAGTCCTTTGTGGTGATCCTGGCGTGGTGCACCTCCACATTCTCACAATACTGGAACACATACTTGGCATCGGAGACCAAGCCGTCAACGTAAATATTTTTGGAGAACATAAAGGGATAAGTTCCCTCGTGGAGGGTGACGTTTTTCAGCTTCAGCCCGTCAACACGCCAGAAGGTCTCGTCAGCGTCGTTGATGGTGACATTTTCCAGCTCCAGGTTCTTCATCTCGCGAAAGAACTTAGGTCCGTCGATGACGCAGTCACGCATCACCATGTCGTTGCTATACCAGATGGCCGAACGGCTGGCTGGCGCAAAGTAGCAACTGGTGATCAGGCTACGGTCAACGTGCCACCAAGGGTACTTGCCATAAAACTTGGAGTCGTGACACTCCACATCGTGACAACACTTGATGCCCGACTCGCCGTCGGTTATCGTGATATTCTCGAGCACCACATCGTGGGCGCCAAAGAGAGGGCGCTCGCCCCCAAAGGTCAGATCGTGAATGGAATCCATGGATGATAATCGTTTTGTTCGTTGATATGATAACGATAAAAGAAAGCAAAGATTGTGCCAAAGAGGCGCACATAGTTACTGTCACGGAGCCGTGGAAGCAATGAAACGCAAACGGATCTACCAGGAGGGAAGACTGCGCCGACCGCCCACGTTCATTTCTGTCAATATTTATTGCCAAAAAGTTTGTTCGGATTTTCAAGTGAAATAGAACGCGAAAATGACGTTTTCGGTCGGTCGCGATGCGATTTGCGTGGGGTAATTTTGCGATAAAGGGT
>DJOV01000055.1:1837-20466 GCA_002437285.1 Prevotella sp. UBA6429 | reverse complement strand
TTTTTTATATACATTGTCCGCTTTCTTCAAAGCTGGGTGCCATGACGACTGTTTGCACTACGATTGTGGCTTTTAGGCCGACAATAGAGACCAATGGAGGCAAGGGTGGGTTGCGTTCGGACAGCCCACCCTTGCGCTACCTGTACCAGGCCGTGCAAGCGACAAAATCGAGCGCAGGCCATGCAAGTGGCGAAACCGAGCACAGCGTATGCGTGAGCGGTTTAACGGTTAACCTTCGAACCGTTGGCCTCATCACTCCCTATTCCGCAAATGCCTTTCATGGTCTGGCAGTCCGCAGGAAGCTTAGTCCTTGGCCAGACGGAAGTCGGTGGCCGAGAACCAGGTGCCGTCGAAGTGGCTCTTGGTGATGCCCGGCACGGTGGTCACGCCATACCTGACGACCCTTGAAGCCTTGATGCCCTTGATCTCCACCTTGCACCATCCGTATCCGTTGCCGTCGTTGGCCTCGGCAATCTTGGTGAGCAACCGCGCCGGTCGGTCACCCGTCACCTGCGTGGCCGCCTTGGCCTCTTGCCACAGCGTGCCGCCCGTGTTGCCCTCGGCCGGAATCTCTGCCCGGTAAATCTTGCCGTCGGCCAGGGCGTAGACGAAGGCGCCCGGACCGTCGGAGCGCACGACGGCCGTCAGCGTGTAGGTGCCCTTCTCCTGCAAGCTGTCGGTGCGCTCCATGCGGTAGAGCTGCGCACCGTTTTCGTCGTAGCAGTCCAGATAGCGCTTGTCCTCGTTGCCGGTGTAATACTCGCCGGAGGCAGTGTAGCGGTCGTTGCAGTTGTCGCCTTGCAGTAGAGTCCAGCCGTTGGCCTTCATGTAGCTCCACTCGTCATCGTCGATGTAGAAACCGTTGTGCGTGTTGTTCTTGATCCACATCTCGTTTTGGCGCTGGATGTGTAGCGACCTTTGCTCCGCCAGGTTGCTGATGATGATGGTGCCACAGGCTATAGCCCCTGTGAGCGACGCCACGAGCAGTAGGGCCAAGGCCAGGCGGCTGGCGCCCGAGAGGCTGAGGTTAGGGTTGTGGCGCGAGCGCAGGCTGGAGGTCAGTCCGAAGACGATGAGGCTGATAAACAGGCCGAGGCTCACCAGGCCGATGCTTCCCACCCAGGGATGCTCCATCCAACTGAAGGCGACACCCGCACCGTTGAAGATGGTCAGCGATGGCACGAAGAGCAGCAACAGCAACATCACCAGTAGCCACAGGCATCCCAGCACCACTGCCACGGCCGTCAGCCACATCACCAGTTTCACACCGAAGAGGATCATCTCGCCCAATGTGGAGAGACACCCTTCGCGTTGCCGGGGTTGCGGCTGCGCCTGGTTGACGCTGTCGGCCGTTACCTCTTCGGCGATGTTTTGCGGATTGACGTCGCGTCCGTTCATGCGCAGGCGGTCCTCCGGGCTGTAGGCCGGAGGCAGCGTGATGCCCAGGATGAAGTAGGCCACGATCCAGTAGAACACGATGTGGTGTAAGTGGCAGCAGACCAGCACCAGCGGGATGGTGATGGCTGCGAGGCGCCACCAGGTCACGTCGCCGCCATAGTAGTGCGCCAAGCCGGCCATCACGCCCGCCACCTTCTTGTTGTCGGTGTCGCGGTAGAGGCGCTTGCCCGGCCTGAGCAGCACGCGCTTCAGCTGCTCGAAGACCGATGAGGCGGTGCCCGTCTTGCCGTCAGCCTGCGTGTGGGCTTCCTCCTCGTCGTCGGTGCCGTCCATCTCTTGGGGATTTCCCATGCGCCCGATGATGTCCTGCACATCGCTGATGTCGATGGCCGCCTTGCCCGAGGCCACCACCTCGTCGAAGAGTTCGGCGATGCGCGCCTCGATGTCGTCCACGATCTCGTGTCCGCCCTCCTTGCAGGCGAAATAGTTGCGGAGCGAGTCCTCATATTGTTTCAGCAGGTCGTAGGCGTCTTCATCGATGGCGTAGAGGCGACCCTGCATGTTGATGGTGATGTTCTTTTTCATGATCAGGTGTTTTGTTGGTGTTTGTTCTTCAGGTAGTTCACGGTGTTGGCGATCTCGTTCCAGGCCTCGTCGAGCTCGCGGAGCGTCTGACGGCCCAGGTCGGTCAGCTCATAATACTTGCGGGGCGGGCCCTGCCGGCTCTCCTCCCAGTGGTATTGCAGCACGCCATCACTCTTCAGGCGGTTGAGGAGAGGGTAGAGGGTTCCCTCCACCACGAGCAGCTCGGCCTCCTTGAGCGAGCGGATCACGTCGGAGGTGTAGGCCGGCTGTCCGTCGAGCAGCAGCAGGATGCAGTATTCGAGCATCCCTTTGCGCATCTGCGATTTGGAGTTGTCTTTCTTCATGTTGGGTTGGGGTTGTATGTTGTTCGACCGCAAAAGTAATGCAATATTATGTACCTTGCAACGCAAAGTACCTGTTTTCTGTATTTATTTAACGTTTGTTAGCGTTTCCGGATGTTCCTAAGGCGGGCTCAGTCCATTGGCATTGCCGGTTTTACAGTTTCTGTCCATATCAATCTGTGGGGCAGAAAAATCAAAAAGCATAGGCCGAAAAGCCCAAAAACTTAGTAACTTTGCATCATACACAATCAACAAACGGACACTGCTAAAACCATCAGACCTATGAGACATGCCATTCTCCTCAGTATGATATGCGTGGGCGCGCAAGCCTTTGCTGGCCATGTGGTCAACCTTGGCGGCGCGTGGAAGGCCACCTTCGACGGTGCCACCCATGCCGTGACCCTGCCAGGCTCGATGCTCACCAACGACCTCGGCGACTTGCCCTCGGTCAGCACCCAGTGGACAGGGTCGCTCTACGACTCGTCGTTCTACTACAATCCCTACATGGAAAAGTACCGCCATGCGGGTCACATGAAGTTTCCCTTCTTCCTTACCCCCAACCGCCACTATGTGGGCACGGTGGCCTACAGCCGCACGGTGAGGGTGCCCAAGACGTGGAAAGGCCGCCGCGTGGAGCTCTTCCTGGAGCGGCCACACATCGAGACCACCGTCACCGTGAACGGCCGGCGGGTGGGCCACCAGATGAGCCTCAACACGCCACACGTCTATGATGTGACCGACTGCCTGCAGTATGGGCGCGACAATGAGCTCACCGTCACCGTCTACAACGGCATCGAGAACGTCTGTGTGGGACAAGATTCGCACAGCGTGACCGACCAGACGCAAGGCAACTGGAACGGCATCGTGGGCCGCATGGAGCTGCGCTGCGAAGGGCGGCAGCCCGTGGGCCGCGTGGCTGTCTTCCCTGACATTCACCAGCAGGTGGCACGCGTGGTGGTGCCACAGGCCAAGGGCAAGTTGCGCTTCGCGATTGACGGCACGCCCGTGACGGCCTCGCGGCAGGACGACTCCACCTATGTGGTGCCCATGAAGGGCGCCCAGTTGTGGTCGGAGTTCACGCCGCGCCTCTATCAGTTGGCGGTCTCGACGCGCGACGATACGGTGCGCACCACCTTCGGCATGCGTGAGATTACCGTCAGGGGCATGCAGGTCTACCTCAACGGCGAGCCCATCTGGATCCGTGGCACGGTGGGCAACTGCGACTTCCCGCTGACGGGATTTCCGCCCACAGATGTCGCAAGCTGGAAGGCGCTCTTCACCAAGTGCAAGCAGTATGGCCTCAACGCCATGCGCTTCCACAGCTATTGTCCGCCCGAGGCGGCCTTCACCGCTGCCGACGAGGTGGGCTTCTACCTCCAGCCCGAGGGCCCCAGCTGGCCCAACCACGGCGTGAAGATGAACCGCGGCATGTACATCGACACCTATCTCATGGACGAGACCAAGCGCATGACCGCCGCCTACGGCAACCATCCCTCGTTTGTCATGATGTCGGCAGGCAATGAGCCGGCCGGCGACTGGGTGGCCTGGGGCGACCGATGGGTGGACTACTGGAAGAAGACCGACGCGCGCCGCATCTACGCCAGCTTCAATGTGGGTGGCGGATGGGCCTGGGATGGCGGATCGCAGTATCACGCCAAGGCGGGAGCGCGTGGGCTCGACTGGGACCGGCGCGCCCCGCAGAGCACCGACGACTACTATGACCAACTGCTCTATCCGCGCAACTACAAGGGGCAGCAACCCAACAACTCGCCCATCATCGCACACGAGCAGGGACAGTGGTGCGCCTTCCCCGACCTCAGCGAGCGCTCGCAGTACACGGGTGTCTACAAGGCTTACAACTTCGACATCTTCGCTGACCTGCTCCGCGACCACGGCATGGAGCAGATGGCCACCAAGTTCCTGCACTCCAGCGGCAAGCTGCAGACCCTCTGCTACAAGTATGAGATAGAGCGCAACTTGCGCACCAAGGGCTATGCCGGCTTCATGCTCCTCGCCCTCAACGACTATAGCGGGCAGGGCACGGCGCTTGTCGGACCGCTCAATGTCTTCTTCCGTGAGAAGGGCTACGTGGACAGCACACAGTGGCGGCAGTTCTGCAACGATGTGGTGGTCATGGCCGAGTTCCCCAAGTTTGTCTTCACCACCGGTGAGCAGGCTGAGGTGGCGGTCGATGTCTACAACGCCACAGGCGGCCGCACGCTCAGCCAGGCGCGCTTGTCTTACGCCATCTCGCCCTCTGGGACGGGCGGCACCGTGCTCACCGCTGACCTGCCGGCGGGCAAGAGCCTGAAGGTGGCGCGCGTGCCCCTCTTCACCGACACCACGCTGCCCGGCAAGTACACCCTCACGCTCACTCTGGCCGAGGGGCAGCGCACTTACACCAATACCTATGACTACTGGGTCTACCCCACACAGCAGGCTGAGCTCTCGACCAAGGACATCTACGTGGCCGACACGCTCGACGCCAAGGCCGTCGGCGTGCTCAAGCGGGGAGGCAAGGTGCTCATCACCGCCGCGGGGCGCGTGCGCTATGGCAATGATGTCAAGCAGCAGTACCTGCCCGTCTTCTGGAACACCAGTTGGTTCAAGATGCGGCCGCCACACACCACAGGCGCCTACATCGACAAGGAGCATCCGATCTTCCGCGAGTTCCCCACCGATGACTGGTCGAACCTCAACTGGTGGGAACTGCTCAACCGTGCGCAGGTCATGAACCTCTCGGAGCTGCCTGCCTCCTACCAGTCGCCCGTGCAGCCCATCGACACCTGGCACGTCAGCCGCAAGCTGGGCATGATCGTGGAGGCCAATGTCTTGGGTGGCCGCTTGCTCATGACCACCATGGACATCACCTCCAACCTCGACCATAGGCCCGTGGCGCGCCAGATGCGCAAGGCCATTGTCGACTACATGCAGTCGGCCGACTTCCAGCCGTCGCTCACCCTCGACGCACAGGTCATCACCGACTTCTTCACCAAGACGGCACCGCCTGTCAACATGTACACACACGACTCGCCTGACGAGCTCAAGCCCAAGCTCAAGTGACGGCGCGTCTGCCGCCACGCTCCGAAAGACAGAAGAAAAACCGCCTCCAAACCTCTTTTCATCACCAACAAGTGAGAAAAATGAGGATGGAGGCGGTGAATATCAGAATAATTGTGTAACTTTGCAATCCGTCACGTTTGCGCCCGTGGCGAAATTGGTAGACGCGCCAGACTTAGGATCTGGTGTCTTGCGACGTGCAGGTTCGAGTCCTGTCGGGCGCACACAAAAAATCCTAACCGCTCACATCCAGGCGGTTAGGATTTTTTTAGTTCTTCCGGAGTTTTTGTGATAGACAACAATGGAGACAACGCTCATGGCGAGTGCGTCTTGCCGCCCATGCGTGAGCCTGTTGTCTCCATTGTCGTCAAGAGCAGATGCTTCCCGCTATCTGACGGTCATCTTCCACGTCTTGCGGCCCTTCTTCACGATGACGATGCCACGCTGTGGCTGCGTCAGGCGCTGGCCGTCGATGGAGTAGTAGACCACGGGAGCGTCAGCGTCGTCACGCGTCTCATCGCTCACCACCACGTCGTGGATGGCGTTGGCCACAGGGTCGGCCAGGAAGGCACGGATGGTCTTTCCGAGGTTTTCGTAAGCCTTTCGGCATGCGGGATACTGTGAGCCGCTGTAAGTATAATAGGTGAAGATGTCCTCGCTCTTCTGCAGGCTGTCGGCCAGGTAGGCGCGAGCTCCCTCACCATACTGGGCGATGACCTGGTAGGCCAGGTTGATGGTGTCGGCCAGAGCCATGTAGTTGCGGTCCACGCTGACATCGGAGGTGTTGGAGATGCGGTAGCCCAGGCGGTAGAGTGTGTCAAGCTCGGTGGCGAAGGGCGGCAGGACGGTGCCTTTGTCCGTCGGCATGTAGGCGGGCACGGTGGCTGTGGGAGTGAGCAGGCCTGCGTCACGGCTGAGCGTGGTCCGGAGTGTGGAGCCGCGCCACAGGCCGTCGAGACGGGCGCAGGTGGTGTCGGTCGAGAGTGTCACGTTGGAAGCCTCGATGGTGCGCAGGGCATCATGGTCGGTGAGATAGAGCAGCGGAGCCATGGCTTCCACCTCGCGCACGTTCGTCACCGTGAGGCGCGAGCGCAATACCTCGGTGACCACACGTCCCTGCATGCCGTAAGGCAGTTGAGCGGCGAAGGGCATCACCACGTCACCCCATTGTCCGGCACGTGCGCTGTCGAGCACGAGCACGGCCTTGCTGGCGGTGAAGGCCGTCGGCGTGGCAAACTCATGGGCGGTGTGGATTTCCAGACTGTCGCACACGCCGCCTGCCACGATGTTCTTGGCGCCTGTAATGGGAGCGGTGGTGAAGAAGAGGGCGTTGGGGTTGGCGGCCTCTGGCTGTGAGGCCAGTTCGGCCACGGCGGTCATGTCGTAGGCGGTCACGGTGGCGTCACGTGCCTGTTCGGTGAAGCGTGTGGCGCTCCAGTCGCCCGTCACGGTGGCCGTGCGACCCTGTGCCGTGATGGTCAGGGTGGGGTTCTTCGCGACGAAGTAGACGATGCTGTCGGGCGTGTCGAAGATCATGTCGGAGCGCAGGCCGGCGTTGACGCGCTTTACCATTGACGCGCGGTAATAGCGGTTTTCCTGCAGACCGGTGAAGACGAGGGTGGTGTCGCGTGTCTGTCCCACCTCAAAGGTCAACTTGTTGACGGCTCGCGTGGCACACTTGTCCCACTCGCCTGTGGTGCCGTTGAGGCTGTCGAGCTGACAGGTGAACACGGGTTGGCAGTAGCTGCCGTTGGCCCCGTTGGTGAGGCTGACGGCCACGATGGCCCGGTTGTCGTTGATCTGCTGGTAGCGTATGCCGTCGTGGTCAAGGGTTGTGGCGCTCGCCTCCACGCTGATGCTGCCCAGGTGCAGGTCGGCCACGCTCTGGTTGACCTCCACCGAGAGTGTGTCGAGGATGTTCTTGTTGGCGTCGGTCAGCCAGAGGTAGAGACGCTTGTTCTGTGTGGGGCGGTAGGTGAAGGAGAAGGTGGCGCTGTCGCCCGATGCGGTGTAGGTCGTCATCTCGTAGGCTGTGGCCGTGGTGGGCATGTTCTTGCTGTAGCTGCAATAGAGGTAGACGCCGCGGTAGGCCAGTGTGCCCTCGTTCTTCAGTGTGGCCACGACCTGTCCTTCCGTGCGGTAGTACATCTTGCCGCAGTCGAGGTGTCCGCTCAGGTTCTGTCGCTTGGGCGTGATGTTGGCCAGTGCGGCCTGTCCGCTGCTGAAGCCGTTCATGCCTGTGGAGTCGTCCACGGTGTAGTAGCCGTCGGCCTGTCCGCCCCAACCGAAGTTGAAGTGGTAGAGGCCTGTGGAGGCTTGGTAGCCGTCGAGCACCACGGCGTGTCCGCCCTGGCTGTCATTGGCTCCCGAGTAGAGCAGGGGACGTCCGCTGCGCACGTTGGAGTAGATCAGGTTCTCCCAGCCCTGTTGGCTGTAGTTCCACTTGCCCACATAGTCGTTGGCCAGGGCAAACTGTCCGGAGATCGATTCGCCCATCTTGTCGGTGTTGCCGGCCGTGGCCGTGCCGTCCTGGTAGCCGTAGCCCAGGTGGGCGCAGGTGCCCACGGCGTACATCAGCACCGCCACGGCGGAGTCTTGCTGAAGGGAGCCGGTGCCGCTGAGCTTCATGAGGTCATAGCGCACGGGGGTGCCGGCTGGCAGCGACATGGTGACGGGGGCGTGAAACCAACCCTCGTTGTAGGTAGGAGTGGCGTAGAGCAGGGTGTCGGGGTTGTCACGGCGGAAGTAGTAGACTATCTGCGAGGCGGCCGTGGCCTCGCATCCCGAGAGGGCCTGCTGGCCGTTGTCCGAGCGGTGTGGCGCCAGCATGTTGTAGGGGTAGCCTTGGCTCCAGTGGGTCTTCACCAGGGGCTGCACGTCGGTCCATGTGCTCTTGTAGGTGGGCACCTGCAGACGCTGGGCCACGGAGCGCCGCGCCACCTTACGGGTGCGTGTCTTCTGGGTTTGCTGCAGGGCTTCCACCTTCTTGGTCCACGAGGCAAGCAGGTTCTTCAGGCCGTCGGGCAGGTGAGCCGGGTCATAGTCGCCTTGGTCGGTGTAGCCCACGATGGGTGCCGTCTCGTCGTCGCCGCTGGCGATGACGTAGCCCTTGCCGGCGCCGCGCGAGAAGATGTAGTAAGGAGCGTTGGATACATTGTCGGTTGTGGCGTCGTTGATGCCGACAAACTGTTGTGCCACTTGGCGTGCCTCCCGTCGGCTGATGGGGTTGGCTCGTGCCTGTAGGCCGAGCAACAGCGCACAGGCGGTCAATGTGTATTTGGCTTTCATATAGTGATAATGATGGTTTCTTACGGCAAAGGTATCACTTTTTGGGCAGACTGCTCATTTGTTTCTTTCGTTTTTTCCTTTCCTTGCGTGTTTTTGTGGCGTTCTTTGCGTGTTTCTTGTGGCGTTTCTTGCGTGTTTTTATGACGTTCCTTGCGTGTTTTTATGACGTTCCTTGCGTGTTCTGCATGTTCCCTTTTCCTTTGCGTACGTTCCCTGATGGGTGCTTGCGCTCCTTTCGCGAGACCTGAGAAAATCATAACAATTATCGGAATAATCATTTGGAATTTTTCTCTAACACGCGCAAAATAGGATAGTTGTATATTATTGATCTATGTCAAGAAATTCAACTATTAGCGAGAACAAATTTGCTCAAATCCCAATTTGTTACACCAAATTTAATATTTTTGCAACATCGTTTGTACGTATAAATAGAACAGTAATAATATTTTATTGATGGACACAATTTTGAGCAAGTGTGCGTTGTCTGCACTTGTTGCATGGTTCGTATTGTCGCCCACCGGTGCTCTTGCGCAAGACACGGGCGGTAATGAGGTTACCACGCAGACGCAAGTCACGAGCAACGACGAAGCCAGCAATGCGGAGGAGTTGTTGGGCACGGAGATCAGTTATGCTACGCGCAAGGAACATTGGAGTGTGGACAACCCGACACAGCCCGTGGAAGGTCAGACCAATGATGATGTGATGAAACGCATCTTCGCCTTCTACAATGTCAAGACCAAAAAGTTTCTCAGCCTTGGTGGCTGGTGGGGCATGCGCACCGTGCTGAGCGAGGTGCCTTATCTCTTCTGGTTGCAGCGCCGCAACAGCGAGAAGGTGAATACCACCAACATCGTGCGCTATCCCGAGAATCCGGGTGAAACCACAGTGGTGCCCTCATTGCTGGAGCACATGTTCAATACGCACTATGATAAGCAGCGACAGGTGGGCATCGGCAGCCAGCAGGGCGACGAGAGCTTTGCCACCTATACCAAGTTGCAGGTGGTGAACAACGGCTCGAGCACGAGCACGGGCACCGTGGCCTATACCATCTCCACCACCAAGGATGCCAGCGGCCACTTCGGCGAATACCACGACATCGACCTCACCAAGCAGCATGTGGAGGCCGAGATCGACCTCAGCACCTGCAAGAACAACAACGAGAACATCCTCTCCATCGGCAGCGACATTGACAAGTGGGGATGGGGCGACGAGGAGAAGCATGCCGTGGCCGATAACATCCATATCTACTATAATGCCACCGACCAGCCCACCAAAAGCCTTGGCGCTCACGAGTTGCAGGTGGTGTACCTGGGGGTGCGCTGCAACAATGCCAACGGCTTGAAGCAGAACTTCTACAATGTGTCGACCTCGTCGCCGCTCAAGTTGTCCCTCACCAACAAGGGTCTCAGCGTGAATGTGGCGGCCACCAACACCTTTTTCTCCGACATCGTCTCCAACCTGACGGATGGCGGCAAGATACAGGTGGGTAGCCTCGAAGGCACAAACCGCAGCTATGCCACCTACAGGAAACTGCAGATCGAGCGGGGCGGCGGCACCACAGAGAAAATCGTGGAGGACGGCTACCAGGCTGCTGGCAGCGCCATCGGCTTGGCCGAGGGCGTGAAGCACGAGAAGGAGACCGACTGCGGCACCAACCACACCTTTGACATCAGCAAGGACAAGGTGGTGGCCGAGATTGACCTCACCACCTGCAAAAACAACAACGAGAACATCCTCTCCATCGGCCGTGCCATCGGCAAGTGGCTGGGTTTCAACTTGCACGTCTATTACACCGCCAGCAGCGGCACGCTTGAGATGGACTACACGGGCAAGGACAAGTTTGATGGTACAAATTACCGTAAGACCTTCACCGTGAAAGACAAGAACGCTCCTCTCTGCATCACGATGAGCAAGGACGGGGTGGTGGTCACCAACGGCGGCGCCAGCACCACGACGCTCTTCTCCGAGCTCGACATTCCTTTCTCCGAAGGTGAGGGCAACACCATCGAGGTGGGAAGCAAGGAAGGCAAAAACCGCAGCAATGCCACCTACAAGAAGGTGACCGTCGGTGGTGATGACCTCACTGACACCTTCAACAGCAAGAAGAAGGCCGGATTTGTCGAAAGCAGGGTCATTGACATCCACAAGGACAAGGTGGAGGCCGAGATTGACATCAGCACCTGCACCGGGACAAACGAGAACATCCTCTCCATCGGAAGGCAGATTGACCAGTGGAGAGTGGGTACCTGGGACACGGACCAGCAAGACTCCATCGGCCGCGTTCACATTTATTATACGGCTGAGACAGGCCAACTTCTACTCTATTACATAGGGCGTGGCCAGCAACTGGAGCTCCAGCGGACGGTCGACAAGTCCACACCGCTCTACGTGGTGTTCTCCCTGGCCGACGGTCTTGTCATCAACGGCAGGAGCTGCTTCAAGGAGATTTCCATCCCTTATCGTGAGGGTTACGAGGGCGAGATCGTGCGTTTCAAAAACGTCCAGAAAAACGTTCCCGATGTCGACGAGAATAACAACTACGTCATCGATGACAATGGCGAACGTATCCAGCGCATATACACCAACTATATTTACGCAGACGAGAGTAGAGGCGAAAAGAGACAGACCTACTTCATCTCGTCGAGCTTCAACAAGTCGGACGATGCCATGGCTGCCGAGGGCAACTTCATGGCCTACACCAACCTGCAGAGCCAGTACGGCGACTACAACTGTGGCGTGTTTGGCGACCGCCGTATCAACGCACCGGTAGGCATGAACGGTCCGGAGGTGTCGCAATGGTCCATCGACGCGGTGGAAGACCCCACGGGCCGCGGCCAGAAGGTCTACACCCTGTCGCTCACCATGACCTATAATGCCGAGTCCTCTACGGGTGCCGGCCTCAGTAAGAAGAAACAGTTCTACCTGGCGCCCACGCAGAAGTATGTGTATGGTCCTACTGGCAACAAGTGGTATGACAGCGACACGGGCGAGACTGGCTCGTTCAGCAATGTCACCGAGCAGCAAGACGTGGAGCTGACCAGCAAGCTGAGCGACTCGTGCTACTGGAAGGCCATCTCGCTCTACGACTACTATCAGGTGATGAAGCGGTCAGACAGCGAACTGGCCGACCAGATCGATGCCTCGTTCCTCATCGCCGACCCAAGTTTCGCGCGAGAGAACGCCGCTCTCGCAAGTTGGACGAGCAACATCGACAAGGCCTGCCTGCGCATCGGCTACGACGGCTACTACAAGACCTCAACGCAAGACAAGAGCTACATCAATGAGACGGATGCCGACAACGTGGAGGGCAGGGACAAGCGCTACAACCATGCGCGCTACATGGCTGTCAACATCTACAACGGTGGCCGCGGACGTTTCTACCAGAAGTTGAAGGTGTTTACCACGGGATGGTACGTGGTCCACTGCAAGGGCATGACCAACGTGGGCGCCAAGCTCTTTGTGGAGCATGGCAAGAGCAGCAACACCAAGGTGCTGACACAGATCTCTGCCGATGACCTCACGAAGTTGCGCAGCTCGGACGTGAGCGTGGCCAAGTGGCCCATGGACACCAGCATGCCCATCTACATCATCGGTCTGGATGAACGACCCTTACCGCAAGGATGCCAACCCGCAGCAGTATGACAACCAGGTGCTGCTCTATGTCGACGACGTGAGCTACGAAAATCCTGGTGAGCTGACCATCGGTGTGGAGCTGACCGACGCTGATGTGGCCGCAGCCGCCACCCAGGTGAGCACGGCCGACGAGTGGACGGTGTTCGACGATTTCCGCATACAGTTTGGTGGCGCCAGCGATGAGCGGAGCTCCTTCCTCATCCTCGACGAGGACAAGACCTCGCTTGACTACATTGATGCGGGTCTGAACAAGTATGCGGGCAAGTCGCTGCTGCTGCACCGCAACTTCTCCCTGCGCAAGTGGAACACGTTCATCCTGCCCGTCAGCCTCACCAAGGCGCAGTTTGGCGGTGCCTTCGGCGAGGACAGTCGCCTGGCCACCCTGACCGGCCTGACACCCACACGCGTCAACTTCACATCGGTCGACCTCCGCAACGCCGCCGCCAGCGACGTGGTGCTCGAGGCCGGCAAGCCCTACATCATCTGGCCCACCAAGGCCGCCGGTACCGCCGACGCTACCACGGCCACGCAGAAGATCTACACGTGGGAATCCAATGGTACTGACTACGTCGAGGTCACCGTGGGTACCCCCTATTACACCATCCTGGGTGTGACGCTCGATGGCCCGATGACCAAGGGCTCGAATGGAGTGGAGCACTACAACTTCACGACGCTCACCGACCAATACACGGACAATGTCTATGTGAAGGCAGCCCAGGCCGTGGACGGTGACGGGCGTGGCACCATGGCCATGAAGGGCACCTACTGCAAGAACTATGAGGGCACACAGATTGTCGACGGCCACGCCACGCTCAACCTCACGGGCAACGCCTACGCCTACGTGATGAAGGACAACACGATGCGGTCGCTGCCGCAGGGCCAGCCCTATGGTACCAAGGGCATGCGCTGCTGGTTTGAGTACAGGCTCAACGGCACCCAGGCGCAGGCAGCGCCCAAGGTGTTTATCGATGGTGTCGGCGACGAGGTGACCAGCATTGGCGATGTGGACATCGACAATCCCCTGGCAGGGGTGACGGGACGCTACGCCCAGGGCGTGTTCAACCTCAACGGACAGATGATGCGCCATGATGCCAGCACGCAGGGACTGCCCGACGGCATCTACATCGTGAACGGAAAGAAAACAGTGGTCAGAAACAACAAATAGACAGCAACATGAAGAAAAGATACGAAGCACCGGTGACAGAGACCATTGTGGTGCAACTGTCCTTGATGAAGCAGTTTGCTTCAGGATGGAATGTCGATGGTAACAAGGAGGGCGAAGTGGAAGAACCTGATGCTGGAAATATTTGGGGAAGCGGAGGAAGCGGAGGCTCCTCCGGTGGACTGGGCTGGGGCGACAACGACTAAGTGACGATGAAAAAATAACTTGGTACGATTTGAGAGAGAATTCTATCATATGCAGAGATGGTTCCAGCCTCATCTTTTTGGCTATTTTCCTCCCTCTCATCGGTCGTATAGCCCGCTATACTCCCTCTTTGAGTGAGAAAAATAGCTCAAAAATATGAGGCTCAAATCATACCAATTTATTTTTTCACCGTCACTAAGCGCCAACCATGCTCATCGGCCACCCTCTCTCCTGTTCCTGCTCGGAAGGCGCAAGAGAGACTGGCAAGAATACTACGAGAAGAGGCGAATGGCCCTCGCGAGACACACATCCCGCAGGCCATTCGCCTCTTTCGCGTTTGCTTGAGGGGTCACTGCATTTGCCGTTTTGACGCTTTACCCCCAGACCTCCTCCGCAATGTCGCGCACCAGGTCAATCTTGGCCCACTGCTCGGCCTCAGTGAGCTTGTTGCCAATTTCGCAGGACGCAAACCCGCATTGTGGGCTTAGGCTCAATCGTTCCAGCGGCACGTAGCGCGCTGCCTCGCGGATGCGGGCTATGACGGTGGCCTTGTCCTCAAGCACAGGCGACTTGGTGGTCACCAGGCCCAGCACCACACGCTTCTCGCCCGACACCTCGCGCAGCGGTTCGAAACTGCCCGAGCGCTCGTCGTCGTACTCGAGGTAGTAGGTGTCCACATTCTCCCGGCCAAACAGGTAGGGCGCCACGGGGTCATAGGCACCCTTGGTGGCATAGCACGAGTGGTAGTTGCCACGGCACACGTGGGTGTTGATGGTCAGGCCCTCGGGCTTGCCCGCGATGGCCAGGTTGTTCACCGTGAGGTACTG
The DNA here is from genome assembly GCA_002437285.1 of Prevotella sp. UBA6429. GTDB lineage: Bacteria > Bacteroidota > Bacteroidia > Bacteroidales > Bacteroidaceae > Prevotella. Next base: position 5,968 of record DJOV01000055.1, on the reverse strand, counting down.
CAGGGCCTCGTGCTCCAGCGTGAAGCCCTTGCCGGCCATTGACTTCCAGAAGTCATCATCGACGATCATGCCCCAGGTGCAGTCATCGAGTTGTACGGTGCGGCAACCGGCGGCATAAATCTCTCGGAAGAAGGTGGCGTAAGCCTCGGCAATGTCGTGGATGAGTTCCTCGGTGTTGGGGTAGAAGGCGCGGGTGTTCTTGGCGTTGTCGCCACGGAAGAGCTCGGCGAGGAACTGTGCCGGGGCGGGAACTGTTTGCTTGGCCTCGACATCCGCTTCCTCAAATTGCTTCACGAAGAGGAAGTCCTGGATGAAAGGATGGTTCTCGCCTGTGATCTTGCCGGTGAGGCGGAGCGATCCCTTGGTGGTCTCCTCACCGTGAAACTGGTAGCCGTGGTCGAGCTCGATGTGCTCCACGCCGCCAAAGCCCCACATGAAGTCGAGGTGCCAGTAGCTGCGGCGAAACTCGCCGTCGGTGATGTAGTGCAGGCCGTGGGCCTTTTGCTTCCTGACCACGTCTTCGATGAGGCGGTCCTCAATGGCGCGAAGCTCGGCGGCCGTCAGTTTGCCTGCGGCTGCCAGGGCGCGCGCTTCCTTCAACTCGGCGGGGCGCAGGTAGCTGCCCACGGCATCGAAATGCTGGTTTCTCTTGCTCATGATGTGTTTCTTTTTTTGTTTGTTGTCTTGATTTCGGGGGCAAAGGTAAGGAATGATATTTCTATTTCAAAATATTCTTTGTTATTCGGAAATATTTTCTATCTTTGCCGAGAAATTGATGATTTTGCAGAATATTGTTCTGTGATATTCGCTTGTCATCAGCATAACATTAGAAATCAAAACACAAGCAAATGGCCTATCAAGAGACACTGGATGAGATCGATGTGAAGATTCTCCGACTGTTGCAACAAAACTCCCACATGACTGTCAAGGAGCTCGCTGCTCGCGTCAACCTGTCGCCATCGCCCACCTTCGAACGGCAGAAGCGGCTCGAGCGTGAGGGCTATATAACAAGGTACACGGCCGTGGTGGACCACCACAAGATGGGGCACAACGTCATCGTGCTTTGCAACATACGGTTGAAGCAGCACACCCATGAACTCATCCAGCAGTTTATGGACACCGTGCAGACCATCGACCAGATCACCGAGTGCTACAACACCACGGGCGACTACGACTTCCAGATCAAGGTCTACGCCCACGACATGAAAGACTATCAGGACTTCATGCTCAACACCCTTGGCAACATCGACTGCATCGGCAGCCTCCACAGCATCATCGTCATCGGCGAGATCAAGGACTCACACTGCATCCCCGTCAACCGCTGCCTGCGGAGGTCATTCTAAACTTGAGGGAATGTGTGTAAACAAAAAGAAAGAGATAAGCACCAGTGATGATTGCTTATCTCTTTCCTAAAGTTTTTTTGTTAAGACAGTCAATTACTCTTCATCGTCATTCCACACGCTGAAAGTGTTCTGCTTGGCACTAACCTCATGGGTTCCGTCGTTGTCGCCTCCGACGGTAGGGTCATTTCCTGTCAGTCCGTTGGTGGGTGATGACGAGTTGATTGATGCAGACTGCATCAGTTCGTCCATCTCGATCTTCTGGATCTTGATGGCTGGTTTCACATATTTCTTTTCCATAGTCTTATTCGTTTTGATGAATGATTGGTTTATTTGTTCACGTATTTCCTTCCACCCTTGATGATGAGACCGTGGTAGGTGTTGGCTACGCGCTGGCCAGCTATATTGTAGGCGGGCTCGTTGACAGTGGCGGTCTTGTCGGTGGAAATGTTATTGATGGCAGTAGCTTCTCCGTCAATGCGTACGTTCATGCCCTTGGCGGCAGCTTCTGCCGTTATGGGACGGAAGACGGCGCGGGTGGCCTTCATGTTCTCTGTGCCTTGAGCGCGATAGAACTTGTTGTCGCTGGAGACAAACCAATCGCCCGCTTCCAATGTCATGTTGTTGTAGCTGCCAGTGAAAGAGAAGGCTGCACCGTCGGGTGTGACAGTAGGTTCGCCAGCCACCACGTTGACATCCTTGATGCTTTCCACGTCGACATCCTTGGCACCATAGACAAACACTGGGGTGTTGGCACTGATGGTGGTCGTCGTCTCGAAGTTCAAGGTGTAGGTGCCATCAGTGTTCTTTGTCGTTCCGGTGTAGTTGGCCACTTTGGCGTCAGCGCCAAAGGTCATGGTCACCTGATCGGCATTCATGTTGAACGGGAGCACCAGTGAGTTCCATGCATTGGCGTTGAACTTGCGGGCCATCAAGACGGTGGCGTGGCGCATGTTCTGGATGTCGTTGCTTTCTGTCTCGTCCAGCGTCATCTCGTTGTTGCTCCAGAACTCAACGATGTAGTTGTCTTTGTTGAGCTCTATGATTTTGTCGTATTTGGTAAGTGCTCCGTAGAGGATGACCTTATCGCCTGCTGCGATCTGGTCGGCGGAAGTGAAGCCGGTGTTGCCAAGGTATTTGCCGCGGAAAACCTCGATGGAGTCGGCGGAGCCCTCGCTGTCAACGATGAAATAGTCGCAATTATTGTATTTCGTGATGTTGGTGGCAGTGGTCTTCACATAGTTTACGATACCCTTGACGTAGACATTGTCTTCGGTCTGCTCATTGGCATTGACAATGGCGATGACATCAGCCACGGTGTAGGGACTTTCCTTGGTGCCCTTTCCGGTGAGCTGCAGGGTCTTCTTCACCGTGATAGTGTAGGTGGCCTCAGAGGCGGCGTAGGTGTCGTCGCCCGCATACGTGGCGGTAATGGTGTAAGTGCCGGCTTCGGTCGGGTCGATGGTCACATTGCCGTTGGCGTCTACATCAGCATGGTCTTTGTCGCTTGAGGTGTAAGTGACAGTTGCGCCTTCAACAGCCGTGCCATCGCTGGTTGTCACCGTGGCAACGTTGGTGTACTCGTAAGTGTCGCTTGCGTTAGCGTCTTGGTCGAAAGAGGCATCGCCCTTCTCAAAGGAAAGCTTGGTGGAAGTCTTGGATGGAGTGTCGCTTGTAGTATAAGTGACTACAATCTTTGTGGCGCGAACCTGGTTGGTACTTTTGGCAAAAGTGAAAGTTTTGGCACTTCCAGTCCACGTACCAACGGTACTGCTGGTAGTGTAAGTTCCACTTGAAGGCTTGCCAAAACATCCAGGGCCATATTTGGTGGTTCCTTCTTTAGTACATGTGAATTCGACCTTGGTGATGTTTCCTGATTCAATGGAAACTGTAGTCGTTGAGCTTTTGTTGAATCGGTAATATTCAGCGAAAGTAAAAGCTGCACCGCTTCCACTGATGGTTACACCATCTTTCGACATCTCGTCCTTTCCGCTGTCTTTAGAGTTGCTACCCTTGTCCGTTCCAACGGTGAACGTAACCGTCTTCTCCTCTTGTGCTAACAGGTTACCCCCCCCCTAGGAGCACCATCAGCATGAAGAGTGTCATTGTTTGTAGAATTTTCTTCATACTTTAAAAGATTTGTTAACGTTAATCGGTTGCAAAGTTAAAGAGTTTCCGTCAAAAGAAGTAACAAAATGCATTAAAACTTTGCTACAAATGATTTTTTTGTCAGTTGTGTGTACCCAGGGCAAGCAGGTAGGCCAATGTAAATATGCACTATAGGTGCAAAAGTATAGTCGAAGTGGCATTCCAAACAACCCTACTTTTGCCCCTGTAGGGCGTAGGCTCACGCACGCTTCCTCACCCGGGGCGCCGCTTCGCTTGCCCCGGGCTGTGGACTTTTGGGCCTACAGCCCGTGTGAGCAGTGGCTCTTATTGTTCAAAACAAGTTGGTTATGGCATACAGTGGGATGATGTCGATGCGCTTCCCCTCGAGACATGGGAAGGTGCCGAAATTCTCCAGTGAACAGCGTATGCCGTTCACGATGTGTTTTTTGCTAAAAGAAAGACTTATGGGCTTGTGGGCGAGGCGTCACAAGCAGTCCTTCCCGGTGCTTGCTCACGCCATTCATCCGTCCATGTCCACGGAGTGTAAACAGCACGGCTTGCGTGACACGCGTGAGCGGTTAAATTTGGTTTATCGCCAGGGGTGTGGGAAGACGGCGATAGCCGCCATGCTGATGTTTGTGGCATGGGCCGTGAGCTTGCTCACAAGGCCAAGGACGCAAAC
>DJOV01000055.1:0-1775 GCA_002437285.1 Prevotella sp. UBA6429 | reverse complement strand
CAGCATGAGCCCGTCAGGGCTTCCCCACACTCCTGGGGTTTATTTCTGTTTACATTCGAAAAAGCCGTCCTGTCACTCCGAAATCCGGGAAGGGCCTTTTATAACTCGTCGTCCATATCGTCCGCATCCGCCATGTCGTCGATGCACAGGCGTATGAGGCGCAGGTCGAAGCCACGGCCCATGGCATACTTGATGAGCTTCATGCTGCGCTCATAGTCGGAGTGAGCCTTGATGGTGGGCCACTTGGCGTGGAGTAGGGGACGGAGCACGGCGAGGTAGTCGTCGTCGGGCACGCTGTCGAGGGCGCGCGCCATGGCCTCGCGGCTGACACGCTTGGCGAAGAGGGCCTGCTCGATCTTGCGGCGGCCCCAACCGTCAAACTTCACCTTGTCCTCCACAAACGCCTGGCAGTAGCGGTCCTCGTCGATGAAGTGATGAGCCGTGAGATAGTCGATGATGCGCTGCTGGGCGTCGTCGGGCAGACCCCAGCGCCGCATCTTGTCGGTCATCTCGCCCGCGCAGTGCTCAGCCTTGGAACAGAGGTTGGCCAGGTTGGCCAGGGCCTTCTCCTCGGTGATGGTCTTCTTGTTTTCCATGTTCTTGTTAGGGATGGTTGGTGTGGTTTCCCGGTCGGTCACAGGGTTGCAAAGCCTTGGCGAACCGCTTTCGGCCAAACTGGTCGCAGAGGATGTCCACCTGGTCGAAGCCTTGCTCCGCCAGCATGCGCTCAAGCGGTGCGGCGAAGAGCGGATTGATCTCAAACCACAACTGGCCTTGGCCGCGCAGCGTGCGACGCGCATACTGCGCGATGGCGCGGTAGAAGCGGAGCGGATCGTCGTCGGGCACGAAGAGGGCCATCCGCGGCTCATAGCGGAGCACGTTGGGGCGCATGTCGGCCTGTTCCCTCTCGGCGATGTAGGGCGGATTGGAGACGATGATGTCCCACCGCCCGGTCTCACCCCGTCCTTCCGCCTCGCATGCGGCGAGCAGCGCGTCACGGCACGAGAGGTTGACCTCGGCCTGCAACCGATGGGCGTTCGTGCGCGCCACGAGCAATGCGTCGGGCGATAGGTCCCATGCGCTCACGCTCACGGGCGACAGGTCGAGAGCCAGGGTGCAGGCGATGCACCCGCTGCCTGTGCCCACGTCGAGCACGTCGAGGGGGCGTGGCGGCTGCAACCCACAGTAGGGCCGGCTGTTGGCCGCCACGATGCGCCGACACAACTCCTCCGTCTCCGGGCGGGGGATGAGCACGCCAGGCTCCACATGAAACGAACGGCCGCCAAACGGAGCCTCGCCCACGACATACTGCACAGGCTCACCCTGCTCCAGGCGGAGCATCAAGCCCTCCAGGCGGTGGGCGTCATCGGCAGGCAACTGCTCAACCTTGCCACAGACGATGTCGGTCAGTGACAAGCCGAAACAGGCGTCGAGCAACCAGCGAACGATGCTCTGCGCCTCGTCAGCATCATAGAGTGGCAACAAGCGGTGCCAGAGAAGTGGATAAGTGGTCATGTTCGTGCAAAGGTAAGGCAAACCGCCGACAACGCAAAGCGAAAGGCTGTCTTTTTTGGTTCTTCCGGTATTGGGAGTGGTAACTTGACGAAACGATAAAAGAAAACTGCTGGTTTTTCCGATCTTTGAATAACCACAAACAAAGTTGCAAATATGAACAGCAGTTTCTAAATCATGCATGGGGGCTTTACAGCCATGTAAAGTACAAGAGAGGAATACTGTAATCCTGCCGTTACCCCTATCGTTGTCATGATTTTTGG
>DJOV01000078.1 GCA_002437285.1 Prevotella sp. UBA6429 | reverse complement strand
GTTTTGTCCCGTTTTTGTCCCTTGCTGATTTTGTGTCACGAGACAAGAATTTGCAAGTGGCTGATTTACAGCGATTAAAGTCGTGTTTTGAAGAATTGGTAACGGCAACCACCAGTTATCCCAGCCAAGCGGATATTGACAGAATGGAAGACTACCACTTTCAATATGCAGAGATTTACAATGAAAGCGACAGAAAATATTATGACTACTACAAAAGGTCCAAGGTACAAGAAGGGATGATGGACGAAATCTTTGGACAAGAAAATCATGATTAACACAATGAAAAAAGTACTACACATCATCCTATTTATCGCCCTGTTGCCCTTTGCAACCGCAAATGCGCAATTACTTACGGATGAAGGGTGGCAAAACCTAAAACTGTACCAGGATTGGCAGAAATACCATTACAGGTCGAAGGACGACATGTGCCTGCTGAGGGAGAAATATTTTCGGGACACGATCTCTGTCGACGAGATGGAAGCAGCCTTTCGAGCCAATCATGACAAGCGATTCGACTACTCGCCCTATCAAGGGTACGACTCCATCTTCACCTTTCGTGGCAACATGCTATGCCTGGTGCGACCCAAGGCAAAGGGTTTGCCCCTGAACCAAATCTACATGAACCGAAGTCGAACGAAAGAGGAGGCCAAATTGCTCGATGGAGACCTTGTCTTTCTCAGGTACCCTCGATGCTACATGGGATATGTCGTCTCAGCCCAGCCTCTCCTGGAGACCTATGACAAAGGACACATCCTGGGTCGCGAAGGTATTCTCATGTTAGGCGAAGCCTGTTTCTTCAGCCAGGCGCAACAAGTGATTGGTTATATCGACGGCACTTGGGAGAGCCACCTCAGGGGCGGGACCATCCTCATGGGCATCTTGATGGGCAAGGATGAGCCACCTCAGCCCAACAGGCCGGAGCGAACCTTCTCCGTCTTGCTGTATGAAAAGCCTGGGAAGCAGGCAGGATATGATGTAAGCCTACTGGAACCCGACATCCCTGACGAAGAAACGCAGAGAGATTTCCGGTGGATGAAACGATTCGTGGAAAAGTTGCCGCAAGGCACATTTATGCCCTATTACTCCACAGACTTCCGCATCCTGCCTGCGCGATACTACCGCGTAACGGTCAACAAATGCGGCTGGCTCGTGGAAGACTACATGGACATCAACGGAAAAAACGATAACATGAAGACAATGATAAGAAACATATTGCTTTTGGCCTTCATGGGGCTGCACAGCACCTTCAGCTATGCGCAATGGGACTGGTGCCACTTGGACCTTGAAAACGCATGGGGTGAGTACAAATACCTTTCCGAAACAGACCTTGCCGTGGCCAAATGGAGACATTTTCGGGATACGGCGACGGTGGACGAAATGAAGGGCGCCTTCATGGCCAACCATGCCAAGCGCTGGGCGGATTCGTCCTACATGGCACTTGACTCCATCGAAACACCAGGCGACAAGTCGATTGTGCTCAAGTTGTGGCCAGAGGGCGCACGGCCTCAAGATCTGCACAATCATAAAAATAGAAAACACCCGTTCACGGGCGCCGCACTGCTGCTCCACAATCCCCAACACTATATGGGGTTCATCGTCTCGCCCTATCCCACCTACGAGGTTGTCCAAAAAGGGAAACTCATCTCCCACAGTGGAACGCCCTATGGTGGGGGAGCCGACTTCTTCAGCTATGCACAGCAATCGATAAAGAAGCATGACGGACTGTGGAGTGACAGTATGGAGCCAAACTGATGGGAACACTCCTTCACCTGGAAGGAGTAACCAATTCCGACTGGCCAGAATGCTCTTTCTCGGTATTGGTTTATGAAAAGGCAGACAAGGACGGCAGGCTACATCCTCGATATGAAGCCGAATTGCTATTGCCCGAAAAGCCTAATCCGCACGTTGGGAGCTATTTTCAATCATTTAAATGGTTTGTGGAAAAGCTTCCTTATGGCACCTATCGCCCCCTCTACACCACCGACTTCCGAATCATGACGGGACGCTACTACCGCGTAACGGTCAACCAGTGCGGCTGGCTTGTGGAAGACTACATGGACATCAACAGCAGAAAGGCTGGACAACAATAAAACGAAGCAGGAGACAGAGAAACGCAAGAAAACGAAAGCGCAACCACTCCATGCGAGTGGTTGCGCTTTCATGATAGCGGGTGAGGCGTCTCACCGCACAAGTTAGAAATCGATGTTCAGGCCCAAACCAAACACATGGTTGGTGCGGGTGAACGTGTTCTTGCCATAGAGCATGCTCTTGCCATCCTCGGTGACCGGCGTGGTGAGCATGTTCTTCACCTGGCTGGCAGCGGCATTGGCCGTGGCCTCGTCCTGGCCCAGCGCCGTGGCTACGCCACTCACGATCTTGCCCGTGAGATTGGACAGGTCGTTGTAGTTGTTGGACTCGGTGGAGAAGTCACTGTAGTTGGTCTGGAAGTAAGCCAGGTTGAGCGTCATCTTCTTGTTGAGGTGCACACCCACGCCGAAGCCGAAGCTATAGCTGTTGACCACGAAGCTGACATCCTCCATGTAGTTGCCCGTCATCTTGTAGTTGGTCTTCTGCACGCCGGCGCTGACCTCCACCACCTTCGACAGGTCATACTCGGCACCGAAGAGATACTCATTGGTGTCACCACCGAGCTTCTTCTCATGGTGATTGTACTGGTGGGCATCCTTGTCGAAATAGTGATGCCAACCGGCATTGAGGCGCAGTTGTGGGATAACGCTCCAGCGAGCGCCCAGGGTGAGCAGTGCCGGCGAATCCTCTGGCACACTCTCGCCATCGGCCCAACGGTCGAGAATCTCCAGGTTGCGGGCACTCTCACTGTTGGCCGACTTGTTCTTCAAGCGCATGCGCGTCTTGAACTCATACTTGGCGGCAAAGTTGAAGTTGCCCACCTTGTAGTCGACACCCAAGATGGGAGCCACGCCCCATCCCGTCTGGTCGCAGTTGAGCGTCACGTCCTCCGTGGCCTCACCCAGGGCACCGAGCATGGCAGCCTTCACGCCATACTCCTGTGCCTTGGCTTGGGCAGCCTGCGCGGCAGCCATGTCACCACGGGCTGCGGCATACTGTGCGGCAGCCGTGTACTGGCCCACTGCCTCATAGGCGGCAGCCGACTGGCCGAGGAAAGTCTCGGAAGCGTTCACATAGTCGGCGCTGCCCGCGAAACGGGCGCGGATGTTGCTCACGTAGCCATAGTAGTTGCTGTTGCCATAGAGCATGCGCAGACCGCCGTAGGCCGACCAGTGCTCATTGAACTTATAGGCGGCACCCAGCGTGAAGCCGAAATAATACTGGCGGCCACGCATGTAGGTGTTCATGTCATAGGAATCGACCGTGGGAAGTCCCAGCGTGCCCAGACCCATCTGGCCCGTCACGGCGTCGAGATGCTGGGAAAGCAGGGGCAGCAACGCCACGCTACTCTCAAACGAGGGCAAGCCCTGGTCAAAATGGCACTTGCCGCCGCCACCCGTCACACCAAAGCCGAACTGGAAGCTCCAGTTCTTCCAGTTGTAAGCTGCCTGGATGGAAGGAAGCACGGGAGCCTTGGCCTCGCCCTTGAACTGCTTGGTGGATGTGCCACCGTTGTTGGCACCATAGGCAAACGGAGCGAAGACGCCTGTCACTGTGCGCGTCTGGCTGGCGTTCTGCAAATTGAGAGAGAGGTGAAGACCGTCACTCATGAAAGCGACACCTGCGGGGTTGGTGTACACACCGTCGATGCCAATGGCGGCATCGCGAGCAGGGTTGCGGAGAAACTGAATGCTTTGGTTTGTGTTGGTGAGAATACCACCAGCAAATGCATCCTGAATGGCGAACATTGCCATCGCGGCAATTGCCAATTTTAACTTATTCATCTTAATAACCTTAAAAATTTTGCGCAAAGTTATCTCAAATGTGCAATATAGAGCGTCTTGCAGACAAGAAATTAAGATGTATTAACATTAAATCCCATCGTTTCTGCACAAAGGATATGATTTGTGCAGAAAACAAGCGTAAAAAAGAAGCCTATGACATGTCAGGCCAAGAGTTGGAAAAACGCGTCAAAGGGGATCGACATCGAAGAACATCTGCAGCGACGAGTAGGCCTTGACCGTCAACAGCTGGGCCTTCGTACGGAGAAGCAGCTGTCGCACGGCGCGCAGGTCAGCGCCCAACTCGAGCTTGATGACGAGTTTGCGGATGTGCATCTGCTTGACACGCGCCACGGAAGGCTTGTCGGGACCCAACACGCGCTCGGCCAAAGAACGGCGCAACAGGGCGCCAAGCTCCATGGCGGCCGCCTCGACAATGGGCTCCTGTTTGTGGCGCAAGAAGACATAGATGAGGTGACTGAAGGGGGGATAATGGAACAGTTCTCGCTCAGCGAACAAGTCGCGGTAGAACGAGTCGCAATCATTGGCCACCACCTGACGGACCACCGGCAACTGCGGGCTGCGTGTCTGCAGGATGACCAGACCGCGGTCGCCACGACGCCCCGCACGTCCGCTGACCTGACACATCATCGTGAAGGCGTGCTCGTAGGCACGGAAGTCGGGATAATTGAGCATGGAATCGGCATCGAGGATGCCCACCACGCTGACACGGCCGAAGTCAAGGCCCTTGGAGACCATCTGCGTGCCGATGAGCACATCGGTCTTGCCCAACGAGAAATCGGTGATGAGACGCTCGTAGGCATTGCGCGTGCGGGTGGTGTCGAGATCCATGCGGGCCACACGGGCCTCGGGGAAGATGTCGCGTATCTGATCCTCGATGTTCTCCGTGCCGTAACCGCGCCCGCTGATGTGCGGGTTGTCGCAATTGGGACACGCGGACGGCACGGCATAGGTGGCTCCACAATAATGGCAAGTGAGGAGATTGAGCCGTTTGTGGTAAGTGAGCGACACATCGCAGTTCTTGCACTTGGGAACCCAACCACAGACGCGACACTCGAGCATGGGTGCAAAGCCACGGCGATTCTGGAAGAGAATGACCTGGCGGCCTGCGGACAGCGCCTCACGCATGGCAGCCAGCAGAGGAGGTGAGAAGGGACCGCTCATGAGACGACGATGGCGCAGGTCCTTCACGTCGACCACACGGATCTCGGGCAGCTGCACGTCACGAAACCGTGTGGTGAGACGCACCAGGCCATACTTGCCCATAAGGGCGTTGTGATAGCTCTCGGCAGATGGTGTGGCGGTGCCAAGCAGGGTCTTGGCTCCAAACATCCGGGCCAACACGATGGCTGCCGAACGCGCATGGTAGCGGGGAGCCGGGTCTTGCTGCTTGTAGGAGCTCTCGTGTTCCTCGTCGATGACAACCAGCCCCAGCCGCTGGAATGGAAGAAAAAGGGCACTTCGGGCACCAAGGATGATGTCGTAGGGATTGGCGGAGAGTTGCTTGCGCCAGATCTCCACGCGCTCGGCGTCACTGTAGCGCGAGTGGTAGATGCCCAAGCGGTTGCCGAAGATGCGCTGCAGGCGCTGCATGATCTGCACAGTGAGAGCTATCTCGGGCAAGAGGTAAAGCACCTGTTTGCCCTCGGCAAGGGTCTTGAGGATGAGATGGATGTAAACTTCCGTCTTGCCACTCGACGTGACGCCGTGGAGCAACACCACAGGATGGTGCATCCACTGCATCAACACCTGGTTGTAAGCGTCGCCTTGGGCTGCGCTGAGCTGCGCCGCGCGCTCAAGGTGGGGCTCCATGGAGGTGTTGAGCCGGCCCACTTCGCGCTCAAAGGTCGTGAAGACGCCTCGTGAGACGACGCTCTTGAAGACGGCGGCCGTGGCATGGGCGGCATTGAGCAACGCCTCACGTGTCAACGGAGACGTGTCTGTAGTAGAGGTAAGCTGGAGAAAGGTCTGAAAGACCTCCAGCTGGCGAGGGGAGCGGCGAAGCATCTCCAACGCCACCTTCTGCCCCTCGGGGGTGGCGTAGGGGGCGGCCAAGGCCACGCAAGTTTCCATCTTCGGACGATACTGCGAGTCGGCTTTGAGCCCCGCGGGGAGGGCCGCCACATAAACGTCGCCCAACGTGCACATGTAATAGTCGGCTATCCATTGCCACAAGCGCAACTGTGAGGCCAACACGACAGGCGAGTCATCCATAAGAGCCAACACGCTCTTGAGCTTGCCCGCGGGCAGCGAGGGCGCATCGTCATGGAGACGGGTCACCACGCCCGCATAGGTCTTGGTGGGGCCAAAGGGCACCAGGACACGCATGCCCACAGCACAACGGGAAGCCTTGTCGGTATCGATCGTATAGGTGAAAGTGCCGTCGAGGGGCACGGGAAGGATGACGTCTACGTATCTCATGGAGATGGATGTAAGGAAAAACTTGTTTGTCTTGGAAACGCGCAGTGAATGCTCTTGGTTACGCAAAGTTAATGGAAATGTTGCGCACAGGCAAAGAAAAAACAAAAAAACTCCATCCGCTGACGGGATGGAGTTGATGGTAGGTTGCGCCAAGCGTCCTCTCTGTGACCTCGCGCACGTAGTGCCTAAGCAAGATTACTACTTAAAAGAAGTAAGCCAAGGCTATCTGCCAAGAGTTGTTGCGGCTCTTCGACTTGAGTCCCGTGACCTGTCCGGTAGCGTCGCTGACCGTCTTCCACAGGTTCACATCAGCGGTCTTGCCGCAAGCGATGTTGTAGTTGGCAGTTACCTGAAGATGCTTGAGCAACGTAGCACCAAGACCCACATTGACACTGAAATTGGACTTCTTCAGCGAATAGCTGCTGGTGTCGCGCCAAGAGAATTCGTCATCGCCCACATTGAAGCCCACCTGCGGACCAGCAAAGAGGAAGACATTGGCCAAACTGCCCAGTCCCACGCCATAACGCAGGTTGACAGGGATGGCAATCTGCTGTTGCTTGACGGTCTGCGTCTCGCCCACATTGTTCTCTATCTTGGCGGAGCGCTGGTCATAGAGCACCGATCCGTCAATGCCCAGTCCGGTGAGGGGCAACGAGATCTTCACGGTCGGGCCAATGAAGAAACCAGCACGGTTGGAGGCGTCAAACACTTCGCTCGAAAGCGACATATCAGTCACGTTGAGGCCTCCCTTGAGGCCGAACTTCACCTGCGCGCTCGATGGGAGAGCCATGAGCACGGTCAGCAGAAGCGTTGCAAAAATCTTTTTCATATCTTACGGTTTGTATGGGGTCGGAGGGAAAAGGGATGTCACCCGTCGGCGTCAATGACGCTGGCGGCGAACGGTGACGCGCGCAGCACTGGACGAGGACGAAGATGACGAAGAACGGCGCGTACGCTTGGCAGTGGTCTCTGAGCGACGGTTCTTGTTCTTGGCCTTCACGCCCTTGACCGCCTTCTTGTCGAGCTTGGCTATGGAGTCGAGTGAGTCCTTACGAGCTTGGTCGCCCCAAACGTTCTTCTCAAAGTTTGCTATTTCCTGTTCAATACGACGTTGCTCACGCGACAACTTGGCCGTGTCGCCGGCAGCCACCTGAGCCAAGGTCTTGCCCAGCATGTTGGTCGTCTTGTATATCTTGCCACGGTAGGCGTTGGTCGTGAAATAATCGTCAAGCGACATGGTGGCAGCATTGTTGAGATTGCTGGTCATGATGGTCTGCTTGGAGAGGAAGGGAGCCAGATCATCGTATTTTACCCAAAAGAGGGGATACTTGGTGGCACCGTCACCGAAGTCATCCTCACGGTACATCACCGGGCAGATGGCTTGCACCTTCGTGTGGAAGGTAGCTGACACTTGGTCATAATAAGCGCTCTCCTTGATAAAGTAACCTTTCACCTCAGCGGAAGGAATGTCGCTGTCGTCAATATGCACACCGCGGTCTGTGCGCTCGTAAAAGATGTGATAATCGTCGAGAAACTTCAGCGGTTGGATACGCATGCTCTCATCGAAACGCTCATTGCCGCTGTTCACGTCGTAACTGTAAGCTGCGATGCCACCATGACGCGGCCCCGCCATGATGAGCTTGAAAAGATAAGTAAACAGATTCATCTGCGTGCCCACCGGCTCAGTGGGATAATAGAGTCCGGCATTGGCATCATCGTTGAGGTCAAGCTCGCGATAGACGTCGCGACGCCACACCACATCCTCGTCCATCTTGGCCTCCGTGGGGAAGGATATCTGGGCACGCGTGGTCATATTGTTGGCGTTGGATTTCGGCGTGGCCGCTGCTTGTTGCTGACGACGAGCCTGGGGCTGCGCTTGCGCGGCAAGACCGAAACATCCTATCATGATGATGAATATGAGTCTTCTCATTGTTTTATAGGGTCTGTATTGATTTTTTCTTATGCTGTAATGTCTCTATGGCTGGTCAAGTGTCCTTCTTTATCTGACACGTACCTCCATGGCCCCTGGCAGCGAACGAGTGATGCCGTCGGGACCCTGCGCCTTAATCTCCGTGATATAGAACCGCTTGTTACGGCTCAAACGGCGGAACTGCTCTCGCATGCGTTCGGTGAAGTTATCACCCTGCGAAGCCATCTGCACCGCATTGCCCATGTTGTCGTAGAAGACAACAGAGAAGCCCAACACACGGAACTGTATGTCAAGGATGCCGTCATCCATGGCAGCGCTCAAGTGAGTCGTGCTCATGAGCCCGGCCTTCGACAGGTTGCCTCCCTTGAAACGGTCGCTGCCCAAGGCGATATAAGGTGTGGGATCAGGCAACTTGCGCACCTTGAACGTGAAGGCGGGGAACGTACGCACCTTGCCACCATCACGCGCCGTGATGTGGAAAGTGACATCGCGTCCTACCGCTGCAGGCACGGCCACAAACTTTCCAGCACCCTTCGACACAAGGCGCCCGCCGGTCATGGTCATGGACACCGCGTTTTGAGGAACGCCCGGCACGCTGACGCTCATCGGATTATTGTAGCCCGCATAGAGCACATTCATCAGGTCTGCGGCGACCGTGGCACCGCCAGGAACGGGAATGACATTGTACTTCTGCAAGAAGTTGCGGCGGAGAATGTCACCTGCGGCATTGCGCATGAGGATGTAACCGCTGAACTGGTACTCGCCCACCCCACCGGCAGTAAAGGAATACTGGCCTGAAGCTGAGTTGACACGACTGCCATTGACATAAATCTCCGGATGCTGCGTGGAGTCAATGGCCGCCATGACAATATTGGCCGTGAAGCGTTCACCCGGATAGAGCGTCGTCTTCTCAGGCACAACAAAAGCGGCAAGCTTGTTGACGCGGATGTCTTTCAGGTCGACATTTGACACCAACGTGTGGAGCACATCACCCTCGGCATAGCGCACATCGTTCTGCAACTTGGACAGCAAAGTGACAGCAGCCGCCACAGGCATGTTCTCAAACATGTACTCTTGCCAGTTCTTGCCAAGCGTGTTTGGACGCTTAGGCACCACCGTGGAAAGGTTGCTGGCGATAATCTTGCGTTGTTGGGGGTCGGTAATATAGGACAGGATGCGCTCACGATAAGAATTGATCGCATTGTAAAGACGTTGTCCCTTGCCCGTGATGGGAGCCAGCATGACTGTACCTGCTGCATCCAGGTTGTCGGTGTTCTCTATATGGCGAAGGTCACCCTTGGGGCCATCCGCCTCCTTGACAATGGCCACCTTCAGCTCCTGTGCGAAGTTGTAAAGTGAGTCGCTCATGCGTTTCACCTCTGTGGCCTTCTCAAACCAGGCGCGCACTTTATCGGGATTGTTGGCCATCTGGTTCTTGAAGTCACCATAGATCGCCTCGTTCTCCGACGAACTGTTGGCGGTGGTGCGGTCCAGGCTTTCCTCCACGATGGTAAAGCCATTGAGCACCTCAGTGGAGATGTTCAAGGCAAGCATTGCCATCAAGACGACATACATCAAGTTGATCATCTTTTGGCGAGGAGTAACTGGTCTTTTTTTGATTGCCATGATTCGTTGTTTTAAATGACTTACAGCCAAAGGGAAGATAGGGCATCAGGCCCCGACAGGCACCCTTTTAGAGCTGGCTGGTGGGTGTTGCGGGTGAGGCAGACGTGCCTGCGGCAGCCGCTCCCGGGGCAGCCGCACGCATGTTGACCGTCATGGCCTCAATCATGCGTGCATAAATCTGGTTGAGCTGTTCGATTTGCTGCGCCATGCGACGAGACTGGTCATTGATCTGGTCAATGGTGCCAATCTGCTGGCTGGCGCCCTTGAGCTGCATCTCATAGACCTTGCTGATACCCGTGAGCGTGCGGTTGAGGTTCTCCATCTCCTCGCTGTCGCGGGTGAGACGGGCACTCTGCTCATTGACCTTCTTCAATGTCTCAACCAGTTCCTTCAGCTCATCCACATAACTGCTTTGGGCCTCATTGAGCTTCTCAGCCTCCTCGGCTGACATCTGCGGCACATAACTGGGCGCACCGACAACCGTCGAAGCCACGCCGCTCGTGGCTGACTGGGCAGTTCCCGGCTGGGCAGCGGATGCCGTTTGACTTCCTTCTGAAACATCCTCGGCGACAGCGCCTTGGGGTTGGGGCGCAGCTCCTCCACCGGCAAAGATGACCGTTGGGGCGGATTGGGGAACAACAGCGGCAGCGCCCCCGGCGTAACTTTCCTCCTCCGCCTCATGTTCGGCGGCTTCCTGTTCGCCTTGGCTGTAGGTCACCTTGCCACTCTCAAGAAATTCTTCCGTGACACGGGTTGGGATCTCACGGCCATCGGCAGTCTTGTCAAAGGGACGGTCAAAGGCAGAAATGAAGAACACCAACACCTCCGTGCCCATACCGAGGAACAACATGATATTGGCCAACGGAAGGTGTGTCAACTTAAACAGGGCACCAAGAATAACGATGGAGGCACCCCAACTGTAAGCGTAGTTGAGAAAGGTCTGACCCTCTACGGTATCGAGCCACTTCTGCAAACGATACACTACATTATATTTACTATGATTAGCCATAATGTTTATCTCTTTTTCTGTTTTCCTGTTGTTGAGTTAGCCAAGGAACGAACGCAGCGGAAGCCAATGTAGCTACGCGGCTGGTTTTGATATTCCCATGTGCGCCAAGCACTGCGGATGTAGCTCTCGGGATCTTTCCACGAGCCACCGCGAACACTTTTCTTCTTCAGCTTGTAAGGATCTTCCTTGGCGGCCTTGTACTCCAGTTGCGGGTTAAGATCGTTCATGGCATCGACACCCGCCTCGGTATAGACCGTGCTGGTCCACTCGGCCACATTGCCAGCCATGTCGTACAGACCATTTGAATTGGCCGAATAAGCAGCCACCTTGCTGGTGATGAGGTTGCCATCCTTGGTGTAGTTGCCACGGTCAGGCTTGAAATTGGCATAAAAGCATCCATTGCCATTGGCCACATCCTTGTTCTCCCAAGGAAATTCAGTTTGCTCCTTGCCACGCGCAGCATACTCCCATTCGGCTTCGGTCGGCAGGCGATAGCGCTGGATGTAACGCGCCTCGGGACCAAGGCCCTTCAGCAGGTAGTCGGTGCGCCAGGCGCAGAAGGCGTTAGCCTGTTCCCAAGTGACACCCACAACAGGATAATCGTTGTAGGCGGGATTGGAGAAATAGTTGCGGAGATAGGTCTCGTTTTCAGAATTCTGAAAGTCGTTGACCCAGCAAGTGGTGTCAGGATAGATGTTGACAATGTAAGTGTTGAGGAAGTCCCAAGGTCCCGACAGCGGGCGGTTGATGGTCTCACGCACGATGCGTCCCTGGTCATCAATGTAAGCCGTGTCTTTGCTGATCATGACCGTCTCGTTGGGATCGACCACCACATCGGTGTTCAGCACACGGTCTGCAGGGTTCATGCGGTTGCGGCGAAGGGCAGCCGTGACATAATCGTAGACCTCATACTTATAGTTCATCTGCGTCCAATCGAGGAGTTTCTCACCCGTCACAGGATTGGTGACATAGAGACTCTCTATGGCGCGTTGCTCATCCTCATTGGGCTTGCGGGGCAAGCGCTTGTTCCAGTTGAGATGCGGTGTGACAGGGTCACCATTCTTGTCCTCCGTGATCATATACGTCTCATCGCCTCCATAGGAAGGATCAGCCAAGCGAGTGCGAAGAATACTGTCACGCACCCACATCACAAACTGCTTATACTGAGAGTTGGTGACCTCGGTCTCGTCCATCCAAAAGCCGTCCACAGAGATATCCTTTGCGGGTGTCTTCTTGCCCCAAAGACTATCCTGCTTGTCCAGGCCCATCTTCAAGAAACCACGATTGATACGCGTCATGCCAAACGGAGTCGGCTCGGTGAAGCTCTTTCCTGACACTCCCACCACCTCACCGCCTCGTCCTGAGGCAGAAGCCGACTTGGCACTGAAACAACCTGTCAGCGCAAACACTCCCGCCAACAAGCCCAATGCGATAATGATATGTTTTCTCATCTTGTCTTATTGTTCCTTTTCCATTAATAATACGGCCCTCACAAGCCCCTTTGTCGACATCGCATTACAGAATGCGGACGCTCTTATGCAGATTGCGTCCTTTCTTTGTGAGGTTGATGTCATGCTGATATCCCACAAACAGCTCGTGGCTACCATTGCCCGGATTGATGGCAGACGTGTAGAACTCATAGCTGTAGCCCAGTACAATGCCATGAAAGCTTCCGCCCAACAGCACGGTCACAGAGTTGGTGGGACTGTAGCTCACACCTCCATAGAGCATCTTCTCCTCATGGGTGTAAACCAATCGCGCTGTGGCGTCAGCCCGATAGGCCTTGGTGTCCGTACGGACAAACACCGATGGCTTTATACTTAAGAACGGATTTCTCAACTGAATATTGCATCCTCCCGTCAAATAATACGTGCGGTCAATCTGGAGTTCATTGGTCTCACCCAATGTCACAAGCGGCGCCGTTAGATGTTGAGCAGAAAGGCCTGCATACCACCTCTTGTGAATATAATACAGGCCCAAACCCAGATCGAGCGCATTGCCGGACACTTGCGAGGTAGTGAACGCAGGGTCACTCGAATCTTCAATGTCAAGCTTGCTTCCATCGAAATTCTCGCTGAGAAATCCAGCCTGCAGCCCCACGCTCATCTGGCCACCCAGCAACTTGAACTTGGCGGCATACTGGAGCGACAACTTCTGATGCGTAAAGAGACCAAGTTTATCGTTCATGAACACCAAGCCCGCTCCGTGGTAGGTTTTCATGGCATAGAAGGGGAGATCCGCCGAAGCGTAAGCCGTTTGCGGGTTGTGCTCGAAGCCTGCCATATCCAGCGCGTAGGCAGCCGTCACATTAAGTTTTGGTTGCTTACCTACCGCCGCCGGGTTGAACGAAGTCTCCATGTCAAAATAGTGACTGAAGGACGGATCGTATTGGGCCTCCGCAGAAAGCGTCGCGAAGGTCAGCGCAATGACAAATGTACAAAAGCGTTTAAACACACACTGATAACGCAGAAGGGGCAAATATATTGTGCACAAACAACATTCTTCTATCTCTCACTCCCAGCTCAACCAACAAAAACAACGTTAGAAGAGCTCATTCTCTTAAGCCTTTCAAGACAAAAAACGACAGGAAACTCCCACTCATGAAAGCCACCCGTCGCCTTGATATTCAATTGAGTAATTGACGCAACATCAATACACTACTAATACTCGTCCTCGTTCCAGAGAAAATCATCTTTTGTGGGATAGTCAGGCCAAATATCCTCAATGCTCTCATAGACATCGCCCTCATCCTCTATCTCCTGCAAATTCTCAAGCACCTCAGCAGGAGCACCCGAACGGGTAGCGTAATCTATCAGTTCTTCCTTTGTAGCAGGCCAAGGAGCGTCTTCCAGCTTCGAAGCCAAGTCAAGTGTCCAGTACATAGTCTTAAAATTTACTTCATTATCTTTTCGACCGCAAAAATAATACTTTTTTGATAAACGCCAAATATTTCAACATCTTTTTTGAATCTTGAAATAAAAAAGTATTAGAATGAGTGCAAAAAGAAGATTTAAAAGCCTATAAAGCCTGCGAGAACAGCAAAAGACTAATAATTACATCTATAATTTCGCTTGTACATCTTAGGGTCAAAAAATATCACTCCTATGTCAAATAAGTCAAAAGTCACAAACGTCCTTTTATCAGCTAACAACAATTTCCAAAATCCATAAGACTTCTTATCAACGTGAATACCATCAACAAGCAACACCCCATTGGCAAGCATTCTGTCAAGCAATAAACCATAATCCGAATAATCTGTGGAAACAATGGCTAGCTGAACCTTATCAAGCAAAGGGAGTTGGCTGACAGGCTTAATATGCAATCCCTGAAGCATCTTACCAAAAGGAGAGTCAATATATTTGGAAGGCATAAAACAAGTATCTGCATGTGAATACAAAGCCAGTTTGAGAACAACCAAGAGTAAACGACGCTCACACTTAGAAGCACCAGACAAAAGCAACTCCAAAGAATCACCGCATGGAAAATCATTACCGCCATGAGCAACTTGCCGGATAAACCTATAAGCAAAAGGTGACTGAACACCAAATCCATAAGTTCTTGGCATTCTCAACAGATAATGAAAGTAACGAAGCAAACGAATCATCAAACTACATTACATAATGAACAAATCATTCTTCCCAAAACAGAAGAAGCCCGAAGAC
>DJOV01000016.1 GCA_002437285.1 Prevotella sp. UBA6429 | reverse complement strand
CGGCTCATTTCGGATGGTTACGAAAAAAATTGGGGGGCGTGTGTGGCAAACAGTCTTTTGAAATTGCGCATTCCGTCCCTGAATGTGTCATTTTGTTATTGTTTGTCCATAATAGTGACGTTTTTTCTTTCAATTTGTTTGTGAAATGCGAATAATGTGCGCCGATTTATTGCATGGTTGCCCAAAAGTCTGTATCTTTGCATTGTATTAAGAGAACACGTAGTTATGAAACATCCATTGAGAAGTGCAGTCTGCACGGAAGGCAGACGTATGGCAGGAGCCCGTGCGCTTTGGGTAGCCACAGGCATGAAACACGAGCAGTTTGGCAAGCCCATTATTGCCGTTGTCAACTCGTTCACGCAATTTGTGCCAGGTCACACACACCTGCATGAGATTGGCCAGATAGTGAAGGAGGAGATAGAAAAGATGGGTTGCTATGCAGCCGAATTCAACACGATTGCCATTGACGACGGTATCGCCATGGGACATGATGGCATGTTGTATTCTTTGCCTTCGCGCGACATCATTGCCGATTCAGTGGAATACATGGTCAACGCCCATAAGGCTGACGCCATGATTTGCATATCCAATTGTGACAAGGTCACTCCAGGTATGCTGATGGCCGCCATGCGCTTGAACATCCCCACGGTGTTCTGCTCGGGTGGCCCCATGGAGGCCGGCCGTTGGCGTGGCCAAAACGCTGACCTCATCACAACCATGATTGCGGGAGCTGACAAGGAGGTGAGCGACGCTGACCTGCAGCAGCTGGAGCAGTGCGCCTGTCCGGGCTGCGGCAGTTGCTCGGGCATGTTTACCGCCAACTCCATGAACTCGTTGACTGAAGCCATCGGACTGTCACTTCCTGGCAACGGAACGATACTTGCTACCCATGCCAATCGTATTGAACTGTTTAAACAAGCCGCTCGCCAAATCGTGAAGAACGCTTTGGCTTATTATGAAGACGGTGATGACAGCGTGCTTCCGCGCAACATTGCCACACGCGACGCTTTCCTCAATGCCATGACGCTTGACATCGCCATGGGAGGATCCACCAATACAGTGCTCCACCTGTTGGCTGTGGCCCAAGAGGGACAGGTGGATTTCAAGATGAGCGACATCGACCAGTTGAGCCGCAAGGCTCCTTGCCTTTGCAAGTTGTCACCCAATACCCAGAAATATTCCGTCCAGGAGTGCAACCGTGCCGGTGGTATTCTTGGTATTCTGAATGAGCTGAACAAGGGCGGGTTGATCCGTGGCTACGTGAAGCGTGTGGATGGCATGACGCTTGATGAAGCCATGGCCAAGTATGATATCACAGGCGCTACCGTCGACCCTGAGGCCGACCGCATCTACCATAGTGCACCCGGTCGCAAGTTCTCCACGAAGATGGGAAGCCAGAACGAGCAATGGCCAAGCCTGGATGTGGACCGTGCCAATGGTTGCATACGCGATTTGGAACATGCTTATACGAAGGACGGAGGATTGGCCGTGCTCTTTGGCAATATCGCTCAAGATGGTTGTGTGGTCAAGACAGCAGGCGTGGCTTCCGAACTGTGGCATTTTGAGGGACCCGCTGTCGTGTTCGACTCTCAGGAAGATGCCTGCGAAGGCATCCTCGACGGAAGAGTGCAGTCGGGTGACTGCGTGGTCATCACCCATGAGGGACCCAAGGGAGGACCGGGCATGCAAGAGATGCTTTATCCCACATCTTACATCAAGAGCCGTCACTTGGGCAAGGAGTGTGCCCTGATTACCGATGGACGCTTTTCAGGCGGAACCAGCGGCTTGAGCGTCGGGCACATCTCGCCGGAGGCTGCTTCGGGGGGCAACATAGGCAAGATCAAGGATGGTGACATCATTGAGATAGACATCCCCAATCGTACCATCAACGTCAAGCTTAGCGATGAGGAGCTGGCGGCCCGTCCCCAGCAACCCTTGCGTCGCCATCGTGAGGTGAGCAAGGCTTTGAGAGCATATGCCCAAAGCGTCAGTTCGGCGGACAAAGGTGGTGTGAGAATCATTGACTAAGAAACTTATGACAGAAGAAAACATGAAAGAAGTGCCCTGGGCGGGAATTCGCATTGGCGAGGAATGCACAGGGGCGGAGATACTGATGCGCGCACTTTATCAAGAGAACGTGCATACCATATTTGGCTATCCGGGCGGTGCCATCATGCCTGTCTATGATGCGCTATACACCTATACGCGCAAGCGTGACCCATGGTTCCACCATATCTTGGTGCGCCATGAGCAAGCAGCCGCACATGCCGCAGAAGGCTTCGCACGTGTGAGCGGTGAGGTCGGTGTGGCCATCGTCACATCTGGTCCAGGCGCCACCAACACCCTGACAGGTGTGGCCGACGCCATGATGGACTCCACACCTATCGTTGTCATCGCCGGACAGGTGGGCGTGGCCTCATTGGGTACTGACGCTTTCCAGGAGGTGGACCTCGTGGGAATGGCGCAGCCCATCACCAAGTGGAGCTATCAGATACAGCGGGCTGAGGATGTGGCTTGGGCTGTCAATCGGGCCTTCTACATCGCACGCAGTGGCCGTCCTGGTCCTGTGGTTCTTGACTTCCCGCGCAATGCCCAGACCGGAAAGGCCAAGTGGATGCCGGGCAAGGCCGACAAGGTGCGGTCATATATCCCTTATCCCAAGGTGAGCCAGGAGGCGGTGCGTGAGGCTGCCGACATCATCAATGAGGCCAAGAAGCCTTTTGCCCTTGTGGGGCAGGGGGTGGAGCTGGGTGGCGCACAAGAGGAGCTAAAGGCTTTTCTCGAGAAAGCTGACATCCCGGCAGGCCGTACGTTGATGGGCCTCTCCGCTTTGCCGTCCGACCATCCGCTCAACATGGGCATGCTGGGCATGCACGGCAACTATGCGCCCAATGTCAAGGAGCAGGAGTGTGATGTGCTGATAGCCATCGGCATGCGTTTCTCCGACCGTGTGACGGGGCGTGTGAGCAGTTATGCCCGCCAGGCCAAGATTATCCATTTGGACATAGACCCGACAGAGATTGACAAGAATGTGAAGACGGACGTGGCTGTCATTGGCGACTGCAAGGAGAGCCTGCCCGCCATCACCAATTTGCTCCGTAAGGCCTCTCATCAGGAGTGGCGCGACTCGTTCAAGTCCCTGCAGCAGGAGGAGCAACAGGAGGTCATCACGCTGTCCACACATCCCACGGAGGGACCGCTCCTCATGGGCGAGGTGGTCAATGCCGTGGCCGAGGCCACGGAGGGCAACGCTGTCCTTGTGAACGATGTCGGTCTGAACCAGATGTTCTCAAGTCGTTATTTCAAATACAAACACCGCAGGAGCATTGTCACCAGTGGCGGACTGGGCACCATGGGCTTTGGCTTGCCGGCAGCCGTTGGCGCCACATTCGGTGCGCCTGACCGCACCATCTGCCTTTTCACGGGCGACGGTGGCTTTCAGATGTCCATCCAGGAGCTGGGCACCATCATGGAGCAGCAGGCGCCGGTCAAGATGATTTTGCTCAACAACAACTACTTGGGCAATGTGCGCCAGTGGCAAGACTTGATGTATAATCATCGCCATTCGTTCACCCGGATGCTCAATCCTTGCTACGAGGTCATAGCCCGCGGCTATGGCATCGCGTATGGAGTTGCGGTGGATCGGGCCGACTTGCAGGCCAGGATTCAGGAGATGCTCAGCACGGATGGGCCTTATTTGCTGGAGTGCGCGGTGAAGGAAGACGAGAATGTCACACCCATGATCACGCCAGGCAGTGCCATCGATGAGATGCAATTGCATTTGGACATTTAAAAAGAGTAACGATGAGTATTGAGAATAAGAATCAAGAAACGCCCAAGCAGTTTTACACCTTGCTGGTCTACAGTGAGAATGTGGTGGGCGTCCTCAATCAGGTGACGGCTGTCTTCACTCGTCGACAGGTCAATATTGAGAGCCTCAATGTGTCGGCTTCAAGTCTTGAAGGCATCCACAAGTATACCATCACCTGCTGGAGCGTGCCCGAGCAAATAGAGAAAATCACCAAGCAGATTGAGAAGAAAATAGACGTCATCAAGGCCAATTATTACACCAATGACGAGTTATTCATTCACGAAGTGGCCATCTTCAAGATATCCACTCCCGTATTGCTTGACAACTCCGAGATGTCACGTATCATACGAAAGCACGATGCGCGCATGATGGAGGTCAATCCGACCTATTCCACGGTCTTGCTTGCAGGGCTGACGGAAGACATCACTGACCTCTACGAGCAACTCAAAGGCTACAATTGTCTTTTGCAGTACACGCGTTCGGGGCATATTGCCGTGACCCGAAGCTTTGACGAGCCGGTGTCCGACTATCTCAACAAACAAAAAGAGCAGTGATCGCCATGACAGAAACGTTATTGCCGAAGGTCGGCTGCTATGAGTTCATGGCCGAACCGTTCCATTGTGATTTTAGCAATCACTTGTTTGTAGGCCACTTGGGTAATGCGATGCTCAACGCGGCCGATTTCCACAGCAACGACCGTGGCTATGGCATGAGCTACCTGACCACGGTGCACAGGACGTGGGTGCTCTCGCGCCTGGTCATAGAGATGGAGGAGATGCCGCTGGCTTACGATAAGTTCAATATCGAGACGTGGGTGGAGGGAGTCATGCGCTTTTTCACCAGTCGCAACTTTGCCGTCAAGAGCACCGATGGCAGCAAGGTCTATGGCTACGGACGAAGCGTATGGGCCATGATAGACACCGACACGCGCCAGCCGGCTGACATCTTTGAGATGCGGGGCGGTTTGATCAACGAGTATGTGGAGACGGAGAAGGCCTGTCCGATAGACAAGCCCGGCAGGGTGAAGATGGGCAAGGAAGCCACATGGGTGCGCACCATCGACACCTATTATAATGATGTGGATGTCAATGGGCACATCAACTCCGTGAAGTACATAGAGCATGTACTTGACCTCTTTGACCTTGATTGGTATCGCCACCATCGCTTGAAACGGTTTGAGATAGCGTATGTGGCCGAGGCTTACCAAGGTGACAGGCTGAGTCTGTGGACCGAGCGGAAGTCGGAGGACGAATACCTTGTCCGAATCGTTAGGGATGACGATAGGAAACAGGAAATCGTAAGGAGTTTGCTAAAATTCGTAAAAGATTAAAAGAAAGTTTGCAGGTTTGATATTAATTTTGTAACTTTGTGTGCGAAAACAATGCATGAAGATGCAAAGAGAACAAAGACTTATAACGTTTTAAAATATTATTAGCTTATGGCAAAAATGAATTTTGGTGGCGTTGTCGAAGATGTTGTCACCAAGGAAGAGTTTCCTTTGGAAAAAGCTCGTGAGATTTTGAAGGATGAGACGATAGCTGTCATCGGATATGGCATTCAGGGTCCTGGTCAGGCAGGCAACCTTCGCGATAATGGTTTCAACGTGATTGTGGGCCAGCGCCAGGGCAAGACTTATGAGAAGGCTGTGGCCGACGGTTGGGTGCCGGGCAAGACCCTGTTCCCCATTGAGGAGGCTGTCCAGAAGGGAACCATCATCTGCATGCTTCTCTCCGATGCCGGCCAGATTGCTGTTTGGCCTAAGATCCAGCAGTATCTGACAAAGGGCAAGACACTCTATTACAGTCATGGATTTGCCATCAATTGGCAGGATCGCACAGGTGTGGTTCCCCCCAAGGACATCGATGTCATCATGGTGGCTCCTAAGGGATCGGGCACATCACTGCGCACCATGTTCCTTGAGGGTCGTGGCCTCAACTGCTCTTACGCTGTCTACCAGGATGCCACAGGCAAGGCCGAGGAGAAGTGTATCGCTTTCGGCATCGGTATCGGTGCAGGCTATCTGTTCCCCACCACCTTCCACAAGGAGGCCACATCTGACCTTACCGGTGAGCGTGGCTCACTGATGGGTGCCATCGAGGGCCTGCTTGAGGCTCAGTATGAGGTACTCCGCTCTCATGGTCACTCTCCCTCAGAGGCATTCAACGAGACCGTTGAGGAGCTCACTCAGAGCCTTGGCCCGTTGTTTGGTGAGAAGGGCATGGACTGGATGTATGCCAACTGTTCCACGACGGCCCAGCGTGGCGCCCTCGACTGGCGTCCTCGTTTCAAGGCTGCCATCAAGCCTGTGATGGAGTGGTTGTATCTGAGTGTGGAGAACGGCACAGAGGCTCAGATCTCTATTGACAAGAACTCTCAGCCCGACTACCGCGAGAAGCTCAACGCTGAGCTGAAGGCCATGCATGACATGGAGATGTGGCGCGCCGCCGAGACCGTGCGTAAGTTGCGTCCTGAGAACAACTAATATGAGTGTCGTAGGTGGTAATTCATAGAGTTCACCTATAGGAAAAAAGATAAATCCCTGGCTCTTGATAGAGAGTCAGGGATTTTTGTTGTTTGCATATTTTGGGGCGTCGCAATGGTAAAAATGCTCAATTTTATAAGTACTCGTATCACTTAGCGGTAGATTTCGGAGAAATCCACATTTATCAATTCCTCGTTGACGAGATACTCGATGGCTTCACTGACGGCTTCGCGGGGTAGGGCGATGTCAGCCAGCTCGCGGATGTGGTGACGCTTGTGGTCGGCCAGCAGGTCAAGTATGGCTTTCTGCGCTGCTTGGCAGTCGGCTTCCGAGTTGCGGCCTGGCTGATGCTCAACGCATACGTCGCAGATGCCGCAGTCGGCAGTGTCGGTCTCATCGAAGTAGCGGAGCAACTGTCGGCTCCGGCACACATAGCCGTTGGTGGCGTATGCCAGCATGGCGTTCACCCGTTGGGTGTATTGCTCCTTACGCGTTTCGTAGA
Organism: Prevotella sp. UBA6429; assembly: GCA_002437285.1. Classification (GTDB taxonomy): domain Bacteria; phylum Bacteroidota; class Bacteroidia; order Bacteroidales; family Bacteroidaceae; genus Prevotella. Next base: position 3,825 of record DJOV01000016.1, on the reverse strand, counting down.
CGCTGGTGGGTATCGCCACGTCTTCTCCGTCCACCCGGTCTTGTTTGTAGGTGATGAAGGGCATCTTGCGCTGAGGAATGAAGTGAAGGATATGCCTGTGGCTGAGGCTCTTCAGTATGAGATACACCTGCTGTGGCCCCAGTCCGGTGATGTGGGCGATGAGTGCCTCCTCGATGTATTGGTAATCGGAGAAGAGACCTCCGTAGCATCTCAGCATGGTCGAGATGACCGCATCCTCATCAGGCGTGTTGTCGAAGAGCCGATAGAGCTCATCACGTCCCACGAGAAATTTCACGCGAGCCTGTGCGTCAGGGTCTGTCTCATAGTTGATGTATCCAGCGTTTTGCAGGATATGAAGGGCCGATGCCACGCGGAGCGGGTAGTAGCCGTAGATGAAGCAGAACTTGTCGATGTCGAACGTGAATGTGTGTCCGCCACCGCTTCCCACGCCAAGTTCGAAGAAGTAGGCCAGGTGGTCGTAGACATCGCGCACAAACTCCTTGGGCGGGAAGGTGGTGCTGATTCTCCGGGTGAGCTTGGCCTGGTCGCCACTGTTCCACAGGAGGATGGCGTAGGCCTTCTTCCCGTCGCGCCCCGCTCGTCCCGCCTCTTGGAAGTAGGCCTCGATGGAGTCGGGACAGTCGATATGTATCACAAGCCTGACGTCAGGCTTGTCGATGCCCATTCCAAAGGCATTGGTGGCTGCCATGACACGTTTCTCGTCGGCCTGCCATAGCCTCTGTCGCTCATCCTTGGTCGAAGGCTCCAGTCCGGCGTGGTAGAACGTGGCCGACACGCCATGCTCTTCAAGCCACGTGGCTACGCTCTTGCAGCGAGCCCGGCTCCTTACGTAGACGATGGCGCAGCCCTCCACCGACTTGAGGATGTGGAGCATCTCCTCCATCTTGTCCATGGTCTCCCGGACGACATAGGCCAGGTTGTCGCGCTTGAAGCTCATGCGGAACACCTGCCCGTTGCGGAACTGCAGCTGGTGCATGATGTCGTCCATGACCCGGTTGGTGGCGGTGGCTGTCAAGGCCAGTATCGGCACGTCGGGCTTGATCGTCCTCAGCTCGGCTATTTTCAGGTAGGAGGGGCGGAAGTCGTAGCCCCACTGGCTGATGCAGTGGGCCTCGTCTACGGTGATGAAGCTCACCGTCATGTGGCGTAGCTTGGCCAGGAATATTTCGGACGACAGACGTTCGGGCGACACATAGAGCAACTTGACGGCCCCGAAGACAGCATTCTCGAGCACCTTGATGATTTCGGAGCGTGCCATTCCCGAGTAGATGGCCGCCGCCTGGATGCCCTTCTCCTTGAGGTGGCTCACCTGGTCTTTCATGAGGGCGATGAGCGGTGTCACGACGATGCACACCCCCTCCTGGGCGAGGGCCGGCACCTGAAAGGTGACCGACTTGCCGCCGCCTGTGGGCATCAGTCCCAGGGTGTCGTTGCCCGCCCCGATGCTCTCGATGATCTGTCGCTGGATGCCCCGGAAATCGCTGTATCCCCAATACTTCTGAAGGATACCGATGTACTTGTCGCCGTTTTCCAATGCGTTATTCTTCCCCTTCTGTTGGGCGTATGTCCTCTATCTGTAGTTGCACTTGGTTGCGCTTGAAGATGTTGCCTTCGATGGTGTAGGCGATGTCAAACGACCGTCTCGACTTGATGTAGCGTGCCGAGGCGCTCTGTCCGAAGGCGATGCCGTTGACCACGGTGCCCGACTTCGAGTCGACGAGCTCCAGCTTGATGTGCTCCTGTTGTCGTCCCACCACCTTGCTGGTGCCGTAGTCGTAGACACCAGTGGTGCAGAACACGGGTTTGGTGTTGCCCGGTCCGAAGGGCGAGAAGCGTTTCAAGTCGTTGTGCAGTCGCTTGGATATGTCCTTGAAGTCGATCACCGCGTCGATGTTGAGGATGGGCTCCGTCTGTTCGGGCTGTATGTGCTCCTCCACGTAGTGCTGGAATCGCTGGCGGAACTCACGTATGTCGTCCCATCTCAATGTGAGGCCCGCGGCATAGGAATGGCCTCCGAAGTTGAGCAGCAGGTCGCGGCAGCTCTTGATGGCTGCATACACGTCGAATCCCATCACCGAGCGTGCCGACCCTGTGGCCAGGTCGCCGTCGCGTGTGAGCACCACGGTGGGGCGGAAGTATATCTCCGTCAGGCGCGATGCCACGATGCCGATGACGCCTTTCTTCCAGTTCTCGTCGTAGAGCACGATGCTTGAGTGGTGCTTTTGGCTTTCGAGTTTTGAGACGATCTGGTTGGCCTCCTCCGTCATCTGCTTGTCGATGTCCTTGCGCTGCTCGTTGTATTCGTTGATGTGTCGCGCCTCACGCAGGGCCAGTGAGAAGTCTTTTTCCACCAGCAGGTCCACGCTCTCCTTTCCGTTCTCCATGCGTCCCGAGGCGTTGATGCGTGGCCCTATCTTGAAGATGATGTCGCTCATCGACATCTCGCGTCCGCTGAGCCCGCAGATGTCGATGATGGCCTTGAGGCCCACGCTGGGGTTTTGGTTGAGCTGCTTCAGTCCGTGGAAGGCCAATATGCGGTTCTCGTCAGTCACCGGCACGATGTCGGCAGCTATGCTCACGGCGCAGAAGTCGAGTAGGGGGATGAGACGCGAGAACGCGATGCCGTTGTTCTTGGCGAAAGCCTGCATGAACTTGAACCCCACGCCACATCCGCACAGTTGCTTGAAGGGGTAACTGTCGTCAGTCCGTTTGGGGTTGAGAATGGCCACGGCGGGCGGCATCACCTCGTCGGGCACGTGATGGTCGCAGATGATGAAGTCTATGCCTAAGCTCTTGGCATACTCAATCTCCTTGACCGCCTTGATGCCGCAGTCAAGTATGATGATGAGTTTCACGCCCGTGCTGTGGGCATAGTCCACACCCTTGCGGCTCACGCCGTATCCCTCGTCGTAGCGGTCGGGTATGTAGTAGTCGATGTTCGAATAGAACTGTTGCAGAAACTTGTACACCAGGGCCACTGCGGTGCAGCCGTCCACGTCGTAGTCGCCATAGACCAGGATGCGCTCCTTGCGCCCCATGGCATCGTTGAGCCGGTCCACCGCCACGTCCATGTCCTTCATGAGGAAGGGATTGATGAGGTCAGCGAGCTGGGGCCTGAAGAAACGTTTGGCCGCGCTCTCGGTGGTGATGCCACGCTTGATGAGAAGTTGGGCCAGTATGGGGCTCATGCTTAGCTTTTCGCCCAGTTCCTTGGCTTGCTGCGATTGTTGTGGTGTAGGTGCGTCATACTTCCATTTGAAATGCATCTTTAGATTTATTTGTTTCTATCCGCAAAGATACGAAAAGATGGAGACATACAGGCCGTCATGTCGCAATTAATTTGTGGTCAAACTGCAAATCGCATTGCGTGATTACACTTCAGCGGGTTGTTGAGGCAGCAGCTGTAGCGGTTGAAGCTCTGGCTGTTGCGGGCGCCCGTTACTCCCCCCGCTTCGCGCCAGTGACCTTCGGCTCATGCTGATGAGCCCGAACTCGGGCTGCATCTCGTGGCCCGTGTAGCCGCGGCGGAGGCCGATGGCATTGATTGTCGCTGTCTGGCGGAAATACAGTGAAAAATCGCTCCTTTGTCATGATTTTTGGTCGAAAAGTTTGTCACGGGAAGCCGTTGAAATAGAGCGCGAAAATGGCGTTTTCTGTCGGTCGCGCCGCGATTTGCGTGGGGTAATTTTGCGATAAAGGGTATTTTATGTTGCGATAAAGGGTATATCGCGATGCGATTAAGCGTTAATCGCATCATGATAAAGGGTATATCGCAACACGATAAAGGGTATTCTTTGATGAAAA
>DJOV01000036.1 GCA_002437285.1 Prevotella sp. UBA6429 | reverse complement strand
ATAGCCTCTTTTGCATGCCGGGGGTATCTGCCGGCGGTAATTTATAAGTCCCACCTTGTGTGGTTTAGTTGATCACATACACTTTCTTGACGCCGCGGTAGGTGCAAGTGACCGTTGCGCGGCCGTCGGTTACCTTGCCAACCTGCACTGTGACGGCAGGGTCGGATGCTGTGGCCTTGATGACCGAGGTGGCGGTGAGTGGTGCGTAGGCCTGGTAACGCGAGAGATCCATGATGCCGTTGGCGTTGGAGGCCAACTGTGGCATGGTGGGCAACGCCACTGGCTTGCCGTCGACGGTGATGCTCACGGTGGGTACGGCCTCTGGCTCGCAGGCCTGTCCCCGCTTGGCAAAGCCCAGTCCGTGGAGGTCGAAGAGACCCTCGGGACGTGTGGCCTGCTGGGGTGTGCCTTGCGGTCGGCGTGCGGCTGCAGGCTGGCTGACCTCGGGTCCCTCGGCCACGAGGTAGAGGGCGTGCTTGCCCTTGAGCCCCTCGACGGCGGGCACCGGCACGGTGAACGTGGTGGCCTTGCGCTCGGCACCGGCCGGCACGTTGATGGTGGCTATCTCACGACCCTTCCACGTGGCGTTGGCATAGGGGCCGTCGAGCATGACGTGGATGGTGAACGCTCCATGTCCGCCGGGAGTGAGGTTGACATGAAGCTCCGTGCCGTCACCCTTGGCCGTCGGCGCGAAAGCCTTGAGGCCCTTGGTGGGCTTGGCCAGTCCGCCAAACCCGAAGTACTTGAAGCCGATGATGCCCCGGTTGGTGACACCGGCGAGATCCATGCCGTTGTGCCAGTTGTCGTAGTTGTCTTGCAGCCAGTCGTTGCCGCTGATGTGGCAGGCGATGCCGGCCGAGTAGTATTGGTAGGGGTTGAGACCATAGATCTGGAAGCCCTCGCTGGTCACCTCGGCACCTGTGTAGGTCATGCCGTCGGCCGCATGGGCCGTCCATTCCTGATTCTTGGCGTAGGGGTCGTAGGCCACGATGTGCACGCGTCCGCCCTCGGCTACGGGTTTCTTGTCGCACTCGATCTTGACAGGCGCCACCATGGCCTGCCGGGCAAAGCCGAAGCAACGGGGTGGCCTGTGGTAGAACACATACCACTGTCCGTTGATCTGCTGCAGAGAGCCGTGGGTGTTGTGGCCGAAGTTGCTGGTGGTGAGGTGCGAACCGTCCTCGTTAGGTACCACGCCGCGTGAGTCGACGAGCACGCCGCCTGAGCGCCACGGCCCGAGCGGACTGTCGCCGTAGGCGTAGCGCAGGGCCGAGTTGGTGGAGCCGAGGCCGTAGTCGGGCCCCGAGTAGCCGGAGAAGACCATCACGTACTTGTTGCCGACTTGCCGGATGGATGAGGCTTCAAAAAAGTTGAAGTCGCCGGGATTCTGCCCCTTGTAGAGGGCCGGGTAGGTGGTGCCCTTGGGGTCGCGCACCTCACCGTAGCGCTCGCTGGCCGGCAGGAAATAGTCGTGCACCTGGGTACCGGGCCTCACGGCATACATGTTGTCGGGGTCGAGCTCGTAGGCCGTGGAATGGCGAAAACCATAGAAGACATAGGCACGGAAGCCGCGCGCATAGTCGGGGTCCTTGGGGTCGCTGACGTTCTCGATGAAGACCGACGGGTCGAAGTCGATGAGCGACCCGTTGACGCACTTTGTGCCGTCGGGCGTGAGGTTCACTGGCGTGAAGGGCCCGTTGGGGCGGTCGCCCTTGCAGACCATGGCCACGCGTCCCCATCCGCGCGAGTGGGGGTAGAGCCAGTAGGTGCGTTTCCCCGTTCGCCGGTCGGTGGTCTCGACAAGGTCGGGGGCGAACATCGTGTCCCACTGGCCGTTGACGTAATAACTGAAGAGGGGGCCCTCGTCGCGCCACTGCGTGAGGTCCTCGACGGGAGCCGACCACATGCGTACGTCGTTGCCGCAGTAGGCCGTGCGGGTCATGTCGTGTGACCCGATGATATAGGCGCGATAGTGCCCGGGGTGGTCGGGGTCTTCAAACACACGGGGCTCGCCGTCGGGCAGGTGCTCCCAAAGGGGCAGGTAAGGGTTCTGTGCCAGGCCCGCGGTGGTGGCCAGGCAGGCCAACAGGCCACACAAGGTTCGTTTCAGGTTGCGTTTCATCTTTCTTTGTTTTTCGGTTGGTTGATGTGGCGCGGGCGTGTGGGAGAGATGTTCTCAGCCGCTCGTCCTGTGCGCCAATGCAAAGTTATGGAGTTTCTTGGCAAGTGACTTTTGCACATGTCTCCAAAGTGTTGTCGCATGTAGCAAAGCATTGCCTGGTATCCATGCTGAGGAGGGGCGTCATCAACGGGGACGGAAAAAACATGGAGATGGCGCTCAGATCACTTTGGTCAGTTTTCCTGTGTGCGAGTCGATGATGTATCCGTATAGGTTGACGTCCTTCGGCACGAGCGGATGGTGGCGGATGGTGTTGACCGTGTTGCGCACGGAATCTTCCGTGTCGTGAAAGCCCTCGAGCCAGTGGTCGAGGTCGATGCCACACAGGCCGATGGTGTCGATGACATCCTGGCGGATGCCACGCCTGACCATGAGCTCCTTCATCTCGGCACCATTCATGTGGCAAGCTCCACACTGGGAGTGTGCCACGACCATGATCTCTTCCACGCCCAACTCGTATATGGCCACGAGCAAACTGCGCATGGCCGAATCGAAAGGACTGATGACCAGGCCGCCCGCATTCTTGATGAGCTTGGCGTCGCCGTTCTTCAAGCCCAGGGCTGCCGGCAGAAGTTCTGTCAGGCGAGTGTCCATGCACGACAGTATCGCCAGCTTCTTGTCGGGGTATTTGCTTGTGACATACTGCTCGTAACCCTTCTTGGCCACGAACTTCTCGTTGTACTTGATAATCTCGTCTATCATCATGATGTGTGCTATGCTTTTTTTTGTTGTGAGTTGTCTGATGCGTAGTGTCAAATGAGGTAACCGAACTTTTTCATCGCTTTGGACAAATTGTCAAGGTCATTCTGCTTGACCAGCAACTTGTATCCTTCGACCTTCAGCACATAGCGGCGTATGGATGGGTTGCCGAGCACGAGGCGTTGCAGTTCGATGTTGTCCTTGGGAAGGGTGAGGAGGATGTAATGGTCTTTGGGCATGGTGAAGGGATTGCAGCGTTTCACCACATCCTTCAGGAAGTCTTTCCACAGCTGGGGCTGTTTCTCGCCGATGTACTGGCCAAACATTTTCACCTTGCGCTCCACTTCGAATCGGGTGGAACAGTTGCGAAGAAACGACTCGTAGCTCACGCTGTAGAGCGTGGGCGTGATGCAATCGGCATAGTCGGCAAGGATTTGCTGGAAGGGTGAATCGTGCAGGACCTTGATGAGCAACCGTCGGTCGTCAAGTTCAAATGCGGATGAATTGTCGTTGGCGACCTGTGGCTCATAGTTGTCAGTCAACCCCAAGGCGTATTTGCCCAGTTCGGTCAAGTGCACATATTGCAGGCCGTCATAGGGTGAGGTGTCTCCATCTTGTGGCTCGCGATAGGCCAGCTCGGCGATGCCAAATGTGGCAAGGACACAAAGCACGGCCTTGACAAAAGGCTCGGACAATTGGCGCACAAGATTGCCTGGATGGATGTAGCAGTCGGGATTCTTGTCCTTAATGAACCCATTGCGCAAATCCATGTCGTCGATGTAATAGGGGGAGACAAGCAGGAAATGCTCTTCATTGCTCGTATCTGACATGCGCAATTTCATGATCAGCTGGTCTATGGACAGCCAATTCTTGTTGTAATGCTTACGGAGAAGATCGACCAGTGCCTTGATCACATGGCTGTAGTTGTAAGTCTCCAGTTTGCTTTTCTTGATGCCTGTGAGGTAAGGCAATAGCACAGACAGTGTGAAGGCGTTGCAGGGATTTGCCAAAAACATCTTGTCGAAGATGTGCTTGATGAGCTGTTCGGGATTGTCAGGCAATGTTTCCTGTCTTGTGTATTCGCGGAAGAAGATGTAGTAATTGACCAGCAATGATGTGCTGAGAGGCGCTTGGGCGCTGCCTGGATAGTAATCGAAAAAATCGGGTAGCAATAGAGCCTTCTGTGCCCTCTTTACCACAGCAGCAGTCTGCTTGTTTAGGTTATGAGGCAGCTGATCGCTTTCATAAAGCATGGCCAGGACGGGCAGCTTGGAAAACACAATATACTCGTTGTTGTAACGCTTGAAGTCAGATTCCTCAGGCAGGCTGTCGCGACCGTCGATGGTTGTCAAGTCAGGGAAAAACTTCTTGAGCAGTTCTTGTTGATGTGATATCTTGCTATGGATAAAAGTGTCCCAGTCACGATAGTATCCGCCAGGGTCGCCCTCGGCTTGGTGGCGTGTCTCTGTGAAATAATAGCACAGAGGTTCGGTCAGATGGGAGTAGGCACAGCCCCAACGGTCTTTTTTGAAACAATTGGTTCCCATAATCTTATTCACATCATCGCATATGACATAGTGGTTGCGCAACACTTCACGCCAAAGGTCAACCTGAGGCTTAGGCATGTCATCAAAGATGAGAACGTGATTTTTAGGGTTGTAGAACAATACGAGCAGGTCTACCCATTTTGACTTTAATTGGTTATGGGATGAGCGAAACGTGCTGACAATGGGCGGTTCTTCCACTGGCTGTTCATTTGGGTTGAATGTGAACCTGTATTTTCGCATGAGTGCCAAGAAAGGCTCGGCTTTGTTTTGCAGAGTGCTTTTCGTGTCTTGTGCCAATTGGTTGGTTATTTGTCTGACTTCCAGAGGACTGGGCTTGTGCAGATGCCGGACGGGAAGTGTTGATGGATCCATTTCCTTCATGTTCTGTGTTAATTGTGTTGCCATTGTCGATTGTTAAATTAAGTGTAAGCCCTATTGCGATTATCCAAGAATGAACTGGATGTCCTCCTCTGACAGGTGCTTGGCAGAAGAAGAGTCGGCGCTGATGAGACCTTCGAAGAGGTCGGCTTTCTGCTGTTGCAGCAGTTGGATCTTCTCTTCGATGGTGGCCCTTGTGATGAGGGAGTAGCTGAGGACATTGGCTTTTTGTCCGAAGCGGTGCAGGCGGTTGATGGCCTGTTCCTCGGCGGCCTTGTTCCACCAGGGCTCGAAGATGAACACCGTGTCGGCGGCCGTGAGGTTGAGGCCCACGCCACCCGTCTTCAGCGTCATGAGCATCACACGGCATCCGGGATCGTTCTGGAAACGCTCCACGATGCTGCGGCGGTCACGGGTGGAACCGGTCATCGAGCAGAAGTCGATGCCTGACTGCTCGAGACGTTCGCCTGCCAGTTCCAGTCCGGCGATGAAGTTGAAGAACACCACGACCTTGTGCCCATTTTCCACCGCATCCTCCACTGCGTCCATAAGCTGTTCGAGCTTGGGCGAGCTGATCAGGCCATCGCTCAGGCTCTCGGGCACCGACGCAATGCGACGCAGCTCGCTGAGCGCCTGGAACATGACAAACTGTGACTTCTGCACGCCCTCCACGGCTATGGTCTTTCGCACCTGCTCGTAGTAGTATTGACGGCGGCGCTCATAGAACTTGGCTTGTTCGGGTGACATCTCCACATAGAGTGTCTGCTCTATGCGGTCGGGTAGGTCCTTGAGCACGTCGCGCTTCAAGCGACGAAGCATGAAGGGGAATATCTTGCGGCGCAGGGCGGTCATGGCGTCCTTGTCATCATCATGCTGGATGGGGTAGGTGTATCGTGAGTTGAACTCGTCGGCTGTGCCAAACATCGTCGGGTTGAGAAATCGGAACAAAGAGTAGAGTTCCGTGAGGTTGTTCTCAATGGGTGTGCCGCTAAGTGCCAATCGGTGGTCGGCTCTCAGCAGAAGGGTGGCTTGTGTGGTCAGCGAGGCTGTGTTCTTGATGTTCTGGCTCTCGTCAAGTATAACCATGTGGAAAGTCTTGTGGCGCAGCTGGTCGATGTCGTTGCGTACGAGTGCGTAGGTGGTGAGAATCACCTGGTGTTTCATGGCTGCCTTGAGGTCACGCTCACTGGCATAGTAAGTGTAGACGGAGAGTTGTGGGGCAAACCGCTGCAATTCGTTCTGCCAGTTGAAGAGCAGGCTTCTCGGCATGACGATGAGGGTGGGCTTCTTCACCTTAGGATAGACGAGTGTCAGCAAGCCGATGGTCTGCACGGTCTTGCCCAGTCCCATGTCGTCGGCGAGACAGCCTCCGAGGTGGTTGTCGTAGAGATACTTCATCCACTTGATGCCTTCCTGCTGGTAGGGACGCAGTGAGGCTTGCAGCGTGGGGGTCTTGAGTCGCTGTGTGGCCAATGTGTTGAAGCCTTCGTACACTTCGCGATGGTGGCGAAACACCTCGCCTTCCAGCTGGTGGTTGAGCAGGTCTTCTATCTCGGGCAGGTCGAAGAACGACACCTTGATGCCGCCGTCCTTGCCTCTCTTGCGTGAGAAGATGCGTTCCAGGCGGCGCATGTAGCCATTGTCGATGATGGCGCGATTGCCGTCGGACAGTTCGATATAACGTTTCTTGGAATATTGTGCCAAGAGTTGGCCGAGTGAGAATTGCTCGCCATCGAGTTCCACGCTGGCCTCACCCTCGAGAAAATCAATGCCGGAAGAAAGTTTTACGCTCAGCTTGGGCATGATGGGGCGCACCTTATAGTCGCGCAACTTGTCAGCGCCGACAAGCTGGTATTCGCTCAGCAACTGGGGTAGGGCAGAGAGCAGGAAGGGGGCGGCAACCTGTTCGGGTATGATAAACAGGTATTCGTCGTCGTAATAGACTTGTTTGGCAACTTGTCGGTTGGGGGCGTGCTTCACGATCTGCTGGCGCAAGGATTCGGCGTAGTCCTCAAGCCGCAGGTTGGATACTTGTCTCACGATGATGCGGTGGTCATCCGTGAGCGTGGCGATGGTGTTGACATCAAAGCGTTGCAAGAAGTCGATGGACAGCCCCTTGAGCTGTTCCGCCAAGCGCAGGTAAAGGGTGTGGTCGGTGTCCACTTTCTCAAATAACAGGGTGGGGTGCGGCTTGACTTCCTGTTGTTGTCGCTCTATGACGTAGTCCGCATAGACGACTTGCAGGTTGTCTATGTAGGAATAAAGCACCGACAGATATTCTTGCACCATGGCGCTGTCTATGGGTGCAAGAAAGAACTTCAATTGTGCATAGTTGTCTCCAAGAGGGGCTATGGGGTATAGGACGTGGTCTGAAATGGCAAAACAGTCGGAAAGAAAAGTGGGCGCCGTACTGGCTTTAGGCTCCAGATGCTTTTCGTCGGTCGTGGTAAGCGCCAGCTCGGGTTGCAAGAGGGTCTTCTCGTCCTTTTTTTGTGCGTTGAGCCGCAAGATGACCAGTGCCGTCTCTTGGCTCACACTGATGGGCTTTCCGTCGGAAGACACAAGATTGTTACACCTTACCAATTGGTAGAGCAAATGCGGATGTTGGGTTAAGCTGACAGTTCCCGCGCTGTCGTCCTCTGCTCCCCATTCCACATGAAACAAGTCGCGCTCGTAGATGCGTTCCATGCTGCGTAGAGCCAATGCCTCATTGCCACTCATATCGCGGTAGTCGACATCTATTGGCTTCATCTTCTTGTTGACAACGCTCACCCACTGTGAACCGTCTGCCTTGCTGGCTATCATGAAGAAGATTTCGTCGGCTTTGCTCTTGCTGTGCGTTGCTTGATGCTGATGACTGGCTCTTTTAAGACCGGCTAAGAAGTTGTCCAATTCCATGTTTGTGTATTTAGGTGGGTTCTATAAATAAGCTTTGTCAGATTTTGAGGCTCTTTTCGAGTTCAGGGCATCAGCGAGTGCGGAAGTATAGCGGGCTATACAACCGAACGAGGTGGTGGCCTGAGCCGAAAAGAGGCCAAAAGATGGCAAAACGTAGCCCTTCATTATTTTTGTTTTTATGGTGGTAATTTATAGAAACCACCTTTATTGCGTCTTATATGGTTTGCAGGATGTAAAGTTACTCAAAATATTCGCAAAGGGCAAGGGAAGAGACAAGTAATTCAAGTGTGATGGTCATTTTCCTATCGCTATAGAGCGCTTTTTCATGTGGGGACGCGGCTGTGCGGGGGCATAAAAAAGGCTCTTCCGGAATTATGAGTGATGCCCCCCCTTACGTTGGGCTTGAATGTAAACTCATATAAACCCCAGGGGTGCGGGAAGCCCTGACGGGCTCATGCTGATGTTTGCATCCTTGGCCTTGTGAGCAAGCTCACGGCTAAGGATGCAAACGTCAACATGGCGGCTCTCGCCGCCTTCCCGCACCCCTGGCCATAAACCGAATGAAACCGCTCACGCATGTCTCGCAGGGCGCGCTGTTCACACTCCGTGGACAGGGATGGATGAATGGCGTGAGCGGTTTAACTGGGTTTACATTCCAGCCATTGGTCTTGTCACGCCAAATTCCGGAAGAGCCATAAAAAAGTGCGCTCCCTAAGGCTGAGCCTATGAAGCGCACTTGGTATTGCCCGAAGTTGCCTGTCCCTCACGGGATTGTGATTTTTTCGGGACCGTCAATCATGTTTAGTCTTCATCCTTCTGCTCGGCCTCGTGTGCGGCAATCAGCTTCTGCTGGAGGTCGTTGGGCACGAGCTCATAGCTGGCAAACTTCGTGGTGAAGCTGGCGCGTCCGCCAGTCAGCGAGCTGAGGGCCACACTGTAGTTGGCCAACTCCTTCAGGGGAATCTTGGCCTGCAGCTTCTGGTAGCCGGCCTCGGCATCCATGCCCATGATGATGGCGCGGCGTCCTTGTAAGTCACTCATCACGTCGCCCATGAAGTCGGCTGGCACATAGACCTCAAGATCGTAGATGGGCTCGAGAATCTTCGGGCCGGCAGCCTTGAAGGCATCCGAGAAGGCATGGCGGGCGGCCAAGGTGAACGACAGTTCATTGGAGTCGACGGGGTGCATCTTGCCGTCGTAGACCACCACGCGCACATCGCGGGCGTAGCTGCCTGTCAGCGGGCCGCGCTCCATGCAGTCCATGACACCCTTGAGGATGGCTGGCATGAAACGGAGGTCGATGGCACCGCCCACCACTGAATTGATGAACACGAGCTTGCCACCCCACGGCAGGTCTTTCTCCTCCCGTGACTTGATGTTCATCTTGTATTCTTGTCCGTTGAAGTTGTAGGTCACAGGATCGGGCATGCCCTCGGCATAAGGTTCCACGATGAGGTGCACCTCACCGAACTGTCCGGCACCACCACTCTGTTTCTTGTGGCGATACTCGGCCTTGGCCTTCTTGGTGATGGTCTCGCGGTAAGGGATCTTCGGCTCCTCAAACTCCACGTTGATCTTCTCGTTGTTGACCATGCGCCACTTCAGTGTGCGGAGGTGGAACTCGCCTTGTCCGTGCACGATGGTCTGGCGTAGCTCCTTGCTCTGCTCTACCACCCATGTCGGGTCTTCCTGCCTCATCTTCAGCAAGGCTGCCATCATCTTTTCCGTGTCTTGAGGATTGGCGGCCTTGATGGCACGGCTGTATTTCGGGTTGGGATACTTGATAAAGTCAAATCTCCAGTCAGCGTCTTTGCCGTTGAGCGTGTTGCCCGTCTTCACATCCTTCAGCTTCACGGTACAACCTATGTCGCCCGCGTGGAGCTGGTCCACGGGGATGCGGTTGGCACCGGCGCACGCATAGATCTGTCCTACGCGCTCCTTGGAGCCACGGTCGGCATTGCTCAGGTCGTCTCCGGGCTTCACGGAGCCGCTCATCACCTTGAAGTAGCTCACCTCACCGATGTGAGGCTCCATGCCGGTCTTAAAGAAGTAAAGGCTCTCGGGACCGTTGGCATCGGGCGTGACTTCCTCGCCTCGCGTGTTGCGCACCTTGGGCATCTCGCTGACAAAAGGAACCACATTGCCCAAGAACTCCATCAGACGCTGCACGCCCATGTCCTTATGTGCGTCGACACAGAAGATGGGGAAGATGGAACGGGTCACCAAGCCCTTGCGGATGCCTTCGCGCATCTCGTCCTCAGTGAGCGTGTCTTCTTCGAAGAACTTCTCCATCAGGTGGTCATCGTTCTCGGCTGCGGCCTCCACCAGGGCCTTGTGGAGCTCCATGGCCTTGTCCATCTCCTCTGCGGGAATGTCCTCACGTTTGGGCTCTCCGCCATCGGGACCCCACGACAGTTTCTTCATGATGAGGACATCGATGAGACTGTGGAAGTTGGGACCAGTCTCCAGCGGATACTGTATCTGCACACACTTGGAACCGTAGATGTCCTGCATCGTACTGACGATGTTGTCGAAGTCGCACTTGTCGGAGTCCAACTGGTTGATGAGGAAGATGACGGGCTTGTGCAACTTCTCCGTGTAGCGGAAGTTGTTCTGTGTGCCTACCTCCGGGCCATACTGTCCGTTGATCAGGATGACAGCCTGGTCGGTCACGTTGAGGGAAGTGATTGCGCCGCCCACGAAATCGTCAGAGCCGGGGCAATCGATGATATTGAGTTTCTTATTGTTCCATTCCACATGAAAAACGGTGGGGAACACGGAGTAGCCATATTCAAGCTCCACGGGGAAATAGTCGCTCACGGTGTTCTTGCTTTCCACCGAGCCACGGCGCTTGATGATGCCAGCTTCATACAACATACTCTCGGCAAGCGTGGTCTTGCCGCTACCCGCACTGCCCAGCAAGGCAATGTTCTTAATCTCGTTGGTCTGATATACTCTCATATCAAAAGATTTTAAGTGTTAGAATAGATGTTTTAGTTTAGGTCGGGAGTGAAACTCCAAAATCGCCCACTAAGATAGGCATATTCTGACTAAACTCCAAAAGAAATCGAAGAAAATCGTCTATATTTTAAAACTAATTAGTAATTTTGTCGAAAGATGGGACTTCTGAAGTTCCTTTTGAAGACATGATGAAAGCTGGACTCTACATTCACATTCCTTTTTGTGCAAGCCGTTGCATCTACTGCGGCTTTTACTCCACCGTGCGCCCTGACCTGCAAGACCGTTATGTGAACGCACTCTGCCGGGAGATGGACTTGTGGAGCGCAAGAGGCTCCGACGGACCTGCCATGCTCGCAACGATCTATCTGGGTGGAGGCACTCCCTCACAATTGTCTGCCGCCAACCTGGAGCGTCTCTTCCAACATATATATAAGGTGTATGATGTGGCGCCTGATGCCGAGGTGACCATGGAGTGCAATCCTGATGATGTCAGCCGCCATATGTTTGACCATCTGCCGGTGAACCGGGTGAGCATGGGTGCGCAAACGTTCGATGATGACCGCTTGCGCTTTCTGCATCGCCGTCATACCGCCAGCGAGGTGGACCGAGCGGTGGAAGACTTGCGGGCTGACGGAATAAGCAATGTCAGTCTGGATCTCATGTTCGGCTTCCCCGAAGAAAGACTTGACGACTGGGATGCGGACATCCGCCATGCCTTAAAACTCAGACCTGAGCATCTATCGGCCTATGGACTGATGATAGAGGAAGGCACTCCGCTTTACTGGTTATGGGAACGGGGGGACGTGCATGAGGCAAGTGAGGAAATAAGCTTGAGGATGTATGATACGCTCATCAACCAGTTGACTGCGGCTGGATATGAACACTATGAAATCAGCAACTTTGCCAGGCTGGCTCCAGGCGACAAGCGTGTAAGTCGTTATCGGAGTCGCCACAATAGCAGCTATTGGCAGGATGTGCCATACGTGGGACTGGGCGCGGCGGCTCATAGTTATGACTTGCGCACACGCCGCTGGAATCCTTCCGACATCAAGCGATACATGGAGCAAGTGGAGCGGGGCATCTTGCCCTACGAGGAAGAGGTTATCGACGGTGACACCCATTACGATGACATCGTGACTACCGCCCTGCGCACACGCGAGGGTATCGATCTTGACCGGCTCGACGAACAACATCGTGGCTACCTGTTGAGTAATGCCAAGGACTATATTGAAAGAAAACTATTGCGTATCGACGGTCATCACCTAAGCCTCACCCGACAAGGCATCAACATCAGCAATACCATCATGAGCGACCTGATGGACGTGTGAGCATGGTTGTGGGGTGGCCGTGCTGTTTAGTAAAAACTATTTTCTCATTTCCTCCAAGGCATCAAGTCCTCGTTCCTGGTAGATGTGATAGAAATAGGTCTTGATGTCCGCGTCGATGTCGCTCAAACGGCGCTTGCCGGTAACATAAGGCTTGAGCCATATGGACAACAGCGTAGCGGCAATGCCAAGCGCCATGGCGATGAGAAAGTTGGGCAGTTCGCCTTGAACAATCTTTGCATTGATGAAAGCCACCATTACAATGATGGGAACGGCATACAGCAACCAGTCGCCAGCGGTATTGAGCTTGCTCGCGTTGCGCATCTCTTCCTGTAATGTCTGAGGAGCTGCCAGAAGCAAGCTGCCTCTATGTTTCATCCAATAGTCTTCGAACTCTTTTTCCATGTCTTTTCTTGTTTTGCGAGGGAGGTGGCGGAACCCGCCTTTATGTGCTTCCCCCCCCCCTATGGCTTGTCAATGTGGCATTCTCTTGCTTTTGCCGCTGCACTTGATCACTCTGAGCTTGATGACCTCAGTACGGGCGAAGGAGCGCTCTGCGTATGTCTTGCCGATCTCGGTATAGTCGTGCGAGTATTTGTCGAGAATCATCAGCAATGCCTTCCGGCGTTCATCCTCGCTTAGCCCTGTCTCGGCTTGGCACTCCAAGATTACGCTTTGGTAGGCCGTGGTAAACTTGTCGGGTACAACGTGTGTCGGTCCTACCACACAAAACGACACATGTGTGTTTAGGGCGATGCAACGCAGCTTGCGCCCTTCCTTGGCACAATGGATGTATAATGCATCTTGCCCGTCCCACACATAGTTCACGGGGATGCCGTAAGCCACGGCTTCTTGCTTGGTACCGTCGGTCATTGACAGGACACCATATTCTCCTGTACTCAACAGTTTGCGAGCCTCATCCTCAGAGAGGAGACGGTCTTGGCGACGCACGTCAACATTGTTGTATTCCATGTTTTCAACAGTATATTTAACGTTCTTGTATAGACAAGGGTAAAGTTACTTAAAAACCATCAAAGCACCAAATGTTATGGTGGAAATTTAACTCAACTTGCCGTGAGCATCAGCTCGTTCCCAACGCTTTACGTTCCAGCCTCTCTTGTCCGCCTTTGGGTGTGTCGGAACTTTATGTTAGTTCGTTAAAAACAAAGAGGTGGTGCTTGTTTGTCACCAAAAATGCCTTGCGGCTAACAGTTTGTCATGTGAATTGTTGGCGTTAACAATTAATATTATTACTTTTGCAGCCAAGTTTTGTCACGGCCCTGTTCGTTTCAGGGGTGGCGGAATATTACAAATAACGCATAGTGATATGAAAGTTTTGAAGTTTGGCGGAACATCTGTAGGTTCCGTGAAGAGCATTTTGAGTCTGAAGCACATTGTGGAGAATGAGGCACGGCGGCAACCGATTGTTGTGGTCGTCAGTGCGCTCGGGGGCATCACCGACCAGCTCATCGCCACGGCGCAACAGGCCGTGGCAGGCAATGAGGCCTGGAAAATATCCTTCGAAGAGATGGTGGACCGCCATCACAAGATGATCGACACCATCATCACCAACACCATAGACCGGGAAGACTTGTTCAACAAGGTCGATGCCTTGTTTGAGCAGTTGCGTTCCATTTATTTTGGTGTGTTCCTCATTCGCGACTTGAGCCACAAGTCGCAAGATGCCATTGTGAGTTATGGCGAGCGCCTGAGTTCCAACATCGTGTCCTCGCTGGTGCGCGGTTCGATGTGGATGGACTCACGCGAGTTTATCAAGACCGAATGTTCCCACGGCAAAAACACCCTCGACAGTGTGCTTACGAGCAAGCTGGTGCGCGCCGCCTTTGCCGAGATGCCCCGTGTGACCATCTTACCGGGTTTCATCTCTTGCGACCGCGACACAGGCGAGACGACCAATCTCGGACGTGGCGGTTCCGACTATACCGCTGCCATTATAGCAGCGGCGCTCAACGCTGAGGTGCTCGAGATATGGACGGATGTGGACGGCTTCATGACGGCTGACCCCAAGGTCATCCGCTCTGCTTACACCATCGACGAGCTGAGCTATGTGGAGGCCATGGAACTTTGCAACTTCGGTGCCAAGGTCATTTACCCGCCCACCATCTATCCTGTGTGCATCAAGAACATCCCCATCCGAGTGAAAAACACGTTCAATCCCGAAGGACGAGGCACCATCATCAAGGGAAAGGTGGAAAACGACAGCAAGGCCATCAAGGGTATCTCTTCCATCAAGGGTACAACGCTCATCACCGTGTCAGGACTTTCGATGGTGGGTGTCATCGGTGTGAACCGCCGTATCTTCACCGCCCTGGCAGACCATGGTATCAGCGTGTTTCTCGTGTCACAGGCATCGTCGGAGAACAGCACGTCCATCGGTGTGCGTGACGAGGATGCCGACAAGGCTGTGAGCGTGCTCAACAAGGAGTTTGAGGCTGAGATAGAGGATGGGGCCATGTTCCCCATGCATGCCGAGAGCCAGTTGGCCACCATCGCCATCGTGGGAGAGAACATGAAGCACACGCCGGGCATTGCCGGAAAACTGTTTGGCACGTTGGGGCGAAGTGGCATATCGGTCATCGCCTGCGCCCAGGGCGCCTCAGAGACCAACATCTCTTTTGTGGTCGACTCGCGTTACCTGCGCAAGTCGCTCAATGTCATTCACGATTCATTCTTCCTCTCTGAATACAAGGTGCTCAATCTCTTCATCTGTGGCGTGGGCACCGTGGGAGGCAAACTGATAGAGCAGATCAAGAAACAATATGAGCAGCTGAAAGAGCACAACGGTCTGAAGTTGAACGTGGTGGGCATAGCCAGCAGCAAGAACGCCGTCTTCTCGCGCGACGGTCTGGACCTCAACAACTATCGTGAACAGTTGAAGGCGTCAGAACCCAGCACACCCGAGCAGTTGCGAGACAACATCATCGGCATGAACATCTTCAACTCTGTCTTTGTGGATTGCACGGCCTCCAAAGACATAGCTGCCCTCTATCCCTCCTTCCTGGAGCACAATGTGAGTGTGGTGGCGGCCAACAAGATAGCAGCCAGTTCCAGTTATGAGAACTATGCTTACCTTAAGGAGACTGCCATGCGACGTGGCGTGAAGTTTCTCTTTGAAACCAATGTGGGCGCCGGACTGCCCATCATCGGCACCATCAACGATTTGCGCAACTCAGGCGACAAGATCTTGAAGATCGAGGCTGTGCTGAGTGGAACGCTCAACTTCATCTTCAACGCCATCTCGGCCGAAGTGCCCTTCTCTGAGACCGTGCGCCTGGCCAAGGAGCATGGTTACTCCGAGCCCGATCCACGCGTGGACTTGAGCGGCACAGATGTCATCCGCAAACTGGTCATCCTGACCCGTGAGGCGGGCTATCGGGTGGAACAGGCCGATGTGGAGAAGCATCTCTTTGTGCCAGAAGAGTATTTCAAGGGCTCGCTGGATGAGTTCTGGAAACGCCTGCCCCAGCTCGATGCGGACTTCGAGAAACGACGCCAGCTACTGGAGACCGAGGGTAAACGGTGGCGCTTCGTGGCTACGATGGATGGTGGCAAGACCAGTGTGGAACTGAAAGCCGTGGGCAGCACCCACCCGTTCTATAATCTTGAAGGCAGCAACAACATCATCCTGCTCACCACAGAGCGTTATAAGGATTATCCCATGCAGATCCAGGGATACGGAGCAGGTGCCAGCGTCACGGCAGCCGGTGTGTTTGCCAACATCATGTCAATAGCCAACGTTTAGTGTATGAAGCATATCATCATCTTGGGTGACGGCATGGCAGACCATGCGGTTGCCCGTTTGGGAGGGAAAACTTTGTTACAATATGCCGACACGCCCTATATGGACATGTTGGCGCGTAAGGGCCGCGCAGGCAGGCTGATGACCATTCCCGATGGATTCCTTCCGGGATCGGAGGTGGCCAACAGTACCATCTTGGGTTACGACCAGCGGCAGGTCTACGAAGGGCGCGGCCCGCTTGAGGCGGCCAGCATCGGCTATGACTTGCATCCCGACGACCTTGCCTTGCGCTGCAACATCATCGAACTGGAGAAGGGGGTCATCAAGAACCATCATGGCGGACACCTGAAAACCGCTGAGGCTGATGTTCTGATCCATTATCTGAATGACAATCTGGGCAACGACCGTGTACGTTTCGTCACGGGCATACAGTATCGACACTTGCTCATCGTGCGAGGAGGTAACAAGCACATCGTGTGCGCGCCACCCCATGATCATCCCAACGAACCGTGGGCTGATCTCTTGGTGAAGCCCGAGAAAGGGTGGGCCGACCGCAGGGATGACAGTCATGGCTGCGCAGATGGCTTGACGGCCCAGCAGACCGCCGACCTGCTCAACGACCTGATCCGTAAGAGCCAGGTGCTGCTCATGGCACATCCCTTCAACCAGGGCCGCGCTGAGAAGGCCAATAGTATCTGGCCGTGGGGTGGGGGCTATCGCCCGTCGATGAAAACCCTGCAGGAGACCTATCCGCAGATTCATACAGGCTCGTGCATCTCGGCTGTTGACCTGATACGTGGCATAGGTAGCTATGCGGGCCTTGACGTGGTGAAGGTGCCTGGGGCCACAGGATTGGCCGATACCAACTATGAGGGCAAGGCCGAGGCGGCCATAGACGCTTTGCGCAGACAAGACTTTGTGTTTCTCCACCTGGAGGCCAGCGACGAGGCGGGACACGATGGTGACTTGGACTTGAAGTTGCGCACCATCGAGTATCTGGACCACCGCATCGTGGAGCCCATCTATAATGAGGTGAAGACGTGGGACGAGCCGGTCTGCATCGCCGTGATGCCTGACCATCCCACCCCCGTGGAGGTGCGCACACATGTGAAGGAACCTGTGCCGTTCCTCATCTGGCATCCGGGCATAGAGCCTGATGAGGTGCAGGTCTACGACGAGGTGTCGTGCGTAAGCGGTGCCTACGGCCTGCTGCACCTGACTGAGTTTATGAAGAAGTTTATGGAAATAGAATAAAACACGATAACCATGATGTACTATAGTACCAATGGCCAAGCACCCAAGGCCACGTTGCGTGAGGCGGTGGAGCGAGGCCTTGCACCCGACAAGGGCTTGTATATGCCCGAACATATACAGACGTTGCCCAAGACTTTCTTTGAGCACATTGACGAGATGACATTCCAAGAAATGGCGTTCGAGGTGGCTCGTGCGTTCTTTGGCGGTGATGTGGACGACGCATCGCTCCGACACATCGTCTATGACACACTTGCCTTTGAGACACCCCTCCAGTTGGTGGGTGATGACATCTACAGCCTGGAGCTCTTCCATGGTCCCACGTTGGCGTTCAAGGACGTTGGCGCGCGCTTCATGGCCCGTCTCCTGCAATATTTCATCGGCAAGGATCGTGAGAGCCAGCCTTCGGCATCGGGTGATGTGAACGTGCTGGTGGCCACCAGCGGCGACACGGGATCGGCGGTGGCCAACGGCTTCTTAGGCGTGAAGGGCATCCATGTGTATGTGCTTTACCCCAAGGGTAAGGTGAGCAAAATCCAGGAGAGCCAGTTCACCACGCTGGGACAGAACATCACGGCGCTGGAGGTGGATGGCGTGTTCGACGATTGTCAGGCGCTGGTCAAGCAGGCGTTCATGGATGCGGAACTCAAGGCGCACATGACGCTCACCTCGGCCAACTCCATCAACGTGGCACGCTTCCTGCCGCAGGCGTTCTATTACTTCAACGCTTACGCCCAGCTGAAGCGGCAGCATGCGGTCGCTGATCCGTCCAACCTGGTGGTGTGCGTGCCGAGTGGCAACTTCGGAAACATCACGGCGGGCTTGTTTGCCAAGCGCATGGGCTTGCCAGTAAAGCATTTCGTAGCGGCCAACAATGCCAACGACATCTTCTTCCAATACTTGCAGACGGGTGTCTACAGTCCGCAACCCAGTCGGCAGACACTGGCCAATGCCATGGACGTGGGTGCCCCCAGCAACTTTGCGCGTATCTTGGATCTCTATTCCGGCAGCTGGGCCGACATCAAGGCCGACATCAGCGGTGCTACCTATACCGATGACCTCATCCGCGAGGCCATGCGCCAATGTCATGAGACCACGGGCTATGTGCTCGATCCCCATGGGGCATGCGGATGGCGTGCGCTCAAGGAACAACTGAAGCCCGGCGAGGTGGGCGTGTTCCTGGAGACGGCCCATCCGGCGAAGTTCAAGGAGAAGGTTGACGATATCCTCGGTACCGACATCGCCATTCCCGAGCGCTTGCAGGCGTTCATGCGCGGCAAGAAGCAAAGCGTGGCGATGGCCAATGACTTTGCGGCGTTCAAGTCGTTCCTCATGGCGCAGTAATCTGCCCATCTTGCTTTTTTAGACAAACACAAATGTACCTCCTCTTGCCCTGGGCTGTGACCCCAGGCAGGAGGAGGTACATTTGTGTTGCGACGAGGCGTGCTTGTCTCTTGCCTTACTCAAACGTCAGCAAGGGGTATTCCCTGCCGAACATATCCTTTTTGATAACAGTGGCTAAGTTGAGTGGTTGGCCATCCAGGCTGCATGACAATATCTTGTAGTTGTCGCAATTGCCCGATAGGGTCATCTTCACCATGTGGTTTCTGTCATCCTCGAATAGCTGACGGCTTGTGATTTCGTAGGTTACGTCATACGGCTCTTGCAGTTGTCCGTTCTCATCATAGTAATTGTGTATCTGGCCATCTATGCCAAGCACGATGGCTATCGTGCTGTCATTGGCACCTTCTCCCTCAGCCAGCACTCTTTGGTTGGGTGTGATGGCCTGCTCCATGAAACCCTTGATCGTCACGTGGTAGTCTACGCCTTCGGTGGATTGAAACTTGGCGGCGGGGAAATGGAACACCACATAAATCCTATTGTCACCCTCTTGCCTATATGCATGGTCTTTCCCGACCAACACCTTGATGGGGCCATTCACACCTCGGTTGTAAGAGCGCTCTGTGGTGGAATAGAAATAGCGTTTGTTGCTGAAGGCTTGCTTAACGGAGTCAAGCCGAAAAGTGCACGCCACCTCGGCTACTGTCTTGTTTTCCATGTGCACTTGGTAGGTCATCTTGACACTGTCTTTTCCTATCGAGTCTGTAGGCAAGGCTGGGGTGAATCCCAAATAATAGTTCCCGTTCTCTACGATGAAATGTGTGTTGGCGGGAATGCCGTTTGTAGTGTTGACGCGAAAGTTGGCAAAGTCGTCTTTCACAAGGTCGTGGTTGGCACCATCCGTAAACTCCATCCTCACCTCTTGCACTTTCACCTGTGCGTCCGTGGTGATTTTGTCATCTTCGTCCTGGCTGCAAGAAAGCAAGAGACCAGCCAACATGGCTAACGACCAAGTGGCCTTACTCAATATTCTCATGTTGATTTTCATGATATTTTATTTTTTTGGTATTGACGTAATCTTTAATAGCTTATAGTCGGGACTGTCAAGTAATTTAACGTCAGTGTACTTTTCCCAAATGACATCAGTGTCTGTTCCGTGTGATCTGTCCGGGTGTGTTCGAGTTACAGCGCTATACGAATTGTAGGAGAAGAGTGGCATGGACGTGTCGTAGCCTGCATTGGAAAACTCCCTGATGTATGTTGTGTCCTTGTAAGATTTCGGAGCATCTTCGTACCTCACGTCAAATTCTTCCGTCTCATTACTGCAACTTGCGCAAAGCGCAATTACGAGTAAAAATAACAGATGCGTTAAATTTTTCATATTTACTTTTTCTCAGTGTCAAAACTAAGGGAAAATGCGGAATTGTCATCAACTCTATTTTTGTTCTCATTGTGTTTATAATTTGAGTTTCAAATGTTGAATTTCTGCTTGCAAAATTACTAAGAGTTAACAGAGTTGCCAAAGACCTTCGGCCTAATTTGAGTGTTTTCTGATATTTTTGTAAATTGCTTGTTATTAATGATATATAAATGGATACTGTTCAAAATGTGGTCTAAAAATGGTTGTTGTCTTCATTTTAGTAGTTCTCAATGAACTCTCTTGTCGACATGCCGCCTCTGCCCAGTCCTAATTTTTTCTTCAAAAGAAAAAGGCGTTGCTTAACTGATTTCTTTTCGATGTTAAATATGTAAGCAATGCTTTCATAAGGTAGCTTTAATCTTACCAGCATGAGGATTTGAAGGTCATTGTCTGTGATTTCCGGGAATTCCTTTTCCAATCTTAACACAAATTCATCGTCTGTACAATTCAGAAAAATTTCAGTTTCTTTCCAGTCTTTCTCTGATAATTTAGCATTTGCTCTTTTGGAATTTAAAGTTTGAAGCTTGTTTATGATATCAATTTTACTTAAGAGAAATTTTCTCATTGTGGCAATCTGCCTCTCCTTATGTTCGACTTCCATTCTATGAATCACCTTTTCATTGTGCATTCTTTCGCGCATGTATTTTCTTTTTTGGCGGAAATTATACCAGATAAGTCCAATGGTGATAATAGCAGTTAATATGATGCCACCAATGAGATAAGATTTTAATAGGCTTTCGCTTGCCAACTTGGTCCTTGCGACCTCTTTTTGGAGCAAAAGCGAATAGTAATTGTTCTTTGCTTTTAAGTTCTTGCAGCTCTTTTTGTCTAGATAGATATCTGTGGAATCAGCATATGACTCTGCTTGGTCAACTTTCTTTTCCTTTATAGCGACATCTCGGCGTAAGGCCCAATATTCGCAGGTGTCACTAAGACTTACGGGCTTGGTTTGACTTAAAGTTCTCTTAGCTGATGCTAAGGAATCAATTAGAATATAAAGTTGATTTAATGCGAACAGTTTTGAAAAGTTCGTTTTCTTACAATATTCATTTGATTTGATAGACGCTTTTAGTGCAAGTTTAGGTTTGTCAGTCAATAGATAGACTGCTGCCAGGTCTTGATATGAGTCTGATATCGTCGTAGAATCATGGGCCAGAAGAGCGTAGTTTATTGCGTTATTTACGATGGATAGGCAACTGTCAAGGTTAGCGTCATTATAATAAAATGCTTCTGCTAAATTTAATAAATAATAAGCCTTGTTTGACGATTTCGCTTCTTTTACCTCATTATATATTGTTAAAGCTTTTTTTTGCGCAAGCTATAGCCAGGTTAGGATTGTAGTCCCTCAAAATAACGGATTGTTGAAGTAAGGCTAAGCATTGCGTGTTATAGTCATGTCCTGCTTTTGAGGCAACGATGGATTTTTGAAAACAGTCAAGGGCTTTCTCGCTACTGTCGTTAAGTGCGTAATACCTGCCCATGTAATATTGGCATTTTGAATATAAAGAGTCGTTAGGCTTGTCCTTATACCAGCGATAGGCGGTTCCTATAAGAGAGTCGCTTTTGACGTCCAATCCACTTTTATCCTGAGCGAGTGTATAAACAAGTGCGTACATGGCTTCATCTTTAGCTGGCAAATTCAGTTTATTGACTTCTTGCAGAAGTTTCAATGCACTGTCAGCTTGTTCATTTTCAGCTAACGCCAATGCAGTGGAAATTCGTCTGTCATGTTTCTCTCCGCAAGATGAAATAGTCATTAAGAACAATGACAATATAAAATAAAGAAAGGTCTTTGTCATTTGCTGCTATGTTTTGAATGCAAAATTACAAATATTTCTTAGTTTAAAGCCATCCTGAAGGTCTAAATGTCCGATTGTGATGTGTGCTTATTCTGTGTTGATAACCGTACGATCAGATGATTTCTGTATGAAGATAAAGTCTAAAATACAAGCAAGAACGAATGTTTGTAAGTCTTTGTTTATGAAAGTCGTATTGGTGGGATGGAAGGTCGTTTCTTTCAAAAGGCCATTAACTTTTGGTTGTCGTCACAGTTCTGCAAGAAGGCTCTTCACATAATCGCGCCCCCAATCGTCCACATGATGGCGCTGGCAACCGAGCAGTAGGATGTCGATGTCGATGCGCACGACGCCTTGCTGGCGTTCGGAAGGGGTGGAGCCAAGGGCGTGCTCGATGTCTTTCAGCTTGTTGTGGAGGGTGGGGTAGTCCATGTTGGTGTGGCCTTCAGCCACGCAGTTGAGGTAAAGGCGGTCGGTCTGCTTCCCGCCGACAGGCTTCGTCCATAGCGATGAGCTGAACCGGATGCCACTAAGAGTGTGGCGCAACAGGTCTTTCGCTGCGTCGATATGGCGTTGCGGTTCCTCATTGCTTCCCAAACAGAGTGTCACTTTTGGCATAGTTTGCAACTTTGCTTGTTCTTGTAATAATGTTTCAAAGAGAGAGACAAGGGCGCACCGTTCTATTTTTCCTGTGGTCTGTGCAGGCTTGCCGTTTTGTCCACGAGCCCCGCCTCTATGAGGAGGGGCATGATGTTGTATGCGTCGCGCCGCTCTTTCTTGCTTTGAAATGTGCTGTATCGTTTCAGCAGGTCGGGCTTGTCTTTTAGGAGCTCTTCCACCTTCTCGCTGCCGATGTAAGTTGTCTCTGGGCTGTCTGACCCGATGAGGAAACACTCCTTTCCTTTCCAGTCAAGAGAATTGGTCATGGCGAGTCCACCAATGATGCCCGCTGCGAAGGTTCCCATCATCACTTTCATGTTCTGTCCACTGCTCACGTAGCGCTCTAAGAATAGCAATTGTTTGTTGTTGTCGAACGGATAGGCCAGTGCGTAGCCGCTTCCCCATTTGGCTCCACTGTGCCTCTTGTTCCGTAGGTTGACATAGAGTGTGTCATTCATGATGAGGGCGAAGGCTTCGCTCTTCAGTATTCTGTTCAGGTTTTTGTCGGGTGACTCAAAGCGTATGGCTGTTCCTCCACTCCATTTCACTTTGCTGAGCGAACGCGTCACTTTGGCTACGTCCTTGGCGTCGGTCCACCAGCCAGCCTGGTAGTCGGCAAACGACAGGCAATACTTTGCTTGTTGGTAATGCGGTCCTTGGTCTTGAGCTAAGGCCATGGTGCTGACAAACATAAGCAAAAGGTAAATGATGCTTCTTTTCATTTGTTGTTTCTTTATTTCAGCTTTCCCGGTCCTGGGGGGCTTGCTTGGGTCGAATGTTAATATCCGCAAAATTAAAGAAAAAAATCTATATGAGGGACATTCGGGACGTAAAAAATGACAGAATCCCGACTTCGGGGAGATCCGGGGAGATTGTGCGGTGGCGTCTTGAAACAAGAGACGGAATGATGCTCCCAAATCTCGGGTAAACAAAAAACGGACAAACTATATGCTAAAAACTCTTTTCTCGCTCAATGCGAAGGTCATTGGACGAAAATAGCGAAAAACGGAGAGTTTTGTAATATGCTAAGATCCAGAGCTTTATAAAAATGGCTCAGAAACAACGCATAGAAAAGAAACTCATTTCGCCTTGATAGCTAACCTATTGAGCCCTCATCCCTGGGAGATGGCCGCTTGATACTTCATGTTTCATCCTGTCGTCAGGCAACTATCTACACACGATTCGGCATCTTTTTGCAACTCGAAGTCCTGTTTTAGGGCATCGCCTTTTGGAAAAACGTTTTTTCTTCTGCTATTTCAACAGAAATCACGAACAAACTTTATGGTAAAAAGACGCGACGATGTTTATAGGACCAAAAGTTACCCTTCTCTTGATATAGGGACTATTGGGAGGTGCCTGCTTGTTTTTATGGCATCTAAATTGCATGTTTTTTTAGAGTTTTTTTGAGAATAGACATGAGAATTAAGAATAATTGGCTAACTTTGCAAAACATTAATATTTCCTGGTGAAAGGAGCGAGAATTTTGCTAAGATGAAGTACGGATTTATCAAAGTGGCCTCGGCTGTGCCCTCTGTGAAGGTGGCCGATTGTGTGTATAACACGAAAGAGATGGAAACGATGATAGCCCAGGCAGAGGGACGCGGTGTGGAGATCATCGTGTTCCCGGAGCTATGCATCACAGGTTACACATGTCAGGACCTCTTCCGCGAGCAATTGTTGCTCGACGCTGCAGAGAGCTGCGTGATGGCCTTGCTTGATTTCACACGTCAGTTGGACATCATCTGCATCATCGGAGCCCCCGTCGTGGCGGGCGACTTGTTGCTCAACTGTGGTATCGTCATCCAGAAAGGCAAAATCTTGGGGGTAGTCCCCAAGACCTATCTTCCCAATTACAATGAGTTTTATGAGAAACGCTGGTTTGCCTCCCTGCAAGACCTGCGTGAGATGAATATCCGTTATGCGGGCCGTGTGGTGACGGTCACACCCGCTCCCCAGCTCTTCCGTACCGGCGATGGCGCTGTCTTCGGCGTAGAGATATGCGAGGATGTATGGGCACCGACGCCCCCCAGTAACCATTTGGCCTTGGCCGGCGCCGACATCATCTTCAACCTCTCGGCCTCTGATGAGCTCCTGGGCAAGCATGACTACCTGACCAGCCTGCTCTCGCAGCAGAGCGCCCGCACGATGAGCGCCTATGTCTACAGTTCGGCAGGCTTTGGTGAGAGCACCCAGGATGTGGTCTATGGCGGCAACGCACTCATCTATGAGAATGGTCGCACCCTGGCCGAGGGGCAGCGGTTCTCGCTCGAAGGGCAGGTGGTGGAGGCCCAGATAGACGTAGAGGCCCTGAGGGCCGACCGCCGTAACAACACCACGTTCGTCAACGCGCAACGTCGCATGATCGGAGAAGACATTCGTTTTGTCGAGGCCGAACCTGCGCAGTTGCGCGACTTTGTTTTGGAGCGCCACGTGGAGCCACAACCCTTCACGCCCTCCGATGAGACCATGCGCCAGGCTTGTGAAGAAATCCTCAGCATACAGGTCATGGGACTGGCCAAGCGCCTGGTGCACACCCACGCCAAGACCGTGGTCGTCGGCATCAGTGGTGGGCTCGACTCCACGCTGGCCCTGCTGGTCTGCGTAAAGACCTTCGACAAGTTGAAGATGGACCGCAATGGCATCGTCGGAGTGACCATGCCCGGCTTCGGCACCACCGACCGCACCTATAACAATGCCATCAACCTGATGAAGGACCTCGGCGTCACCATCCGCGAGATCAGCATCGCCAAGAGTGTGACGCAGCACTTCGAGGACATCGGCCACGACATGAGCTTGCACGATGTGACCTACGAGAATGGGCAGGCGCGAGAGCGCACGCAGATCCTCATGGACCTGAGCAATCAGCTCGGCGGCATGGTCATCGGAACGGGCGATCTCTCAGAGCTGGCGCTGGGGTGGGCCACCTACAATGGCGACCACATGTCGATGTACGGGGTCAACGCCTCTGTGCCCAAGACGCTCATCAAGGATCTCGTGCGCCATGTGGCCCAAACCGTGGACGATGCTTCGGCCTCAGTGCTTCGCGATATCATTGACACTCCCATCTCACCCGAACTGATACCCGCTGATGAGAATGGCCAGATCAAGCAGAAGACCGAAGACCTCGTGGGCCCCTATGAGTTGCACGATTTCTTCCTATACCATTTCCTCCGCCACGGCTTCAGCCCCCGCAAGATTTTCCTGTTGGCACAGAAAGCCTTCGGCACCAACAACGGCAACGACGCTTCCGTGGGTCACTACGACGATGGCACCATCATCCACTGGCTGGGAGTGTTCTGCCGTCGCTTCTTCAACCAGCAGTTCAAGCGCTCATGTCTGCCCGACGGGCCCAAGGTGGGGTCGGTGAGCCTCAGTCCGCGTGGCGACTGGCGCATGCCGTCGGATGCGGTGTCGTCACTGTGGTTGCAGGAGGTGGAGACGCTGAAGGCTCGATGCTGAGAAATTCATATAAACAGCATAAAATTTCACAAGTCTGTAACGTGCTGTGTGGCGATAAATTACTAATTTTGCAAACATTCACATAGAACGGGGATTATCCCCATATTTATAATCTTAATTCATCAAACTTATGCAGAAAAGATTGCTTATTCTGGTTGTATTGATGGTTTGCTTCATCACATCAATGACAGCTCAGATTACAACTTCTGGTTTGAGTGGTAAGGTAACCGCCGACAACGAAGACGTCATCGGCGCTACCATCGAGGCGGTGCACACGCCCTCGGGAACCAAGTACCAGGCTGTGACCAACAACAAGGGTATGTTTACCATCAACGGTATGCGCCCCGGTGGTCCTTACACCATCAAGGTGAGCTATCTCGGCTACCAGCCCAAGGAGTTCACCGGAGTCAAGCTGGAGCTTGCTCAGACCTACAATCTGCCAGTTGTACTCAGCGAGGCGACCAATGAGCTGAAAGAGGTCGTAGTCGCTGCCAAGGCAACTAAGTTCACCACCGAGCAGACGGGTGCGTCGACCAACATCGACAATTCGATGATTGCCAACATGCCCACCGTCAACCGCTCCATCAGCGAGCTGACGCGTCTCTCCCCTTATGGCGGCAGCGGTATGACCTTTGCCGGAGCCGATGGCCGTACGGCCAACTTTACCGTCGACGGTGCCAACTTCAACAACGACTTCGGCCTGTCGTCTAACCTTCCCGGTGGCGGTAACCCCATCTCCATGGACGCCATCCAGGAGGTGCAGGTCGTCATCTCCCCGTTCGATGTGCGCCAGACCAACTTCATCGGTGGTGGCCTGAACGCCATTACGAAGAGTGGTACCAACACCTTTAAGGGTACGGCCTACATCTACCATCAGAATGAGAACATGCGTGGCGATGCCATCGACGGCAACACCATCGCCCTGGCTCGCGCCAAGGACCGCTCCACCACTTACGGCATGACCCTCGGTGGCCCGATCATCAAGAACAAGCTCTTCTTCTTCGTCAACGCCGAGTACATCAAGACACCTTCCGAGGCTGTCACATGGCGCGCCTCCGAGGACGGTGTCGGCGATTCGGACGCCAGTTTGTCTTATGCTTCCGTAGCCGACATGCAGCGCGTCAAGGATTTCGTCGCCGAAAAGTATGGTTACAATGCCGGTTCCTACACCAGTTTCCCTGCTGACAAGAGCAACACCAAGCTGCTGGCCCGTCTCGACTGGAACATCAACAACATGCACAAGCTGGCGTTCCGTTACAACTATACGAACAACGACAACTGGACGGCCCCCAACGCATCGTCCATGGACGGTGGCACGCGCTCGCCTTATTCACGCACCTCTTTATATAGCATGGCGTTCTCCAACACCATGTATTCGATGAACAACAAGGTTCATTCGTTCTCTCTCGACTTGAACAGTCGTTTCTCCGACAATCTCTCCAACCAGTTCCTCGCCACCTTCGCCAAGAAGGATGATGTGCGTGGCTCCAACTCATCAGAGTTCCCATTCATCGACATCCAGGACGGCACTGGACAGAACGTGCAGTACATGTCGCTCGGCTATGAGCTCTTCACCTGGAACAACGCCGTGCACAACACCACTTGGAACATCAAGGATGACCTCACCTACTACATGGGCAATCACAAGATCATGGGAGGCATCAACTTTGAGCACCAGATGGCCGACAACCAATACATGCGTAACGGCACCGGATACTATCGCTACCGCAGCGTTGACGACTTCATCAATGGCGCCGCGCCTGAGGTGGTCTGCTTGACCTACGGTTACAATGGCGAGATGAGCCCGAAGGCACGCGTGCAGTACAGCAAGGTTGGCATCTATGGCCAGGACGAGTGGCAGGCTACCGACAACTTCAAGTTGACTTACGGCTTGCGCATCGACAACATCTTCTTCAACAATGGTGACCTGATGACCAACAACGCCATCAAGGAGCTCAGCTACAACGGCCGTCACATCGATACTGGCAAGTGGCCTTCTTCCAGCTTGACCTTCTCTCCGCGTGTCGGGTTCACGTGGGACGTGATGAAAGACCGCAGCCTCATCGTCCGTGGTGGCTCAGGCCTCTTCTCGGGCCGTCTGCCCTTGGTGTTCTTCACCAACATGCCCACCAACTCTGGCATGGTGCAGTATCAGATGCAGCTTGGTCCCAGCACCAACTTCAACCGTCTGCCCTCTGCCGTCCGCGACTTTGCCAACGAGCATGGTTACACGTCTGTCAATGACATTCTCGCCGGCGAGTTCTCAGGCGGTCTTGTGACCGACGACAAGGGCCATGCCACCATCTCAGCCCTCTACAACAAGTTGGGCGCAATGGGCTATCCCACCACCATCACTCCTGAGGAGGGCACTGTTCCCAGCTCCATCGCTGCTGTGGACCACCACTTCAAGATGCCCCAGGTATGGAAGACCTCTGTTGCAGTCGACTATTCCATCCCTGTCGGTTTCCCGTTGACGGTGACCGCCGAGGGCATCTTCAACAAGACGGTCAATGCTGCTTCCATCTCCGACTGGAGCATGCGCGACCCCGAGAGCTTCGCCCGTTGGAACGGCGTAGACAACCGTCCTATCTTCCCCTCTGACTTCCGCACGGCTACCAAGGCCTTCGTGCTTGAGAACACAAGCCGTGGCTACGGCTGGTCTGCCATGTTGCAGGTGAAGGCCGATCCCACCAAGTGGTTGAGCCTGACAGCCGCCTACACACACCAGGTGAACAAGGAGGTGACCTCTCTGCCCGGTTCCAACGCCGAGTCGGCCTTCACGTATGTGCCCACCGTCTACGGACCCAACCGCATCAAACTGCACAATAGCATCAACACTACGCCTGACCGCTTCTTCCTTTCGGCTACGGCCCATGACCGCAGCGGCAACCACTACAGCTTGGTCTATGAGACTTGGCGTGGCGGTTACAACTACTCCTACATGCTGGCCAACGACATGAACGGCGACGGCTACAGCTATGACGCCCTTTACATCCCGACTGACAAGCAGGTGGCCGATAACCAGTTCCGTTTCACCTCGCTCGACGACCAGAAGCGTTTCATGGACTATGTGCACGCCAATGGCTACCTGAAGAACCACCAGGGTGAGTATGCCGAGGCTTACAGCGTCTACAATCCCTGGGTGCATCGCATCGACGTGAGCTACAAGCACGACTTCACCGTGAAGTTCGGGCAGACCAAGCACACCCTGCAGCTCTCCATGGATGTGAAGAACCTCCTGAACCTCTTCAACGACAGTTGGGGCGTGTCCAAGTATATGAACCCCTCACTCAACGAAGGCCGTATCCTGAAGTATGACCACACAGACGCTGAGGGCTACCCCGTGTTCTCTACACCCAAGGCTGTCAATGGCGACGTGAAGACGTTCGTCTACAATCCTGTCATCGGCCAGTGCTGGTACGCCTCCATCGGTGTAAAGTATATGTTCAACTAATCCAGACACATTAAAGTTAAAGTTTGAATTTTATGAAACTGAAATATTTATTAAGTTTCGTCCTGGGCGCGCTTCTGTTTGCGGGCTGCTCGGATGACAACACAATCGGTACGCTTGGAGAGATCTCTCTCAGCAAGACTTACCTGTCCATCCCAGAGGGTGGTGGTAACGACACGGTGACCATCAACGCCGCTGCTGACTGGGCGTTCCAGAAGTCGGTGGTGATAGGCAAGGATGCCGACAAGAAGGACCTCCTCGCCGAGCTTCCCACATGGCTGACCGCCTCCACGCTCTCGGGCGAGGCTGGCAAGACGCAGGTCGTGTTCCATGCTGACGCCACCAACGGCGGCCGTGAGCAGGTGCTGCAGATTGGTGTGGGTGACAAGACCCAGTTCTTGATCGTCCGCCAGGGTTCGCTGGAGGCCGTCACTGCCACCTGCGCAGAGGTGCTGGCCGGTCCTGACGGTAAGACCTACCGCACCAGTGGCACCGTCACCGACATTGCCAACACCACCTATGGCAACTTCTACATCAACGACGGCACGGGTGAGGTCTACGTCTACGGCACACTCGACGCTGACGGCAAGGAGAAGAACTTCTCAAGCCTGGGCATCGAGAAGGGTGACATCGTCACCATAGAGGGTCCAAAGACTACCTATGGCAGTACCGTCGAGCTGGTCAACGTGACCGTGCTCAAGATCCAGAAGTCGCTCGTCAAGGTCGTCAGCTCTACGGAGAATGTCATCCCCGCTGCCGGTGGCGAGTATCAGGTGAAGGTAGCCTACAAGGGTAGCGGTGTCTATCCTGAGATAGCTGAGGAAGCCCAGAGCTGGTTGCACGTGGCAAAGACGCAGTTCATCGCCGGTGTGCCCTCTAAGATTGAGACCAACCCTGCCGACACGGCCGTGGTCACGTTCCGCGCCAGCGGCAACACGGGCGCAGCGCGCACCGCCGATGTGACCTTCACTTCAAGCAACTCCACCAACTCTTCCAGCGTGAAGGTGCAGGTGGGCCAGGCCGGCCTCTCCGGCACGAAGGCTGTGCCTTTCACCGTGGATGAGGCCATCGCCTACATCAAGACACTGGGCAACAATACGTCGGCCACAGAGGTCTACATCAAGGGCTACGTGTCACAGTTTGCCAGCAATGGCCAGTTTGGTGCCACCTATGGTAATGGCTCGTTCTGGATGTCGGAAGACGGCCAGTACAACGACGACTACGACAAGGACTTCGAAGCCTTCCGCGTCAAGTGGCTGGGTAACCAGAAGTGGGCTGCCGGAAACGGCCAGCTCGCCCCTGGAGCCGAGGTTGTGGTTTGTGCAACGGTGAAGATGTACAATGGTGTGGCTGAGACGGCCAACGGCTATGTCTACAGCGTGAACGGTGTGACCACCGACGCCAACGGCATCGGCACCGCCGCCACTCCGTTCAACGCCCTGGGCGCCATCGCTGCCGCCCATGCTGGCACGGCTGCCAACGTGTATGTCGCAGGCAAGATCTCGAAGATTGCCAACAACGGCACGTTCAACGCCAACTATGGCAATGCATCTTTCTACATCTCTTCCGATGGCACTTATGCCGACGATAAGGCCAAGGACTTCGAGGCTTTCCGCGTGCTCTATCTTGGCAACCGCAAGTGGGTAGAGGGTGACGCGCAGATTGCCGAGGGCGACAACGTGACCATCTATGGTCCGCTGACGGTCTATAACGGCACCGCCGAGACTCCTGGCAACAAGGCATACATTGTCAACTTGAATGGCCGCACCGAGTAGGTTGACTTAGTATAGACGCTTAGGGAGGTGTGTTCTCGTTCGCGAGGGCACACCTCCTTCCCATTTATAAGCTGGTTGTGATGCTACATGATGATGGAAAGTAGCAAGTTTTTTTATTGAACAAACGTTAATTTGGTTTATTATATCTAATTTTGCACCCAAAACGGGTACGTTGGCGCTAACGTGTCCCACATTATTCATCTAAATTATATCTTCTTATGTTTAAAAGATTGTTTTTCCTGCTTTCTCTGGTGCTGTTTTCCGCAGCCTCATTGATGGCGCAGGTCACCACGTCCTCGATGACAGGCAAGGTGAGCCTCAGCGGAAGCAGCGAGCCCATCATTGGCGCTTCGGTACAGGTGGTGCATGAGCCCTCAGGCACACGCTATGCGGCAGCCACCAATGCAGACGGACGCTTCAACATCCAGGGCATGCGTGTCGGTGGCCCTTACTCCGTCACCATCAGTTATCTGGGCCATCAGACCAAGACCTTCAAGAACATCACCCTGCAGCTGGGTGAGGTCTACAAGCTCGAGACCTCCCTCTCAGAGAACGCCCAGCAGCTGGGCGAAGTGGTGGTGAGTGCCACGGCCTCCAAGTTTGCGGCCGAAAAGACGGGTGCCACCACCAACATCTCACAGGCGCAGATACAGAACATGCCCACGGTCACCCGTTCCATCGAAGACCTCACCCGCATCTCACCCTATGCCAACGGCATGGGCTTTGCCGGTGGCGACGGCCGCTCCACCAACTTCACCCTCGACGGAGCCAACATGAACAACAACTTCGGCCTGTCCGACG
Source organism: Prevotella sp. UBA6429 (assembly GCA_002437285.1). GTDB lineage: Bacteria > Bacteroidota > Bacteroidia > Bacteroidales > Bacteroidaceae > Prevotella. The sequence continues at coordinate 3,273 of DJOV01000036.1, read as the reverse complement.
CGTTGCCAGGTGGCGGCTCGCCCATCTCGATGGATGCCATTGACGAGATACAGGTGGTGGTCTCCCCATTTGACGTACGCCAGAGCAACTTCATCGGTGGAGGCATCAACGCCGTCACCAAGAGCGGCACCAACACCTTCAAGGGAACGGCTTACATCTATCACAACAATGAGAACATGCATGGCAACCGAGTGGACAACGTGTCACTGAGTGACCCCGGCCGCGTGCGCAACACCACCTACGGTTTCACCATGGGCGGCCCCATCCTTAAGGACAAGTTGTTCTTCTTCGCCAATGTGGAGTATAGCAAGGTGCCCATGGTGGTGAACCGATGGCGCCCCAGCGACGACGAGCATCCCGCTGATGCCAGCAACTATGTGTCGCGCACGACGGTGGCCGACATGCAGAGGGTGAAAGACTTCCTGATAAGCAAATACGGCTATGATCCAGGCTCTTACTCCAGCTTCCCCGCCGACGAGGACAATCTCAAGGTGTTGGGCCGTTTGGACTGGAACATCACCCAAGACCATCACTTGGCCGTGCGCTTCAATCATACGAAGAACACGGCGTGGAACGCCACCAACGGCACTTCGGGCAACACGGGCTACCGCCTCTATGGCATGAACCGCTTGAGCCAGTACTCCATGGCGTTCTCCAATTCGATGTATTCGCAGGACAACAAGATCACGACCGTCAGCGCTGACCTCAACAGCCGTTTCGGCGAGCACTTCGCCAACCAGTTGCTCTTCACCTACTCGAACATCGAGGATGTGCGAGGCTCCAACTCCAGTCCTTTCCCGTTCATCGACATCATGAACGGCTACACCACAGCTGCCGATGGTTCCGTGACGCAGACGCTCGAACCCTACATGTCGCTGGGATATGAGCTCTTCAGCTACAACAACAAGGTGCAGAACAAGGTTACCACCCTTACCGACAATTTCACCTGGTACGCCGGGGCGCACAAGGTCACGGCTGGTGTCAACTTTGAGCACCAGCTGGCCAACAACTCCTACATGCGCAACGGAACGGGCTACTACCGCTATCGCTCTATCGATGACTTTCTCAATGGCGCAGCCCCAGAGGCAGTGGCCGTCTCTTACGGTTACAACGGTGAGCGAGAGCCTATGGCGCAGGTGGCTTTCAACCAGTATGGCCTCTACTTGCAGGACGAGTGGAACGTGCTTGACAACCTGAAGTTGACGGGCGGCATCCGCTTCGACAACATCTCGTTTGACGATGACGACATCATCCGCAACAACGCCATTTACGCCCTCGACTTTGGCGGTCGCCACATTGACACGGGCGCGTGGCCCGAGAGCAACATCCAGGTCTCGCCGCGAGTAGGCTTCACCTGGGATGTCTTCGGAAACCGCTCGCTGAAGGTGCGTGGCGGAACGGGCCTGTTCGCAGGACGCTTGCCGCTGGTCTATTTCACCAACATGCCCACCAACTCGGGCATGGTGCAAGGCATGGCCACCGCTGTGACTACCTACAATAACGACGGCACGGTGAAGAGCCGCGACGCGCGTCTCGACCGTTTTGCGGGCTCCATCATCACCGACCCCAATGAGATTGTCGACAAGCTCGGCGCTCCCACCACCATCACGCCCGAAGAGGGTGCCCTGCCTTCGTCCATCGCAGGTGTGGATCGCCACTTCAAGATGCCACAGGTGTGGAAGTCGTCCATTGCGGTCGATTATGTCATCCCCATCAGCTTCCCATGGAGCGTGACGGGTGAACTTATCTACACCAAGAAGCTCAACGACGTAATGCTGACCAACTACAATATCAACACCGCGGACGTGGACAACTGGCAACGCCTCAGCGGAGCCGACAACCGCCTGGTCTATCCGTCGGTGTTCAACTACTACGGCAAGAACATCAACGGCGTGAACGTCAACGACGCCTGCGTGCTGACCAACACCCACAGGGGCCACGGCATGACCTTCAACTTGACCACCAATCTCACGCCGATAGACAACCTCGACCTCATGGCCGCCTACACCCACACCGTGATGAAGGAGGTGAGCGGCATGCCCGGCAACAACGCCACCTCTGCGTGGGCGGGTCTCTACACCGTCGACGGACCCAACCTGGCCGCGGTGCAAAACTCCTACTATGTCATCCCTGACCGTTTCATTGCCAGTGTGAGCTACACCTGGAAGAAGCACGACCACTTCTCGCTGTTCTACCAGGGCTATAGCCCCGCAGGCTACACTTACTACTACAAGGGCGACCTCAACGGTGACGGCATATCCAACGACCTGATGTACATCCCTCGTAACGATGATGAAATCCAGTTCTCGTCTGACGCGGACCGTGTGGCCTTCTGGAAGTATGTTGGCCAAGATTCCTATCTGAAGAAGCATAAGGGCGAGTATGCCGAGGCTTATTCGGCCCGCGCTCCCTGGGTCCACCGCTTCGACTTCGCTTGGAAGCACGACTTCACCCTGAAGACGGGAGGCGTCAACCACAAGCTGGAGCTCTCGGCGGCCATCCACAATGTGGGCAATCTCTTCAACTCCAAGTGGGGAGTGGAGAAGAACATGGCCAACTCCGGCAATGGCCAGATTCTGAAGGTGGACAAGGTCGTCAACGGCCAGCCTGTGTTCTCCATGAACAGGGTCAACGGCGAGTACCCCACCGAGACCTGGTCTTTCAACAAGTCGTTTGACCAATGCTGGAGCATGCAGGTCGGTGTGAAATACTACTTTAACTGATCCGGATGCCTCACCCGAAGGCCAAAAGAAAACAAGACCTTAAAGCCCAAACTCCAAGGAGCTCACACGTGCCACTTGGGAGTTTGGGCTTTTTGTTTGAGATGGTTCTGCCGTTAGACCATCACGCATATCGCAACCACCTTAATGTAACCTGTAACCTTGTAATTTTGTAGCCTTTTAGCAAGCCTGGCCTACACTCAGACTTTCTGCTTGCATGGCCTAATGGACCCCAAACACATGCCTTCTTGTAAGCGTGGCGCAACCTATAAAAACGGCAGCGGATTCAAGAAAGACGAGCGGCAGCCAATTATGTTGAATCCGAAACTTAAGGTAGTAATATTATGCATATTAAAGAAATAGCATATACGATTATACTATCATTCATATTTTAAATTATTATCATTAGCAATGTATTATGTTGAGTATTACAAGCGTCAGCTCAAGGAGTTGCTCAGCAACTATGGCGACATCTTCGAGGTTTGGTTTGACGGTGCCAACGGTGGTGATGGTTGGTATGGTGGCGCTGCTGAGAAGCGAACCATTGACCGCA
>DJOV01000129.1 GCA_002437285.1 Prevotella sp. UBA6429 | reverse complement strand
AGTGACGATGAAAAAATAACTTGGTACGATTTGAGAGAGAATTCTATCATATGCAGAGATGGTTCCAGCCTCATCTTTTTGGCTATTTTCCTCCCTCTCATCGGTCGTATAGCCCGCTATACTCCCTCTTTGAGTGAGAAAAATAGCTCAAAAATATGAGGCTCAAATCATACCAATTTATTTTTTCACCGTCACTTAGTGTGAAATTACAGACGGGAACAAGACAAGGAGAACGCTCTGCCGGAGCGTATGTGCCTCGTTCGCTTGCACAGGCTTAGCCTGTGCTGTCTCAACTTGAGTTGGCTTTAATGCATCCATCCCAGTAACGCCACGAGATAGGCGTTCCAGTTGATGGCAATCTCATTGGAAGCATAGCTGCCCTCATTGTCCTGGTAGGCCTCGTCGGGTGACGGTGACGGGTATGGCGGAACGCTTGCTGCATCTTGCTTGCCGGCATTAGCGCCGCCTGCGAGGAGTCCTGGCAGTGGGTCGCCTATGCCATCCGCGGCTGAGATGCGGTGGTGGGGATGCATCACTTTTTGGGTCCCGAACCCTGTCAGGTAGCAATATCCTGTGGCGTTTCTTCCAAAGAGACAGTCGATGGCGCTGCGTGCAGCCTCCTTGTAGGATGGGTTGTGATTTGACAGAGCGTACTCATACATCTGGGCGATGCCTCGCCCTGCGCATTTCTCGGAATTGCTGCCCCAGATGAAGTCGCTTGCCTTATTGCCGAACACTGAGTGGAACGGGGAAGTGGAGAGGGACTGGATGTCATCGTCACACTGTTTCTTGAGTGATTGCTTAAACTTCGATGTGTCGAAATCCTTGGCCATCGGAGAGCCGGTGAGCTCCTGGTTAAGCCATTCCAAGATGCCCAGTCCTGCCACATCTCCCCAGGCCGGGATGGTGAACTTGTCAGGTGCAAATAGCTTGGCTTGCTCAAGGTATGCCTTTTCTCCTGTAGTGAGGTACAGCTCGGTGGCTGCCCAGAAAAACTCGTCTTCTGCTTTGTCATCACCATAGGTTCCGGTGTTGATGGCCGGTACGTATTTGCTGTTGATGTCCTCCTGGTCATAATAGCGTGCCGGATTTCTCACTGCCCAGGCATAGGCGCGTTCAGCGGCTTGCCGGGCTTGCTGGCAGAAGGCCGTGTGTTGTGGGAATGGGCTGTAAGCTCTTGCGGCCATGGCCATCGTCGCGGCGAAGTCGAGGGTTGCAGGCGTGCTCTTCTGCACCACATAGCGTGTCTGGTGGCAGTCCTGGGGCATCACGAAACTCTCAAAGTTGGGCGTAGTGAGCTTGTGGTACACACCTCCGTCTGACGGGTCTTGCATGGTGAGCATCCACTCTAAGTTGTACATGATTTCCTCCAGGAGATCTGGAGCGTTGGTGTTGTTGGGGATGTTCACCTTGATGGTGTTGAGGTAATCCTTGTTCAGCGCGTAGGATTGGAGCATCATGCCTATGGCGAATGATGAGTTGACGACATACTTGTTGTAGTCGCCGGCGTCGTACCACCCCTTGGGTGAGGAGATGATGTCTCCCGCTGCTCTTCCTGCCGACGCGGCCGACGGGTGTATCTTGACCACCGTGTCCATGTGGGCAGCGGGACGGGCATATGCGCCTGCGTATCTCTTCTCTATTTCCATGCCGGACCGCTGCAGGTAGAAAGCCTTGATGGCAGCTTTGAGCGCTTCCTTGTAGGGATGGGCGGAGATGGTGATGGATTGTTGATAGTTACTTGCCTTGAGGATATAGGTGCCCGGCGTGGTCAGCGTTGAGAAGTCGATCTCTTGTCGTGTCACGTCAGCGAAGGGCGACTTCTTGATGGCGACAGCCTTGCCTTTCCATACGGTCCTGCCCGCCTGGTCCTTGATGGCAAAGGTCTTGGCCCTTGCCCTCGGCTCTATGGTCGCTATCTTCTCGCCTTGGCTGTAGTAGCCTACTTGGTTCACCTTAATGGGGGCGGGTGAGACGTACTGGTTGACTGCCGGCTGGCTTTGGGCGGAGGCGCTTAAGGCTGCGGCCATGGTGGTGAAGGTCAGGAGTAGTTGTTTCATGCTTGCGGTTATGGGTTTATGGTTATTTGGTGGGGCAAGTTGCCAGTCTCTGTTGTCCGGGCTTCATATGTGTTGACCACAAAAAGTCTCTTCTGCGAAAGGCTTATGTTGTCATTGACAACATCCAAGCGCAAAATTACAGAAAATATCAATACGGGCTATGCTTCTCGTTCAAAATTATCTTGCGAGACGCCTTTGTTCTGCCTGAGGTCGTTGCCCGAAGATGCCCTACCGGGAAACTCCTTCTGTGGTGGCAGCCTAATGTGCGGTTTTGGCAGTTTCGCAAAGGATGGGTTCATGTTATCAGGCCTTTCCCTGGGACGTGGGAACTCTTGTCAGTGATAAGACATTCGAGGTACGGCAGACATGCTGATTATGAATACTTTTGCCCTTACAGGGCGTAGTTGCGTCGGACGTGCTAACCCAGGGCGCCGCTTCGCTTGCCCTGAGCTATGTACTTTTGGCCTTTCTTGCTGACGCAAGCGACAAAGTCGAGCGCAGGCCG
>DJOV01000124.1:13378-14502 GCA_002437285.1 Prevotella sp. UBA6429 | reverse complement strand
ATTTGTTGTCTTAAAAATGGCTCTTCCGGAATTTGGAGTGACGAGACCGCTTACGCATGTCTTGCAAGCCGTGCTGTTTACATTCAAGCCATGGGTCTCGTCACGCCAAATTCCGGAAGAGCCATTTGAAAAACTACCACCATTACCCGTCTTGTCGGATCTTCGTTATGGCGGTAATTTCAAGTCGGCTTTTGTATCCTGTAGCCCAGATGACTAAGTTGTCACCTGTCGAAATATCGGGTGAGCCACAACTTTTCCAACCTATTTTTGTAACTTTGCAGCCAAAACAACAATAATGGGAAAAGGAAAATTAGCTAAGTTTGCAGAGATGAAGGCCATGAAGAACGTCTTCGAGTATCCATTCTCCGTCATCGACGACGTGCCCTTCACCATGAAAGGCCATTGGCGCGACCAATACTTCCACAACGACAACCCCATCGTCCTGGAGTTGGGTTGCGGCAAGGGCGAGTATACCGTGGGATTGGGAAGGCTCTATCCCAACGTCAACTTCATCGGAGTGGACATCAAGGGAGCACGCATGTGGACGGGGGGCAAGCAGGCCCTGGCAGACGGACTGGACAACGTGGCCTTCCTGCGCACCAACATAGAGATCATCGACCGATTCTTCGACCCAGGGGAAGTGCAGGAGATCTGGCTCACCTTCTCCGACCCGCAGATGAAGAACCCGAGAAAACGACTGTCGTCAACATTCTTCCTGCAGCGCTACCGCAACTTCCTGGTGGACGGTGGCACCATCCATCTCAAGACCGATTCCAACTTCCTCTTCACATACACCAAACTGATGGTGGAAAAGAACCTGTTGCCGCTGGAGGTCTGCACGGAGGACCTCTACCATGACACGCCAGCGGCCATCGCGCAATCGCCCATTCTCACCATCCAGACTTACTACGAGTCGATGTGGATCGCCCGCGGCCTCAACATCCGCTACATGCGTTTCCACCTGCCGCACGAGGGCGAGCTCACGGAGCCCGAGGTGGAGATAGAGCTCGACGACTACCGCAGTTACCACCGCACAAAGCGAAGCAGCTTGAAAACGGCCAAGTAAGCGTCGCTACGAACAAAGCCCACCGGCAAATCCACAAAACACAAAAGACAACTTGCCA
>DJOV01000124.1:0-13294 GCA_002437285.1 Prevotella sp. UBA6429 | reverse complement strand
TGGCAAGTTGTCTTTTGTGTTTAATGATGGCTATTACAAGGCTCACCCCATCCAGGCCCGCTTACATGGCAGGCTTGACGGGGAACATATAGAAACTGCGGTCGGGATTATAATCAATCATCCACTGGTCGACAACGATATGATCGTCAAGCGCCGTAATGACCAGCGTGTGGTTACCACCCTCCAAGGTGATGGGGGTGGAGCGCAAGGCCTGCCCCCTAAGCACGTTCACCTTCCAGCGCTCTGAGCGGAAGGGTTCCTTGAGCGAGTAGACCACAGGCTCACCGCCATCCACACTGACCGAATAACGGATGTCACCCTTGTCATTGGCCTGGGTGGGAATGAGTGCCGTGTAGAGAACAGCAGCGCCTGGCTTGGCATAGAAGCTGTAGGTCAGCGAGCCACCCTTGGGCAGCTGCACCGCCTTCATGGAGTGACCCAGCATCTCCACGGGCTGAGCGCCACCGTTGGCCGACTGGTAATCGCAGGCATTGCGCACCACACAACCGTCCTGCTCCATCTTGGCTACAATGGGATCTTGCACATACTTGCTCATCTCCTCGGCCGTCACCTGGTCGGGAAGAGATGGGGCCTGGAACACGGGCAAGCCACGCGGAGCCATGTCCATCAGTCCATCCCATTTGCCATGAGCCAACTGCTTGTTGTAGGTCTCCGTGAGCTTCTGTATCTCCTGATAAGCCTTCACGCTTCTGACTGCCGCCTCCAGCGCCTCATCATCCTTGTGGAAGTTCTCCTTGCGGGCGATGTGACGTGCCTCCTGGGCTTGCAACTGCTTGGTGGCCATGGCGGCCGCACAGAAGACAGGATATTTGACAGCGGCAAAGAAAGCATCCTTCAGCTCCGGGCGGATGAGATGCTCCGCAGCTTCCACCTGTTCTTTTATATTGTCGTAATCGTTCAGATAGCGTTCCAACTCATTGCCAAACTCATCAGCAGAGAACTCAGTGTCCTGTACTGGCGACAAGCCATTCTTATAGCGAGACCAATCAAGTTCCACCTGGCTCCAGCCCATAAACTCGGGACGACGCACACCACAAAGGCGGTAGAACTCAGTCATGGGCCCTACCAGTTGGGCGCCTGCCTCCTCACCAAACTGTTGGGTGAGCCACTGGCGCAAATGCTGCTGCAGCGAGGTGGCCGTGACCGACTGAATGTCCCAAGCCATGTCCATGAAGAGCGACAGGTCATAAGCCGCCACCTTGGGATCATGCACATTGGCTATCCACAACCGACGGGCATGATGGTCCCATGCCTGGCGCATCTCCGAATAGACAAGACCAGGCTGGGTGGTGGTCAGCCAAAGGTAATCGTGGGGACGACCCCAATAGGAGAGATGATAATAAACGCCACCCCCACCCGACCGGCGTTGCTCAGCCGCATCAGGCAGACGGGTCAGGTAGCCATAGTTGTCGTCGCACCACATGAGCGTCACGTCATCAGGCACCTTCAGTCCCGACTCATAGGCATGCAGCACCTCCTTATAGGGTATGAACACCTGGGGCACCTTCTTCAAGTCATGGTTGACGGTCTGACGGAGAATCTTGCGTTGCTCGTCGATGACACTCTGCAAGGCCGACACCTGTGCGGCGCCGCTCCCGACACCTTCCATGGCCCCATCGTGGATGCCACGCATGCCCAGCGTATAGAGGGCGTCCATGTGAGCCGTCTCCTGCACACGCTCCCGCCAATACTGCTCCACCTGCTTGCGGTTGGTCACCCAGTTGTAGTGCCCCATCGTCTTGCTGTCCCACTCTGCCACATTGTTTCGGAGAAGGGGCTCACAATGGGACGATCCCACCACGATGTCGAAGGAGTCGGCCACCTCACGGTTGCCCTTGACCTGAAAGAAGCCTTTGGTCCCCTCGTGCATGGCAGGCCACAGGGTATTGGCACGCAAGCGCAGCAACAGCTGGAACAGGCGGTGGTAATAGCGGGGACCTATCACACCTGTCTTGGAGTGCCGGTCAACGAGTTGCTTGTCCCATACACGCGAGGACCAGTCCTCGTCATTGATGAACACGCCGCGATAATCGACCGAAGGACGCTGCAGGATTTCAAATTTATCGTCGAGCGCCAGGTAGTTCTTGCGCAAAGGCGTCACATCGCCCCAGTCAATCCAAGGAGAGACACCAGCCTTGCGCGACAGCTCCAAAATGCCGTAAGCCGTGCCACGCCCGTTGCTGCCCACGATGACGACCTTGCCCCTACGGGTGCCCATCCAGAAGGCGTCAGGCTTGGCAATGATCTTCTCGATGGGCAACTTGTAGGCCGAAAGAGCCTTGAACTCCTTGTTGGTCAGCATGTCGAGCTGGTAAATCTCTATCTTGCCGGTGCCCTTGTGTGCCGACTTGCCTGTGACGGCCTTCATGTCTGAGGAGAACATGTCGAGCGCCTTGGCTACGACCGTCCCGTAGTTCTTTTGCGTGGAATAGGTGACGTGTCCGCCCGAATACCACACCACATCCTTGGCCGCTACCGTGGTAGACAATCCGAGGCAAGCGAATAGGAAAATATATCTGAAATTCATGCGTGTATTGTGTATAGTGTATTGTGTATAGTGTATTGCTTATCGTGCTTCTTCCGATGATGCTTCTTTCCATCCCAAGATACCCTTGCCGTTTTCATCCAGCTCTATGCCGAGACCAACGACCTGTCGCTTGTCGGCCTTGAGTGACTTCATAGCCTCGTCCACTTGTCCCATGCCCATTTGTCTGAACAAACAAGCCTGCAATGACTGGACATCGCTTTCGGAACGCATGGCCAGAGCTGGCAACACCATATTATAAAGGGCCTGCCTTACTTCCTCGTTGGGAAAGCCAAGCGTATAGCCGAACTCATCGCTGTCCTTGATGGTCAAGTAGCCAGATTGGTAGAGAAACAACTCGGCGCCACCACCTGTCACATCGGAGGTCTCCAGGGTGTTGCGCATCATAAAGCAACGCTCGAAGTTCTTCAAGCGAAGCTCCATATTGTCCACGAACTTAGGTATTAAAGAGGTGGCTCCCGATGCTGCCCAATAGTTGCCAAGCTCTTGGGTGTTCAATGCATTGATAAAGCTGTATGGATTGTATATGTCAACCATGTTACGCCGGCTGAAATGGTAACCATCATAATAATCCTTCAACTTGTCGTGGGTCTGCTGCAGGGTCCATCCATTGGCCTCAGCCATCCGTTCCAACTCGGGCCTGAAGTTTTCCTTAATTTCTTTCTCCGTGACACCACAGATGGCGGCATACTCGGGCAGGAAACTGATGTTGGTCAGGTTGTTGAGCACAGAGAACAAGGATATTTGTGTAAATTTCGTGATGCCTGTGATAAACACCAGCTTCTCATATTCATCGCAAGCCTTCAACACGGCAAACACGTCTCGGTAGACAGCGGTGCAGTCATCATGCTGCGACGTCTTCCAAGAGTGTTGCAATGGGGAGTCATACTCATCTATGAGAACCGCCACCTTATTGCCGGTATTCTTGTAAGCCGTCGTTACGATGCGCCTGAACCTTACGGCCAGAGAGGCCGTGGACAGGGGAGTGATGCCATAAGCGGCCTCATACTCCTGGAAGGTTTCGCTCAAATAAGACTCTATGGTTTGCGGCGTGGATCCGGCAAGGCTCATGTCAAGATGAACGACAGGATGCTTCGTCCACTTTCGCTCCAACTGCCTGATTTTCAATCCCTCAAAGAGATCTTTCCGGCCTTCAAGATACATCTGTAACGTATCAATAAGAATCGACTTGCCAAAACGACGCGGACGGCTCAAGTAGTTGAACTTATTGCCTTCATTCACCAATTTCCAGACAATGTCGGTCTTGTCCACATAGAGATAGCCTTCTTCCCTGATGACCTTAAACGACTGTATGCCGGCCGGTAGTCTGCGGTTGTTGATGTTTGCCATAACCTCATTCTCCATTATTGTTTTTTGCAAAGTTAGGTTTTTAATTCCAATGCACAAAACATTACGCTCCATTTTGTCTTCTTAATCCTTACATCGTGGCGGAGGTCTCCGGCCTCCGCGGCAAGCATTTTTTTATATGCCATGTCCACATTTGTCATATCCGCATTGTAACTTTGCAGCAGTAACCAAAGAAGGAAAAGTAATGAAAATGCCGCGAGCAATACGTTCGGGATAAGAAGCCTTGCAAAAGAGAAATATAAGGTCTTCATTTTTTTCGATAAGACTTGAACCTGTGTCAGGATTTGGTACACCATCGTCGTAATTTTGCACACGTAAAAATAAAACTTGGAGTTCAACGATAGACAAACAGAACCACACGGAGAAGAGATGGAGACAACAGACGGTCGGCATAGGTGGATGGCCAGGGGGGGGCACCAGCACTTTGCACAACCATTTTGTTGGCTATCTTTTCTCCACTTTTGCATATCAGAGACTATGGGCATCCGCATGAAGTTTTACAGCTGGCTCATCGCCCTCTTGGACCATCGGCGTCTCACCTTCGAGGAGATCACCGATGAATGGAGCAATGCCACCGCCAATCCTTTTGGACACCCGAGACCTACTATGATAATTGCTTTGATGACGTCGTACCTCGCACGCGACAATCCGACAAGCACCAATAAAAAGTCCTGCCAAAAAGATTTTTCTCCGACATCATGGCGCCTTCTCAACAAAAAAGTGGTAATTTTGCAGGAAAATGACAACAAAATGACCATTTATCCCAAACTGATTACAGACGCCCTGGCCACAGTGACCTATCCCGGCACCAAGAAAAACCTGGTGGAAAGCAACATGGTGGCCGACAACATCCGCATAGAGGGGAACAAGGTTTCGTTCTCACTCATCTTCCCCCGAGACACCGACCCCTTCATCAAGTCGACGCTCAAGGCCGCAGAGGCCACCTTGAAATACAAGTTGGGCGAAGACGTGGAGGTACACATCTCCACCGAGTTCACCAGCGCCAAGCGTCCCGAGCCTGACAAGCTGCTGCCCCAGGTGAAGAACATCATAGCCGTGAGCTCCGGCAAGGGCGGTGTGGGCAAGTCGACCGTGGCGGTCAACCTCGCCATCGCCCTGGCCAAGCTGGGCTATAAGGTGGGACTGCTCGACACGGACATCTTCGGCCCGTCCATTCCCAAGATGCTGGGTGTGGAGGGAGCACGCCCCTACGCCGTGGAGAAGGACGGACGCCAGCTCATCGAGCCCGTTGAGAAATACGGCATCAAACTGCTGTCCATCGGCTTCTTTGTCAACCCAGAGACCGCCACACTCTGGCGAGGCGGCATGGCCACCGCAGCCCTGAAGCAGCTCATCGCCGACGCTGACTGGGGCGACCTCGACTACTTCGTGCTCGACACGCCTCCCGGCACATCCGACATCCATCTGACCCTCCTGCAGACGCTGGCCATCACGGGTGCCGTCATCGTCTCCACACCACAAAAGGTGGCCTTGGCCGATGCACGCAAGGGAATCGACATGTACCAGAACGACAAGGTGGGTGTGCCCATCCTGGGACTGGTTGAGAACATGGCCTGGTTTACGCCGGCCGAGCTTCCCAACAACAAGTATTACATCTTCGGCAAGGACGGGTGCAAAAACCTCGCCAAGGAGATGGGCTGCCCTCTCCTGGCTCAAATCCCCATCGTGCAAAGCATCTGTGAGGATGGCGACGACGGCCAGCCCGCCGCGCTGAAGACCGACACGGCCACGGGATTGGCTTTCATCAATCTCGCACAAGCCGTGGTGACCACCGTCAACGTGAGAAACAAGAAGTTGCCCAAGACCCACATCGTGCAAGTGAAAAATGAAGGTTGAGCTTCGTAACATCTTCTCCATAGGCGGTATCGTACTGACACTCATCCTGCTGTCTTCATGTGGCGCTGACAGGAACCTCAAGAAAGGCGAGAAGTATCTCGCCTTAGGCGAATACTACGATGCGGCCAACGAGTTTAAGCAGGCTTACCAAAAGACACCGCCCAAACAGCGCGACAAGCGCGGACACGCCGCAAGCCGAATGGCACTGTGCTATGCCAAAAGCTTGCAGACGGCCAAGGGCATCGCTGCCTACCGCAACGTCATTCGCTACCAGCAAGACCAGTGGCAAGACCACCTGGCGCTGGCCCAGCTGCTGATGAAGAACGGGTCATACAAGGAGGCATCGACAGAGTTTCAGGCCGTCATCGACTCCATGCCCGACAACGCCCTGGCACACGTGGGGCTGGCGTCGGCCAAGGAGGCAACGGCCGTGAAAGAGCTCGGAAGCCGCTACACGGTGAAGAAGATGGACATCTTCAACTCACGACGGGCCGAATACTCGCCCATGCTCTATGGTGACGAGTACGACCAACTCTATTTCACGTCGACACGCAACGAGGCGCAAGGTGACGAGGTGAGTGGCATCACGGGCACTAAGGCGGCCGACATCTTCTACTCGGAAAAGGACGACAAGGGCAAATGGAGCAAACCGGAACCTGTGACGGGCGGTCTCAACACTGACTATGACGAGGGTGCCTGTTGCTTCTCGAGCGACGGGCGCGACATGTACCTGACGCAATGTGTCACCGACCCGTCTTATCCTCGCTATGCGCAGATCGTGAAGTCGAGCCGCTCGGATGCCGCTTGGGGAAAAGCCTCGGAGGTGAAGTTGAGCAACGACACGCTGTCAAGCTTTGCCCATCCGGCCATCTCGCCCGACGGCGAATGGCTCTACTTCGTGTCGGACATGCCTGGCGGCAAGGGCGGGCTGGACATATGGCGCGTACGCTTGACCGCATCGGGACTCGGTGGCGTGGAAAATCTCGGCGAGCCCATCAACACGCCGGGCGACGAGGAATTTCCGACGTTCCGGCCCAATGGCGACCTTTATTTCTCAAGCAACGGCCACAAGGGCCTGGGAGGGCTCGACATCTACTATGCACGCGTGGGCAAAGACCACAAATACCACCTCTACCATCCGGGCTATCCCCTCAACTCCGCAGGAGACGATTTCGGTATGACCTTCGAGGGGCCACACAACCAAGGTTTCTTCTCATCCAACCGGGGCGACGGACGTGGCTGGGACCACATCTACTCGTTCTACAATCCCGAAATCGTGCAGACGGTCAAGGGGTGGGTCTACGAGATGGACGGCTACGAGTTGCCTGCAGCTGAGGTCTACGTCGTAGGCGACGACGGCACCAACGAGAAACTCTCCGTGCGCTCCGACGGCTCGTTCACCAAGGTGCTCGACAATGGCGTGTCGTACCTGTTCCTGGCCACCTGCAAGGGCTACCTCAACCACAAAGAGGAAATACGCGCCCTCACCGAACCTAAGGAAAGCCGCGACACCACCTTGCAATTTGCCCTGGCCAACATTTCCGCCCCCACTCTCATCGACAACATTTTCTACGACTTCGATAAGGCTACCCTTCGCGACAGTTCCAAGACAGCCCTTGACCAACTGGTCAACTTGCTCAACGAGAACCCTAACGTGACCATTGAGCTCAGCGCCCACACCGACTACAAGGGATCGGAGGCCTACAACAAGCGCTTGTCACAACGCCGCGCCGAATCGGTGGTCAACTATCTCATACAGCATGGCATAGCCGCCGACCGACTCACGCCTGTGGGCTACGGCAAGCTGAAGCCTAAGGTCATCAAGAAGAAGGTGACTGAGAAATACCCATTCCTCAAGGAAGGCGATGTGTTGACCGAGGATTTCATCAAGAAGCTGAAGGACGAAAAGGAACAGGAGATTTGCAACCAGATGAACCGACGCACCGAGTTCATGGTGCTGCGTACCACCTACGGCCTCTTCGACGAACAAGGCAAACTGAAGAAACTGCCTCCCAAGAAAGTTGAGGACAAGAAGAAAAATCTCGAAGAAGATGGCTACGACATTCTCTTCGACTAAACGATGACGAACCACAAATAACACCACCCACGCTCATGGCCAACGACACTGCCCTTCCCCAAGCCTTTGAGGCAAACACCCGAAAGTTGTTTGGCGAAGCCCGATACCAACGTTTCCTCGAAGCGTTGCGCCTTCCGCCACAAGCCACCATACGCCTCAACCCGTTCAAGGGGCCGACTGCGGAGGAATGGTGCGAGAAGGGCTTCTCGCCTATACCCTGGTGCGCAGAGGGACGCGCCCTACCCCAGCGTCCTGACTTCACGTTCGACCCATTGTTTCATGCTGGCGCCTACTACGTGCAAGAGTCCTCATCGATGTTCGTCAGTCATGTGGTGAGGCATCTGGTCAGCACGCCCGTCACAGCACTCGACCTGTGCGCCGCACCGGGCGGCAAGACCACCACGCTCCGCGCCTCCCTGTCTGAGGGAAGCGTCGTCGTGGCCAACGAGCCCATGAAGGTGCGCGCCTCCATCCTCTCCGAGAATGTGCAGAAGCAGGGACATCCCGACATCATGGTCACCAACAATTATCCCCGGGATTTCCGCAAGGCTGCCATCACCTTCGACCTCATCCTCGCCGACGTGCCCTGCTCGGGCGAAGGCATGTTTCGCAAGGACCCGCAGGCCATACGGGAGTGGAGCCCACTGAACGTGGACAACTGCGCGCAACTGCAGCGGTCCATCATCGAAGACATCTGGCCGACGCTTCGCCCTGGCGGTTATCTGATTTACTCCACGTGCACCTTCAACGAAGACGAGGACGAGAAAAACGTCCAGTGGATCATCAACGAGTTGGGGGCGCAACGGGTTGACATACCCATTGACCCAAGCTGGCCCATCACTGGCGCATTGGGCACGGGGCTGCCTGCAGTCACCAACAGCGGGGGAAAGGAGGAGCGACAGTCCGTGTTCCGCTTCATACCTGGCTTCACGCCTGGCGAAGGCTTGTTCATGGCTGTGCTGCAAAAGCCCGAAGCCGGGGCGACCGGCAAACCGGCAAAGAAGCGGCCGACAGCCCCACGCATCAAGCCAAGCGCCTATCAGAAGACGGTCGTTCCCTGGCTTGAGGAAGACCCAGCAATGGGCAAAGGCACGTGGACTCTCATCGATACACCATCCTTGATACGCGCCATTCCCACACGGTGGTTGCCTCTTTATGAGAAGGCCTCTGACGCGCTCCATCTCATCCATGCCGGCATCGGCATCGGCACGCCCAAGGGGAAGAGCATCGTACCCTCAGCCTCTCTGGCCCTGTCGACACGGCTCCATCGTACCACATTCCCACAGGTGGAAATCAGTGGGCAACAGGCGCTTCTCTATCTACACAAGGAGGCCATCGCCCTGCCATCGGACACACCCCGCGGATTGGTGTTGCTCACCTATCGCGGCATGGCACTCGGTTTCTGCAAGAACATCGGCAATCGCGCCAACAACCTCTTCCCGCAAGAATGGAAAATCAAGACCAGCCATCTGCCCGAACAAGCCGTGGACGTGATATGAACATCGCCATCATAGCCGCCATGGGACGCAATCGCGCCATAGGACGAGACAACCGATTGCCATGGGCCATACCAGAGGACTTGGCCCGCTTCAAGGCGCTGACCATGGGGCACCCCATCATCATGGGGCGCAAAACCTATGAGTCGCTGCCACAGGGCGCTCTGCCGGGGAGGCGCAACATCGTGGTGAGCCGGACCATCTCAAGCCTGCCCGACGCAGAGGTATATCGCTCATTGGAAGGAGCCATCAGGGCTTGCGGGGGGGCCAACTTCACGCATTCTCAGGACACGCAAGGCCAAGACGATTTTCCGACAACCTTCATCATCGGCGGAGCCAGCATCTATCGGCAAGCGCTTTCGCTTGCCTCCACCCTGATAATCACCCTGGTGGAAGATTGTCCTGCTGACGCCGATGCCTTTTTCCCCGTCATTGACACGCGACAATGGGTGGAAACGAAAAAGGAGAAGCACCAAGGCTTCTCCTTCATCACTTACCGTTCACGGCGGTAAGCATTCGTTTACGTGTCTTTTATTCCTCATCCTCATCCTCATCAGCTGGCACCTCGTGTTCAACAAAGACCGGCAACTGACGATCTATCACAGCGTTGAAACTGACGATGGTCTCACTGCGCGACAAGCCTAAAGGTTGCAACTTGTCGTGGATGATATTGAGCAAGTGATGATTGTTTCTTGCATAAATCTTGATGAACATGTCGTATCCGCCCGTGGTGTAGTGGCACTCCGTTACCTCAGGGATGGCCCGCAGCTTCCCAACCACCGCGTCAAACGCGCTGGGATCTTTCAAGTAGAGACCCACATATGCGCAAGTCTCATAACCAATTTTCTCTGGGTCGATAATAAACTGCGAACCCTTCAGAATGCCCAACGTATTGAGTTTCTGGATACGTTGATGAATTGCCGCTCCACTGACATTACAAGCGCGAGCAACCTCAAGAAAAGGAATTCGTGCATCGGCAGAAATCAATTTCAGTATCTTTCTGTCTAAAGCATCCAAACGATGATTTGCCATATTGATATTTTAATTATATTGCAAAGTTAACAATAAATATTTTATATGGCAACATATTCGCCTACATTTATTTTAAATTGACATTTAATTCCGACTTATCATTGACACAAAACCGATCGAAAACTAAAGGGCTATGATATATTATCGTTGAGAACACAGCGTAATTTTCCGAAAAAGCGACTTCTACATTTCAAATTAAAACTATCGCTTTACGCAACAAGGCACTTTTCTTGACCTGGAGAATCGTAAGTGGCTAATCATAAGGCATAAGAAGCGGAAGACGGGAACCTGGCAATTATCACATTCGACATGCGACGAGCCCTCCCCGGAAACCAGTAAGGCTTACCAAGGAGGGCTCGTCGGTGAATGGTGCAGCAGCCTGCCTTATGGATGATTCGTTTTCCGTTCCACAGCCGAGTAGCTGATGCGGAGTGCCTTCGCGCTACGCAACGACTGTTTGACCTGATTCACAAGTCCGATTGGCGTATGCCTGTCGGCCTTGATGGAGACCGTCATCTGCTGTTGGTCTTCGGGCGACATGCGCGACTTCTCCGCACTCACATAGTCGGCCACCTCATCGGCGGAGGCATACTTGTCGTTTAGTTGGATGCGCATGTCTTGGCCCACGACCTTGCCCATGTCGTCTGACGGACGCCCTATATAGATATATGTCACAGCCGACTTCTTGGTCAGCCGGCTGAGTTCTGTGCCCTGCGGCACACGATACTTGACCTTGACGGCCACTTTCTGCATGTGGGTGACTATCATGAAAAAGAACAAGACCGTGAATATCAGGTCGGGAAGTGAGGCCGCGTTGAGCCCCGGCACTCCATACTTATGCCTACGTATCATGCTCATGACTGTCTATCCTTTCCTTTCACCACATCGGCCGCATCACTCGTTTTAGCTGTCGCGCCTGTTGACGCGGACACGGCGTTGTCCTCGGCTATACGCTGCGGGCAGAGCTCTTTCACATGTTCGCGCTGGGTGTTATTGAGCTTGGCATAAGCCTTGCCATATAGCTTGAGCGCCACCTCATTGCGCAGGCGGCCATAAGCCATGACCAACTGGTTCTGCAACTGGAAATAGGTGTCATAGTCGGCCTCGGGCGAAGCCTCTATCTTGATGAGGTGCTTCTTGCCGACACGATGCACGAAGTCTTCCGCCAAGCCACAAATGTTCTTGACTGGTGTGGGCTTTCCATCGACGAGCAGTTCGTTGTCACGGGTGATGACCACTTGCATCAGGGTGCCTCTCATGACCTGCGATGCCTGTTGCTCCTGCTTGTCAGGAGGCGGCAACTGGCGCGTCAAGCCCTTGTCCACGTCCATGTTGGTCGTCACCAGAAAGAAAATGAGCAACATGAAGGAGATGTCTGCCGTGGAGGTGGTGTTCAGGCCGGGAACATGGTGGCGTTTACGATTGGTGAACATGATTTCTCCGCACATTTTGGGTGGCACCGAAAATCATGGCCACAACGGCCACAAGTATCAGCACCAGTGATGATGTAATCAGCATGTCGGCCGTCTTCAGCCAAAAGGCCCGGGCGTATGTCACGCCATTGACCGACATGGGGTCTGACGATCCCAGGAGAAAGGTCAGAACAAGCAAGAAGACTGTGCCTATCGTCACAGAGTAACCTATTTTCTTGACCGGAACATTGTTCTCACACTTCTCGCCCTTGCCCCGAATCTTCAACGCCCGGGCAAGTGACCACAAGGCGCAACTCATGGTGACGAGCACCAAGAGTTCCATGAAGACGATGATGACATCCGTAAACAATGGAGCCGAGAAATTGGGGTCGTCCTCATAAGGCCGGTCATAACCGATGAGCCAAAACAGGGCAAACAACAAGCACACAAGCCCTATGATCACGCACAGCACACGCGACGACAGCTTCTCCGCAGACAGTTGCCGCCAACGATGGAAAAGCTTTTTCATTGTCTGGTCAGTTTAAATTTCATGATTGAGTCGAGCAGCGTGATGGCCGACTCCTCCATCTGCGATGTGAGATGGTCAATCTTGGAGAGAATGTAGTTGTAGAACACTTGCAAAATCAAGGCCACAATGATGCCAAAGATAGTGGTGATGAGCGACACCTTCATACCAGCGGCAACGATGGTCGGGCTGATGTCACCCGCCGTCTGGATCTGGTCGAAAGCCATGACCATGCCTATCACTGTACCCAGGAAGCCAAGCGACGGGGCCATGGCGATGAAGAGAGTAATCCAAGAACAGCCCTTCTCAAGATTGGCGCTTTGCACCGTTCCATAACTGACAATGCTCCGCTCCACATTGTCCATTGACTCGTTCATGCGTTCCAAGCCTTGGTAGCAGATGCTGGCCACAGGGCCGCGGGTGTCACGACATTGTGCCTTTGCACCCTCCACATCGCCCGCCATAATCTTTGCATCGAGGTCCTTCATGAACTTTTTGGCGTTGATCTCAGATAGGCTCAGGTAGATGATGCGCTCTATGCAGAAAGCCAAGCCAAGCACCAAGGCCAAAGCCACAAGTGACATGAATCCTGCATTTCCCTCGATAAACTTGGTTTTCAAGGCCTTGTGGAAACCGGTTTCCTCCACGGGAGCCACCGAAGCGCTGTCAGTGGCCAGCGCATCATCGAGTGAGGCCTCGTTGTCAGTGCTGTCTGCCAACGGCTCGTCAACCGCCGCCGTATCCGAGCTGGCTTGCGGGCCAGCAGCAACCTCAGCATGGACGGGACTGGCACCCACCATCATGGACAAAAGAATAAAAACAAAGGAAATGGAGAGATATGCAATTTTCTTTTTCATCTTAACATAGATTAAAGTCACATCTTTCAAACGACTGGGGCGGAAAGACGGGGATTCGAACCCCGGAACCGCTTTAGGCGGTTACACGCTTTCCAGGCGTGCC
>DJOV01000108.1:4675-15638 GCA_002437285.1 Prevotella sp. UBA6429 | reverse complement strand
CCTTGCAGGGCGGCCACTGGGAGCACGGGCTGATGACAGGCCTGGTGTCGGCAGGCGGCGGGGAACTGCTTGGTAGCTACGGTGCGCAACTGTCCGACGCACAGATGCTGGCCGGCACCGCCATCCTCGGAGGCGTGGTCTCGGAGATAGGCGGCGGCAAGTTTGCCAACGGCGCCATGACCGCCGCCTTCCAGATGATGTACAACCACATGTCGCATCCGGCTTATGACGATGATGATGACGGCGGGAGTTATACGGCCAAGGTGCTACCTTTGGCTTTTGCCTGCAGTGTGGCGGACGGGCCTGTACCTGTAGGGGATGCGATCGGCACTGCCATTGTGGCCGGTGCTGTCGTTGTGGATGCTGCCGTTGTCGTAACTAATGCAGTCCGCAATTATAAACAAAAAATATATGTGACTTATGTCATGACCAACCCAAAAACATCGCAGGTGTATGTTGGCAGGACAAGTGGGATAGGGGATCCTTTAAAGATTGCCCTCAGAAGATATTATAGCCATACTTTTAGGCGATTACAAGGATACACGAATTTGATGATAGATAAATGGTCAAATTCCAAAGATGCTATCAGAGGAAGGGAACAACAGCTAATAGATTTTTATGGGGGAATTGGAAGCAAAAAAGTTGGAAATTATATTAGAGGCGTAGCTAGGTGGAATCCAAGAGGACGTATTTATTACGATAGTTCCAATAAAGAATTTGGTAAAATAGCTCCTTATACAGGATATTAGTAATAAATAAATAGTAAATATGCAAGAAATCGATTTTTATAAAGAGTGGTGTTTAATAACCAATGACTACTTATGCAACAGAAGTTTGCAAGACAATGGAGAACAAATAGTGAACAGTGAATTTAAAGCCAAAATGCTTCATGAGTATGAAAAAATTCGTATGGCAATCATTAAATTTTATCAAAAAGGAAATCTGCGAATGTTAAAGAAGTATTATGGTTATCAGAATGAGACGTTGCCTGAGCCAGGCGATTCCGACTACCCAACTCTTAATGCGCGTCTCCTTGCCGCCTGTGGCAAGGGTCTTGATGATCTCTATAAGAAGCGGTGGGAGAGGATTGCAAAGATCAAGGAGCGTGGAAAGATACGTTCTGATAGCGAGTTCTATCTCATTCAAGAACATATCGACTACTTAATCAATATGGAAGCGCCCGAAGATGAAGTGAAACTGTTTGATAGCATGTTGTTTGATTACGAGGAGCGCGCAAGGAAAAGAAGGGAAAAACGGTATAAAGCACAGTAAAATACATTTGAACAACACCTCAAAGGCTTCCTCTTATCGCCATCACCTTGTGTCGGCGGGCGGCGGTGAGCTGCTCTACGGCTACGGCGCGCAACTGTCCGACGCGCAGCTGCTGGCAGGAACCGCCATCCTCGGAGGCGTGGTCTCGGAGATAGGCGGCGGCAAGTTTGCCAACGGTGCCATGACCACCGCCTTCCAGATGATGATGTACAACCACATGTCGCATCAGGGACCAACTATCAAACAATTAAGAAAAATACGTCCGCAGGTGAAATTCTTCGCCTGTGGGCGTATGTATGATGTCGCATTCCGTATCTCCCCGTTTCTTAGTGATGAAGATGCTGATTTTTTACGAGAGTGTTACTTAATAAATGATAAAACGCGAGGTGTTGTTTGGGTTTTCTGCCACAAAATGCTTAATTTTGCAAAATATTGTATGAAGTCATGAAAACTTATAGATATTTCTCCCTGTTTCTGTTTCTGCTTGTGGCCTTGGCGCTGCCGGCGGCCAACCAGCGGTTCACGCTTGTCATCGATGCCGGGCATGGTGGCAAGGACCATGGGGCACCGGGAGCCATATCTGAGGAAAAGAATCTCACGCTGAAATATGCGCTGGCCTTTGGCAAACTCGTGGAGGACAACTGCCCCGACGTGAGAGTCATCTACACGCGTAAGACCGACACCTACCTCACGCTGCATGAGCGTGCCGAGGTGGCCAACCGCAACAACGCCGACCTCTTCATCTCCATCCACATCAATGCCCTTGACGGTGTGCACACGGCCCACGGCTTTCAGAGCTACACGCTGGGGCGGGGCGAGACCACGGGCGACAAGGGACTGAAGGTCAACGCCGATGTGGCCAAGCGAGAGAATTCGGTCATCTTCCTTGAGAACAACTACAAGACCGTGTATGCCAACCTCAACGGCAACGCGCCCGAGCTTGACATCATGGGGGAAATCATCGCTGACCAAAACCGGGAGCGAAGCGTGAAGCTCTCGCGGTTCATGCAGCAAGAGGTTTGCAAGGCGACGGGAAGGCAAGATGGCGGGTCGCACCAGAACAACCTGGCTGTGCTGCGCCTGACGAAGATGCCGGCCATCTTGCTCGAGTTGGGATTTATTTCCACGCCCGATGAGGAAAACTACATGAACACCGAGGAGGGCTACAACCAGTACCCTCGAGGGTTCTTCAATGCTTTCATGCGTTACAGGGAGAAGTACGACAACTCCATTGATGTGCCTTATCGCTCGGGAGCTGAGGTGCGCAAGACAGCTCCGCTCGAACCGGTGGCCGAGGTGAAAGGGGCCGAGAAGAGACCGGCGGCCGAGAGGGCCGTGGCCGATCCGCCTCGCCGCCAGTCGGCCGTGGCGCGCCGGGAGACAGTTCCAGCCCGCAAGGAGACTGCCTCTGTCCGCAAGGAGACAGTCACTGTCCGCAAGGAGACAGCCTCTGTCCGCAAGGAGCCTGCTCCCACGACCAAAAAGGCAACGGACGAGACGCGTCCCGTGTTCAAGATCCAGATACTCGTGAGCAACAGTGTGCTCAAAGCCAACGACCCTCATCTGAAAGGACTCACGGGATGCGGCTATTACGTTGACGGGCAACACAAGAAGTATACCTATGGCGCCAGTAACGATTACAACGAGATTTACCGCTTGCGCAAGCAGATTGTGGACAAGTTTCCCGAGGCGTTCATCATAGCCTTCAAGAATGGGAAGAAGATGGACGTCAACGAGGGCATACGTGAGTTTAAGCAAAACAGAAAAGCAGGAAAGTGACCTGCATTCCTCATTTTATAACCAATTATCAAGATCATGAAGTCATTCTCCAAGGAAATCAAGATAGCCATCGTGGCTATCGTTGGCATCATCCTGTTGTTCTTCGGGCTCAACTTCCTGAAAGGTATGTCCGTTTTCTCCAGTGATGACACCTATTATATAAGGTTCAAGGACATCAGCGGCCTTTCGGCCTCCAACCCCATCTATGCCGACGGCTACCAGGTGGGTGTCGTGAAGGGCATCGATTATGACTATGCCCACAACGGTGACATCGTCGTGCGCTTCAGCGTGGACAATGGCATGCGCATCCCCGAGGGATCCTCGGCCGAGATCGTGGGTGACCTCATGGGCAACGTGAAGATGAACCTGCTCCTGGCCAACAACCCGCGCCAGCGCGTCATGCCGGGCGACACGCTCACGGGAACCATCAACAATGGCCTCATGGGCACCGTGGCCGCACTCGTGCCCACCATCGAGAGGATGCTACCCAAGATGGACAGCATCCTGACGAGCGTCAACGCGCTCCTTGCCGACCCGGCCTTGGCCCAGTCTCTTCACAATGTGCGCGACATCACCCAGAACCTGACCACCACCACGCGAGACCTCAATACGCTCATGGCAACCGTGAACGGACGTATGCCTGGCCTGCTGAACAAGGCTGACGTAGCCCTCGGCAAAGCGGGAACGACGCTCGACAACACATCGCGCCTCACGGCCAACCTGGCAGCGGTCGATGTGGCGGGCACCATGGCGCAAGTCAACCAGACACTGGCCAACGTGCAGCAGGTGACCGACAAGCTCAACAGCAAGGAGGGCTCGCTTGGCTTGCTGATGAACGATCCGGGACTCTACAACAGTCTCAACGCCACTGTGCAGAGTGCCGACTCGCTGCTCACCAATCTCAAGGCGCATCCCAAGCGCTATGTGCACTTCTCGCTCTTTGGCAAAAAGGACAAGTAGGCGATGAAGCGCCGGGCACGCAGTCCGGAACCGTCGTCGAAAGAAAATTTTGATGCGGATGTTTCACGGATTGCGCCTCGCTGCCTAACATGGTCATAAGCCGCGGGTTAGGAAACGAAAAAAAATGTTTCACGAAAACAAGTGAAATGCCTGCGGGGTGTTTGCATCCGACTGATAATCAGTTGGTTAACCGAAAGTGGCAATGCTTTTCCCCGCTTCGGGTGCTTCTCGTTCGTTAGTGCTTGATGAACAGGTAGTTACGAGCGATCCTGCGAAAAGACCCGAAATGCGACATTTGGAAGTTTGGGAAATCTTTTGTAATTTTGCACAACTAATAGAGACAAGAAACGTCTACTAAGGCGACACATTATAATGATATCTGTCAACATGAAGCCAAGTCCCGATGCTCGTTGGGATGAGTCACTTGCGCTCATACGCAAGAACGTCTCCGAGCAGATTTACAACACATGGTTCAAGCCCATCGTCTTCGAGCAGTTTGATGAAGCTCGAAAGATGATACTCGTGCAGGTGCCCAGCCCCTTCGTGTATGAGTATCTGGAGGAGAACTTTGTGGACTTGATGAGCAAGGTGCTTCATCGTTGCTTCGGACAGGGAATCGGGCTGTCATATCGGGTGGTGACCGACAAGGAGCACAACCTCTCGCAGGATATCGAGGCTGACCCCACAGATGGTGGGCAGGAGCAGAAGCCGCGCGCCAAGGGCAACCAGAGTCCCACCATCCTCGATGCGGCACAGCCCCAGCAAATCGATTCGCAGCTCAATCCGCATCTCACCTTCAATAATTATATAGAGGGCGACAGCAACAAGCTGCCACGGTCGGTGGGACAATCCATTGCCGAACATCCCAACACCATGCAGTTTAACCCCATGTTTATCTATGGTCCGTCGGGATGCGGCAAGACACACCTCATCAACGCCATCGGGGTGAGAACCACCCAAATCTATCCGCAAAAGCGGGTGCTCTACATCAGCGCGCGCCTTTTCCAGGTGCAATACACCAATGCGGTACTGCAAAATGCGGTCAACGACTTCATCGCTTTCTACCAGACCATTGACATGCTTATTGTGGATGACATCCAGGAGTGGGTCAACGCGGCGAAGACGCAGGAGACGTTCTTCCACATTTTCGACCATCTCTTCCGCAACGGCAAGCGTATTATCTTGGCCAGCGACCGTCCGCCTGTTGATCTCAAGGGGATGCCAGACCGCCTGCTCACTCGTTTCTCCTGTGGCCTTATAGCGGAGCTGGAAAAGCCCAACACGCAACTTTGCATCGATATCTTGGAGAACAAGATACGACGCGACGGCCTTCAGATACCACGAGATGTCATCCAGCTGATAGCCGAGACGGCCAGCGGTAGCGTGCGAGACCTGCAAGGAGTCATCAATTCGCTCATGGCCTATTCCATCGTCTATAACAGCGAGATTGACATGAGGCTGGCCGAGCGCGTCATCAAGCGCGCCGTGAAAATGGACGACCATCCGCTGACCATCGACGATATACTTGACAAGGTGTGTGGACACTACAATGTGACACCCGAGCAGGTCAACTCCAAGAGCCGCAAGCGCGACTATGTTCTGGCCCGCCAGGTGTCGATGTACTTGGCTCAAAAATACACGAAGATGCCCGCCAGCCGTATCGGTAAGCTTGTCGGAAACCGCGACCATTCCACGGTCATTCACAGTTGTGCGCAGGTGGAAAAGCGGCTCATGGCCGACAAGATGTTCAGCGCAGAGGTGACAAGCATCGAAAACTCGTTCAAGTTGAAGGGATGATAGCCAGCAGGGAGCTGTCTCTCTGAAATTTCAGTCTCTTGCCGGTGGCTATTTTTAGGAGCCGCCTTTATCTTAAAGATATTCCCCAGACAGGGCTCTCCATGCGTTATGGCGCAGGAGAGCCCTGTTTTTGCTTGGATTGAAGGAAAACGTGTGTCATATTGGCGTTTTCTCATGACGTTTTGTCGCAGCCCATAGGGTGGAATGGCTTTTGAGAGAGTGTGGATGAAAATCGCAAAGAATATCTAACAAGACAGAAAGGAAGAAAAATATATGACATTCGACAAGTTTACAATCAAAGCGCAAGAGGTCGTGCAAGAGGCTGTCAACACAGCCCAGCAAGGCCGACAGCAAGCCGTTGAGCCGACACATCTGTTGCAAGGTGTGTTGCAGAAAGGCCGCGATGTCTCCAACTTCATTTTCCAGAAATTGGGCGTCAATGCCATGCAGGTGGAAAGCCTGGTGCAACAGGAACTTCAACACTTGCCACGTGTGGAAGGCGGACAGCCTTATTTCTCCAACGAGACCAACAAGGTCCTGCAGCGTGCAGAGGATGACGCGCGGAAGTTGGGAGATGAGTTCGTGTCTGTGGAACCTATCCTCTTGGCACTCGTGCAAGTGGATTCGACGGCTGGCCGTATCCTGAAGGACGCCGGGTGCAACGAAACCGACATGCTGGCTGCCATCAAGGAGCTACGGCAGGGACAGAACGTGCAAAGTGCCAGTGGGGACGAGAACTACCAGGCACTCAGCAAGTATGCTACAAACCTGATTGACGCTGCCCGCCAGGGTAAGCTCGATCCCGTCATCGGACGTGATGAGGAGATACGCCGTGTGCTGCAGATCCTCTCACGTCGCACGAAGAACAACCCGATACTCATCGGTGAGCCAGGCACGGGCAAGACCGCCATTGTGGAGGGACTGGCTGAGCGCATCGTGCGCGGCGACGTGCCTGAGAACCTGAAGAACAAGCAGCTCTACTCTCTCGATATGGGCGCGCTGGTGGCTGGAGCCAAATACAAAGGCGAGTTTGAGGAACGCCTGAAGAGCGTCATCAAGGAGGTGACCCATGCCAATGGTGATATCATCCTCTTCATCGATGAGATTCACACGCTCGTCGGGGCGGGCGGCGGCGAAGGTGCCATGGATGCCGCTAACATCCTGAAGCCTGCGTTGGCCCGTGGCGAACTGAGAGCCATCGGTGCCACGACACTCAACGAGTATCAGAAGTATTTTGAGAAAGACAAGGCTTTGGAACGTCGCTTCCAGACGGTGATGGTGGAGGAGCCTGACGAGGTCGATGCCATCTCCATCCTCCGTGGCCTGAAGGAACGTTACGAGAACCACCACAAGGTGCGTATCCAGGACGATGCGTGCATTGCAGCCGTGAAACTCTCTGAGCGTTACATCTCCGACCGCTTCCTCCCGGACAAGGCTATCGACCTGATGGATGAGGCTGCCGCCAAGCTACGTATGGAGCGCGATTCGGTGCCTGAGGAGCTTGATGAGATCACGCGTCATCTCAAGCAACTCGAGATAGAGCGAGAGGCCATCAAGAGGGAGAACGATGTGGACAAGATCAAGCAGCTCGACAAGGAGATAGCTGACCTCAAGGACAAGGAGCATCAGTTCCGTGCCAAGTGGGAGGCTGAGAAAGGCTTGGTCAACAAGATTCAGCAGGACAAGCAGGAGATGGAGAACCTCAAGTTTGAGGCCGAGCGGGCCGAGCGTGAAGGCAACTACGGAAGGGTGGCCGAGATACGCTATGGCAAGCTGAAGCAAATCCAGGACGACATCGACAGCATCCAGAAGCAGCTCAAGGCCACACAAGGCGGTGAGACCATGGTGCGTGAGGAAGTCACTGCTGACGACATTGCCGAGGTGGTAAGCCGCTGGACGGGAATACCTGTCACGAGGATGATGCAGAGCGAGCGGGAGAAGCTGTTGCATCTGGAGGCGGAACTCCACAAGCGGGTCATCGGACAGGATGAGGCCATCCAGGCTGTCAGCGACGCTGTCCGCCGCAGTAGGGCAGGCTTGCAGGATCCCAAGAAGCCTATCGCTTCGTTCATCTTCCTGGGTACGACAGGAACAGGTAAGACGGAGCTGGCCAAGGCGCTGGCGGAGTATCTGTTCAACGATGAGAACATGATGACCCGTATCGACATGAGCGAGTATCAGGAGAAGTTCAGTGTCTCAAGGCTTATCGGTGCGCCTCCCGGATATGTAGGCTACGATGAGGGCGGACAGCTCACGGAGGCCGTGAGGCGCAAGCCCTACAGCGTGGTGCTCTTCGATGAGATAGAGAAGGCGCACCCGGATGTGTTCAATATCCTGCTGCAGGTGCTCGACGACGGGCGGCTCACCGACAACAAGGGTCGGACGGTCAACTTCAAGAACACCATCATCATCATGACCTCCAATCTGGGAAGCCAGTACATACAGGAGCGCTTTGCCGACTTGAAGGACAGCAATCGCGACCAGGTGGTCAGCGACACCCGCCAGCATGTGATGGAGATGTTGAAGAAGACCATCCGTCCGGAGTTCCTCAACCGTATAGACGACATCATCATGTTCCTGCCGCTCACAAAGCAGCAGATCGCACAGGTGGTGACATTGCAGATGAACCGTGTGAAGGCGATGCTTGCTCCGCAAGGCTTCGACTTGCAGTGGACTCCCGCTGCCATCGAGTGGCTGGCTGACGTGGGCTATGACCCCGAGTTTGGCGCTCGTCCAGTGAAGCGTGCCATACAAGACAATGTGCTCAATGAGTTGAGCAAGAGGTTGCTGGCGGAACAGGTGGTGCGCGAGAAACCCGTCATCGTCGATGCGGCCGACGGCAAGTTGACCTTCAGAAACTAATGACTCTTAAGAGGATTGAAAACCATTTGGGTTCCATCATCTAATCATGGGCGCCCGATATGCATGCGGCATGTCGGGCGCTTTTTTTGTCTCATAGTTTAACAAAAGGAATGAGAAACCTGTGACATTCGTCAGTTTTTGATTATCTTTGCAGAATAGAGTAAACAGGCTGCGATGTGAACTTCCATTTCATGTGGCGTTCGCATGCGGCACCTTTGCGCAGAAAACTATTCACAGAAATCAAATCTATCACAAATGGACAACGAAAAAGAAAAAGAGGTGGTCAGGCTACCGGAAAATGCCTTTCGCGAGTTGAAAGACGGCGAGACCTATGAGCCCATCATGTCTCCAGGAAAGACCTACCGCGAAGTGACGCCCTGGTCGGTGACATGGGGCTTGATCATGGTGGTGCTGTTCTCGGCCGCCGCCGCTTACCTGGGATTGAAGGTTGGTCAGGTTTTCGAGGCTGCCATCCCCATTGCCATCATCGCCATCGGCCTCTCCACGGCCACGCACCGTAAGAACGCACTTGGCGAGAATGTCATCATACAGAGCATTGGTGCCTGTTCGGGCGCAGTGGTGGCCGGAGGCATCTTTGTCATGCCTGCCATCTACATGCTTGACCTTCAGGCCGACTTCCTGAAAATCTTCATCGCTGCTGCGCTCGGTGGCATCCTGGGCATTCTCTTCCTCATCCCCTTCCGCAAGTATTTCGTGAAGGACATGCACGGAAAATATCCCTTCCCGGAGGCTACGGCCACCACGCAGGTGCTTGTCTCGGGCGGCGAGGGCAGTTCGCAAGCCAAACCGTTGCTGGTGGCTGGATTGATCGGTGGCCTTTACGACTTCATCGTGGCCACCTTCGGATGGTGGAATGAGAACGTCACCTCACGCATGGTAGGCTTCGGAGAGGTCTTGGCAGACAAGGCTAAGCTGGTGGTGAAGGTCAACACAGGTGCCGCCGTGTTGGGCTTGGGCTATATCATCGGGCTGAAGTATGCCGCCATCATCTGCGCAGGATCGGTGTTTGTCTGGTGGATAGTCGTGCCACTGATGGCCGTCATCTTCCCCGACACGGTGCTCAACCAGTGGGAGCCTTCCATCACGACCGCCGTGGGTGACATGAGCCCGGAGGATATCTTTACCAGTTATGCGCGCAGCATGGGCATCGGTGCTATTGCCATGGCCGGCATCATCGGCATCGTGAAGAGCTGGGGCATCATCAAGAGTGCGGTGTCGTTGGCTGCGCGAGAGATGAAGGGCAAGAGCCCCGATTCGGCTGAGGTGCAGCGCACGCAGCGCGACATATCCTTCAAGGTGATCGCCATTGGCAGTGTGCTGACGTTGCTGGTGATCTATGCTTTCTTCTTCCTCGGGGTGATGAACTTCAATTTGCTTCATGCCACCGTGGCCGTGTTGCTGGTGGCGGTCATCGCGTTCCTCTTCACTACTGTGGCTGCCAACGCCATTGCCATCGTGGGAAGCAATCCTGTGTCGGGTATGACGCTCATGACGCTGATCCTCGCTTCAGTGGTCATGGTGGCTGTTGGGCTGAAGGGTGACGCGGGCATGCTGGCCGCACTGCTCATGGGCGGTGTGGTGTGCACAGCCCTGTCGATGGCTGGCTCGTTTGTGACTGACCTGAAGATTGGCTACTGGTTGGGGACCACTCCGAAGAAACAGGAGGGGTGGAAGTTCCTTGGCACCGTGGTGTCGGCTGCTACCGTGGCGGGCGTCATGATGTTGCTCAATGAAACCTACGGCTTCAAGGGGGATGCGCTTGCCGCTCCACAGGCTCATGCTATGGCTGCGGTCATCTCCCCGTTGATGAGCGGCCAGGGTGCGCCGTGGCTTCTCTATGCCATCGGAGCTGTCATCGCCTTGGTCCTCGACCGCTGCAAGGTGTCGGCCTTGGCATTTGCCTTGGGCATGTTCATACCCATCCAGCTCAACCTGCCATTGCTCATCGGTGGTGCCGTAAACTGGTTTGTGGGTAGCCGTTCCAAGGATGCGGAGGAGAACAAGGCACGCGTCGATAAGGGCACGCTCATTGCCAGTGGTTTCATTGCAGGTGGCGCCTTGATGGGTGTGGTGTCAGCCCTCATGAAGTTTGGCGGCATCGAGTGCTCTGTGGCCGACACTTGGTGGCAGAATCCTCAGTCCGAGGCCGTGTCGCTCTTGGCTTATGTCATGTTGATAGCCTTTTTCGTGAAGGCTACCCGCGTCAAGAAGTGACTATGAAATAAGGAGCGGGCTTGCGTTGGTGCAAAGCCCCCGTCCCCATACTAAAGCT
>DJOV01000108.1:0-4578 GCA_002437285.1 Prevotella sp. UBA6429 | reverse complement strand
AGCTTTAGTATGGGGACGGGGGTAAAAACAGGGCGGACGGGATGCTGCTTATGGCTGCAGCCCTTACTTGGTGGCTCTCTCAAACTGCTGCATGAGCCAAGCGTTTTGTTCGTCGATGGTCATGTGCGAGTTGTCGAGTTCCACGGCATCGTTTGCTTTGCGCAGGGGCGACACCTCACGGTGCGTGTCGATATAGTCGCGCTCTTGCACATTCTTGAGGATGGCGTCGAGGTCGGCAGCGTCTCCTTTGCCTTTCAGCTCATCGTAGCGTCGCTGGGCACGTACTTCCGCGGAGGCGGTGACGAAGATTTTCAACTCCGCATGGGGAAAGACGGTGGTGCCGATGTCGCGACCATCCATGACGATGCCCTTGTCGTCGCCCATGCGCTGCTGTTGGGCCACCAGTGCCTTGCGCACAAAGGGAATGGCTGCGATAGGACTGACGTGCGAGCTGACCTCCATGCCGCGGATGTCCCTTTCGACGCATGCGCCGTTGAGATAGGTGTCGGGGCGCCCCGTCTCCTTATTGAGCTGAAATGAGATGTGCACGTCGGGCATGAGCTTCTCCAACTCGTCGGTCTTGACCGATCCGTCCTCATTGAAGAGGTGATGGCGCAAGGCGAAGAGCGTCACTGAGCGATACATGGCACCCGTGTCCACATAGACGTAGCCAATGCGGCGGGCGAGATCCTTGGCCATCGTGCTCTTTCCGCATGAGGAAAAGCCGTCGATGGCTATCACAATTTTCTTCATATTGTTTGTTTGGTTGATTTCGATGCTTACAGGACGTAGCCTACATTCAGAAGCAATGAGCTGCTGGAGGCGTGGTATTTGCCGTAGGCCACGTTCAGCTTGAAGCGGTTGAGGTTAAGACCCGCGCCAAAAGACCATCCGGCTCCATGACTGCTTTTCTTGTCTGCCGACTGGATTTTCATCTCGTTGGCCCGCCTGAAGTTGTATCCTCCTCCCAACCAGAATTGGTCGGACAGCTGGAAGTCGGCACCCAAGACAAGGTGGTTGAGGGCCTTGTACTTCGGATGATTGATGTCGACGAGCGTGGCATGCAGGCGCAATGGCAGGGTGGCAAATGATTTTGAGACGCCAAGTTGTACGTCGAGCGGCATCTTGTCGTAAGTCTCGTCGTAAGCCTTGAGTTGTCCGCCAAGATTCTTGGCCACCAAGGAGACCGACCAATTGCGCTTGTCGTCAAAATAGTTGAGCCCCAAGTCCACGCCGAACCCGACCGATGAATAATCGCCAATGAACGAAGTGATGAGCCTGGCGGCAATGCCACCGGCCAAATGGTCGGTGAGCAGGTAAGAGAAATAGCCGGCCATGGCGATGTCGCGAGCAGAAAATTCACCCGTCTGTACGTTGTTCTCGTCCATCTCTTTCATCTTGCCGTAGTCCAGGTATTGGCCGCTGACAGCCCATGACGCACGTTCCTTGACCACTCGGTTGAACGAGGCGCTGGCTGTGTTGACACCCGACATGTAGTTCATGTAGTTGAGGTTGACGGTCTTGTCGCTGACCGATGACAACAGGGCGGGATTGTGGAAAATCATAGTCTCGTCGTCCTCGATGAGTGATATGTTGTCACCACCCAATGCGGCAGCGTGAGCGCTGACGGGAAGCCGGAGGAAATTGTATCCTGTCTGGCTCTCGTCCTGGGCATGTGTGGCCAGCGGCGAAAGAGTTAACAGAAGGGCAAATACGGCTTTTTTCATTTATTTTCTCTAATTATTCGGCAAAGATACGGCTTTTTTCAAGATTTGCAGTAAATTTGCATTGCAAATTATCGTATAGATAACGCTTGCCGAGATAGAATTATTGTTTGGCCATGGAAATCAAGAAAAACATTCATGCGGACTTGGACAGGAGGCGGGCAGGTTTCTTCCTGCTGGGCCTAATCGTTTCGCTTGCGTTGTTTTTTGTCGCGATGGAGTTCACGGTGCGCCCCAGCAGCGGTGGCTCCGACGACGACATGCTTGACGACATGTCGGAGGACATTTCCCTCATGCCGGCCATGGACAAGCGTGACATGATATCCGCGGCTCCTGCTCCCGCGTCAAAGTCGATCACAAACAAGGTGGAGGAAAGCGACAAGGCCACCGACAACAGTGACAAGATTGCTCCTGTGACGAGCAAGCTGGTCATTGGGGATGGTGAGGGCGTGCAGAAAGATGCCAATGTGACGGAGGCGTTGCCCCAGACTCCTGTCGACGAGAACAGTGATGTGCTCCGCACGGTGGAGAAACTGCCGGAGTTTCCTGGTGGCATAGTGGAATTCATGAAATGGCTGACAAAGAACCTGAAGTACCCGCCTTATGCCCAAGCCCAAAAGATACAGGGGAAGGTGGTCATTTCGTTCATAGTCAATAAGGACGGAACCATCGCCAGTCCGAAGGTGGAAAAATCGTGTGACCCTTCGCTCGACCGTGAGGCGCTCCGTGTTATCCGCTCTATGCCCAACTGGAAACCTGGCATCATGGATGAGAAGCCTTGCCGTACGATGATTGCCGTGCCTGTCAACTTTCAATTGTGAAATTCATTCAAAACTAAGATAATGTCATGATGTTTACTGCCGATGAACTTCTGAAGACCATCAATGGCTTTTTGGAACACTTGCCTTACGACCGTGAGCCGAAGAGCCTCTACGAGCCTGTGCGCTATGCCCTCTCGATGGGCGGCAAGCGCATCCGGCCGACCCTGATGCTTATGGCTTACAACCTTTTCAAGGATGACCCCGAACGCATCTTGATGCAGGCCGTGGGGCTGGAGACTTATCATAACTATACCCTCTTGCACGATGATCTCATGGATAACGCCGACCTTCGACGTGGCCATGAGACGGTGCACAAGCGTTGGAATGCCAACACCGCCATTCTCTCGGGTGATTCTATGCTTGTACTCTCTTATCAGCGCATGGCCACAGGACTCACCGATAAGCTGAAGCCTGTGCTTGATACCTTCACCGAGACGGCTTTGGAGATAGGAGAGGGACAGCAATATGACATGGAGTTTGAGACACGCGATGATGTGGAGGAACGTGAGTACATAGAGATGATACGGCTCAAGACCAGTGTGCTCTTGGCTTGCGCCCTGAAGATTGGTGCCATCATGGCTGACGCGCCGAAGGCCGACGCTGATAACCTCTATAAGTTTGGCGAACAGATAGGGCTGGCTTTTCAGCTGCAAGACGATTATCTTGACGTCTATGGCGACAGTAAAGTCTTCGGCAAGGAGATAGGTGGCGACATCACGTCCAACAAGAAGACGTTCATGCTCATCAACGCCTTCAACCATGCCAATGCCAAACAGCGCGAGGAACTGCAGCAGTGGATCACGGCGTCAACCTTCGACCGCAAGGAGAAAGTGACGGCGGTGACACGCTTATACAATGAGATAGGTGTGGACAAGATGGCTCAAGACCGCATTGCTTATTATTTTGAACAGAGCCGCAAGTATCTTGATGCCGTACAGGTGGCACCCGAACGCAAGGAGGAGTTGCGTCTTTATGCCCAGAGAATGATGAAACGGCAGTATTGATGTAGAGACTTTTAGAAGATACCATAGTGAATGGGTAGTTTGCAGAATGAAGATAAATATAATCGACACACATACACACCTGGATGCGGAGGAGTTTGACGGGGATCGTTCCGAAGTCTTTGCCCGCGCCCAGGAAGCTGGCGTTTGCAAGGTGTTCTTGCCCGCTATCGACCTGAAGACCACGCGCCAGGTCCTTGCGTTGAGTGAAGCCTATCCCGACTACGCCTTTCCAATGGTTGGACTCCACCCGGAAGAGGTGAAGGCCGACTGGCGTGAACAGTTGGAAAAGTTGCGTGAGATGCTTGTCGCCGACAGGACGACGCCCCCCGTGACCTCTGCTCCCCATGCTCAGTTTATCGCCATAGGCGAAGTGGGACTTGACTATTATTGGAGTCGGGAGTATGAAAAAGAGCAGCTCGAGGCTTTCGAAGAACAGGTCCGATGGTCCGTTGAGACGGGCTTGCCCCTGATGATCCATTGCCGCAAGGCGCAAAACGAGATGGTCCATATCTTGCGAAAGTATGAGGCGCAATTGCCTGGTGGAGTGTTCCATTGCTTCACTGGCAACCGTCGTGAGGCCGAGGAGCTGCTTTCCTTCGACAAGTTTGTCCTTGGCGTTGGCGGTGTGTCTACATTCAAGAGCAGTCACCTGCGTGAAGACCTGCCCGCTGTGGTGCCGCTTGACCGTTTGGTGCTGGAGACCGACAGTCCTTACATGGCCCCCGTTCCCCATCGTGGACAACGCAACGAGAGTGCCTTTGTTGTGGAGGTGTTGCGCACTTTGGCCCAAAGTTACGGCATCTCTGAGGAGGAGTTGGCGTGTGCGACCAATGACAATGTGCAGCGCGTCTTCAGAGTACCCGTGGCTGCAGATGCTAAAAAATAAATCATTAAAGAAGCTTAAAAGATAACAAATTTTTCTCTCTTTCAATCGGAAAGGACTATCTTTGCACTCGCAAATGAGATTTGCAAGTTCAAACACATGAGGAAAGATGCTCGAGTGGCTGAAGAGGCACGCCTGGAAAGCGT
>DJOV01000098.1 GCA_002437285.1 Prevotella sp. UBA6429 | reverse complement strand
GCAGGGTGATGAAGACAAAAAAATCATCGTTGTGCAATTTGATGAAAAAGCAAAAGTTCCCTCTCATGTCATGACGGGAAGACTAATGTTTGACATGGACAAGCTACAGCTACTCTCCTTTCGCGGGATGGTACACAACGAACTCGTGAGAATCCGCTATCGTACATCGGGGTCCACAAGTATGTTTCGCTATTGTCTGCGAGACATCGAAATCCAAATGACCTACAAGCACGACCGGGGATTCAACGAAGTGGCATCCATCGGCACGCGCATGGTTGTCGACCGTGGCAAAAATGAATACGGTGGTGTCTATTGGAGTACCATGTTCAACATTGGCAATTACGACATCGGGAAAGGTGTCTCAACGTACAAGGAGGACATCTACAACACCCTAAGCCAGCGAGGCAACGATGAAACCTTCCGAAAGAACTATCAAATCGTGAAGACGACTTCCACAGAAGAGGCCATCATCAAGAAGTTTGAACTTGAAGGCTGTTTCGAAAACTTCACACATTGAGAACCGAATGGACAGAATAATCAAACAAGAAAAAAAGACGAAAGAAATAAAAAAAGAGAAAAGGCTTGACGTTCTCCTTCGTTTTTTTAGTTTTGCGAATGGCAATTAAAAGTAAGCCTCAACTCTAAACAATACAACCTCAACACTCAACCTAAACGACCATGAAACAGCCTAACACCTATTGGCAGAGAAACTTTACTGCCCTCTTATTTTTTATGGTCTCGTTACTTCCCGTTCATGCCACAGGAAACGACAGCATCGGTTACTTCACGAAGATTGTGGGGAAGTTCAACCATGTGTTTCCGCAAGAGAAGCTATATCTCCACCTCGACAATACCGGCTACTTCATCGGCGAGACCCTATGGTTCAAGGTCTATCAGGTTTGCAGCAGCAACGACTCATTGGGTGGGCGGAGCAACATAGCATACGTGGAGCTCTACAACGCCACGGGGGAAATGGAAAAACAAGTGAAGGTGAAACTGAACCATGGTGTGGGCATCGGACAGATTAAGCTCGGCGACATCCTGCGCGGAGGTTTCTTTGAGATACGCGCCTACACACGCTACATGCTCAACTGGGGCACTGATGCCATATTCTCCCGCACGATACCCATCTTCGAGAAACCAAAGACCGAGGGCGACTACAGCAATCCCAGGCTATGGACGCCCAGGGCAACCGACGTACCCACCCATCGCGAAAAGCCCGAAGGGCTGGAAAAGAACATCAATGCCAAGTTTTATCCCGAGGGCGGACACCTCATCAAGGGCTTCAAGAGCCGATTGGCCTTCGAGCTGTTCGACCGACAAGGGCAACGGCTGAAGGCTGCCTGCACGCTGAAGCAAGGCGACCAGACGCTGATGCGCACACAGACCAACAGCGATGGGCGAGGCATGGTCTTCGTCACGCCGGGTGACACGCCCTGCACGCTGTCCGTGGTGTGCGACAATGGGCGCACGGCCAACATAGCGATCCCTGTAGCCGAGGCATCGGGCATAGCCCTCAGCGTGGACATGAGCCAAAAGAAAGACAACATCCCCGTGCAGCTGTCGGCCACACCCGACTGGCAAGGACAGACCGTGGGCGTGACACTGATGAACAACGGAAAGATATACTTCTGCGAAGAGCACTCGCTGGGCGGCAAGCCCGTCAGCCTCTCGTTGTCACGCCGAACGATGAAGGAGGGCGTATCGCAACTGACCGTCATCGACGAGCACGGACAAATCTTAGCCTCCCGCATGCTGTTTGTCTATCCCCACACCAAGATGGCTCCCATCAACCTCTCGGTGGACAGCGTGGAAGGGCGCATCGTCAGGCTCTCAGCCCAGACATTGCCCAACACCACCTTCTCGCTCGCCGTGAGAGACGCCGGCAACCAGGTCAGCGGGTGGGACCAGAACGCCGCCTCATGGCTCCTGCTCAGCAGCGACCTGAAAGGCTATATCCACCATGCGGCCTACTATCTCGAGAGTGATGACGCGGAGCATCGCCAAGCCACCGACCTACTGATGCTCGTGCAGGGCTGGCGCCGCTACGACTTCCGGATGATGGAAGGCAAGAAGAACTTCGCCTTCGACTATCCCATTGAGAAACAGATGATCCTCAACGGGCAAATCTATCCCACCAAAAAGAAACAGACCGTGGAAGGCATAGACCTCACGCTGGTGCTCAACAGCTATGACGGAGACGCTCTTGTGGGACACGCCAAGACCGACAGTCGGGGGCGCTACCGCTTCACCGTGCCCGACTGTTGGGGAAACGGCTGGAACATGTATGTAAAGACCAGCAAGGAGGACAAGATGATAGGCTACTATGTGGGCGTGAGCCGCAACTTCTCGCCCAAGCTCCGGGGGTTGGACCCACAGGAGATGCTGCCTCTGCAGTTGCCCGTGCCACCCATCAACCTGCAGACCGCCATCGACCGCGGTGACCTCTCGCTGAGCACCGACGGCGTGCGTGTGTTGCAGCAGGTGACCGTGACGGCCAAACGCCGACAAGGCAAATACTTCTGGGAGAACTATGAGGGCAACCTGCGGACTGCCGACCTCATCTACAGACCGGGCGACGAGGTGGACGAGCTGCTCGACAAGGGTCAAGCCATGCCCACACTGATCGAATACCTGAAAGGCAAGAACCCGCTACTTGTCGGCAGCGACAACGTGTCGGGCTACGTACCTTACACCAACACCATCAACAACTACTACGACAATGGTCTGAGCTACGAGCGACGCCCCATCATGTGGTATGTCAACAATCACTTTGCATGTGCCACGGGAGTGACGAAAAGAATCAAGAAGCCCGACAACGCCGATGAGCTGGAAAGCATCACCTACGGAGGCATGGTATCCTACGCCTTGCCTTTCTACATGGATGAGGTCAGCAAGGTGCTCATCAAGACAACAAGCTCAAACATCAACGACCAGTACGCACAGATGGCAGGCAACAACGTCGTCAAGATTTTCGTTTACCGCAACTCACAAGGACGATATTACAGCAAGAAGCCGAAAGGCCTCCGCACCACCTGGTTTCGCGGTCTCGCCAACCCCGAGACCTACGAGGACACCGAGCTGACCGGCATCATCCCCGACCAGGACTACCGCCGCACCCTCCTCTGGGAGCCCAACCTGACGACGGATGCAGACGGCAAGGTATCGTTTGAGGTCTTGGTCAACAGCACCTGCCGCGAGATGTACTATTCAGCCGAAGGCATCACCGCCGACGGGCGCGCTGTCGTATCCAAATAAGAATTGGGGTGACTGCACCTTATCATCTTCGTTTCAAGCCATCCGTCACCATGAAAAACCTACCGAAAATCATAAGCCTACTGCTCCTTCTGCTTGTCACCACAAGCATGCCGGCACAAGAAGACAGTATAAGGACGCGCCTGGCAAACGCGCCCATACAGGAGAAAGTGTACCTGCACCTCGACAACAACTGCTACTTCCTCGGCGACACACTCTGGTACCGGTCGTATGTAGTGAGGGCAGACGACCTCACATCCACCGACATGAGCCGCATCGTCTATGTGGAACTGGTGTCGCCCGACGGCTTCGTGGTGGAGCGCCAGCAACTCATCGTCTCGCCCGACGGCTATGGGGCGGGCGACTTTGTGCTCTCCGACTCGCTCTATTCGGGTTACTACGAACTGCGGGCCTACACGCGCTGGATGATGAACTTCAACGTGACGGAGCGCCCTTACAACCGCATTTATCGCGAGGAGTTCTACAACCGACAGATGGCCAAGGACTTCTTCCGCGACTATGGCAGCGTCTACTCGCGTGTCATCCCGGTCTATGAGAAGCCGTATCAGGCTGGGGATTACAGCCTGAAAGACATGCGCCCGCGCCCACGACAGCGTGCCCTGCCCGTGGCCAAACCCCGGCTGAACGTCACGTTCTACCCCGAGGGAGGCAACCGCATCATTGGCACCACACAGCGCATCGCCTTCGAGGTGACCAACGAACTGGGTGAGGCGGTGAACCTGACGGGCACCGTCGGCGGGCAGACCATCGCGGCCGACCACATGGGGCGTGGCGTGTTCACCCTCAGCGGCGACACCCCTGACGAGAAAGCCGTATTCTCCTACAAGGGAAAGACCTACTCCTTCGACTTGCCGATGTCCGGGAACAAAGGTGTCGCCTTGTCATTGGCGCAAGGCATGGCGCAGGTGAAAGCCATAGGCCTCAACGTGTCGTCCCTGACAGCCGCCGTGCTCTGCCGCGGTGAACTGAAAGACTACCGCAGCCTGACACTCGACGGCACAGGCTCGGCCTCATGGCAACTTGACTTTGGCAAGCTGCCCACGGGCGTGTGCAACCTCGTGGTGATGAACACGCAGGGCCAGATGCTGGCCGACCGTCTGTTCTTTGTCAATCATCATGAGAAGACGGCACGACGGATCCGCATCGAGGGACTCAAAAAGGAGTATGCTCCCTACGAGGCTGTCAACTTGAAGATTACGCCCCCCGAAGACGTGAAGACCATGAGCCTGGCCGTGAGAGACAACGGCGAGGACTGCCCCACATATGACACAGGCAACATTCTGACCGACCTTCTGCTCTCGAGCGACCTCAAGGGATTTGTGGCCAACCCAGACTACTACTTCGAGGCCGACGACAGCCTGCACCAGGCTCGCCTTGACCTGCTGCTCCTGGTGCAGGGCTGGAGACGCTACAACGTCAAGGATGTCATGGCCACCAAGCCGCTGCGTTACAAGCCCGAGACGGCCATGACCGTGGAGGGCAACGTCTATCCTTCCGTACATTTCAGTCCCATAGAGCCTGAGGAGATGCCCTGGTGGAAGATGGGCATCTTCGGATGGACGCTTGATGCTATCATGGCCAGCGGCGAACAGGGGGAGTTCGGCGAATACTCCAAGAAGATTTCCGATGGTGAGGGCATGAACTACCTGGCTAACCAGGAGAAGCCCGAGGGTCTTCAGGACGACACATCGACACAGCGGGCCGATGTAATCTCCAACACCGAAACATTCGGAAACACGGACAGTGAGCCTGGAGCCGTCAACCAGGCAGACCCGGAGCAGGGTGTCAACCATGGTGGCTTGCACAAGGAGGTGACCATCAAGGGAGAACTGGTGCTGGGCACCGACGTGTGGCAAATAGAGCAACAGACTGATCACGGCGGCCACTTTGCCTTCAGCGTGGAGCCGTTTTACGGCGACGCCACACTCATGATGGGCGCTTATGGCGACAACAAAGACAAGAAGAAAAAGAACAAAAAGAGGGACGACTATGACCTCTTTGACGAAGACGCATGGCCCGACTACTATGTCAAGCGCGACCTGTTTTATCCGGTCTTCGCCACCAAATATTCGTTCTACCAGACCCACCAGCCGGAAGCCAGCACCACCCCACTCGAAGCGGGAAGCGACTCACTGACCGACGACGGCACCGACCTGTCGGAGGTGAGCGTCAAGGCTCGCCGCCGCAAGAGCAAGCACGCCATCAACTGGAACAAGCCAGCCTGCCAATACGATGCCATCGAGCTCTACAACCTGTTGACTGATTATGGATTGTCCTACGGCAAGGTCAACTTCCGACGACTGCCCCTACAGATGAGCATGATGCTCATGGGCAACTACCATGCGGACCGCATGTTCCTGGTGGACGCCCGCTTCGACCGCTACCTCTTCTACCGCACCTATGCACCCGACAAGGCCGCCGCACAAGCCACACCCACCACGAGAAGCAACTGGGCCCTCTACAAGGACACAAAACTCAAGCGCCTGCAGACGGCTAAGTTCTACACCGACTTCAACCTGCGCCGTGACGACCATCCGGAGATGAGCAGCCAAAGCGCAGATGTGGTGGTAGACTTCGACACCATGCCCCAAGACGCCACGCGATACACCATGCGCGACAGGCGTATCACGCTGCATGGCTTCAACATGCCCGACGACTTCTACCATCCCGACTATAGCCGCAAGCCCCTGCCCAGCCACAAGGACTACCGCCGCACCCTCTACTGGAATCCCAACCTGAAGGTCAGCGGCCACGGCACGCAGGTCAACTTCTACAACGGGAGCAGCACCACATCACTAACGGTCAGCGGCGCTGCCGTCGGCTCACTCGGACCATGCTGTACCGATGCCTTGGAATAGTTCATTGAATATGTCGAGGTCCTTTGCCATTTATAGTTATCAATTCTACCCTTAAAGGCATAAACACTCTTGGCTTACCCCATATCCGATAGAACCATTTCCTCATATCATTTGCAAACATAAAGTAATTCTTGCCGTCACTTCCCTTGCGGGTTTGTCCCTTAATGTAGGGTATAGCCTTCGTGCCACTTTCATTTAAGGTGGGTTCTATAAATTAGCTTTGTCAGATTTTGTGGCTCTTTTTGAGGTCATAGTGTCAGTGAGTGAGGGAGTATAGCGGGCTATATGACCGAACGAACTGGCGCTATGAACCAAAAAGAGGCCAAAAGATGGCAAAACATAACCCCTACTGTGACTTGTT
>DJOV01000100.1 GCA_002437285.1 Prevotella sp. UBA6429 | reverse complement strand
GCTCATTTCGGATGGTTACAAAAAGATGAGGGCCCGGCTATCGTGATGATGGCCGGGCCCTTTCATGTCAGTTGGTTGATATGGGATGAAAACAGTTAGTTCTTTGTGGCCTTGAAGACAAACGGAACGGCCGAAGCCAGCGCGTTCTTCTGCAAGATGCCATTCACATAAATGGCTGCCTCCACGATTTGCATCTGCAGCAACTTCTTGCTGGAGTCATAGGCACCGAAGGAATAGATATTGTTGCCCAACATGGCAACCTGTACCAAGTGATTCTTTCCGCTGTAGTTGAGCGTGAAGCTCTGCAGTGAAGGGTTGATGAAGAATGTCACGGGCGACACCTGCGTGAAGTCGATGTAGCACTTCATGTCGCGCGGAAGCTCAGCTTTCAGTGCGGTGGCCAGCTCCTTGTTGGTGATGTTGTTGGCCAACAGTGCCATGGGGAAGTTGCGGATCGTCATGACGGAGTCGCTCTGGATTTCCCATCTCACGGTGACAGTGTCCGTCACGTCACTCTTGTTGGTCGGGTTTTCGGAGGGATAGATGAGATCGCCCGTGTAAGTGCCCTTCACGACGTTGAAAGCCTGTGTCTTCTCTTGAGGCGTGAGACCTTTGTAACCAGGGTCGTCGTTGCAAGCAGTGAATGTCACAGCTGCCAAGCAGCAAATCATCAAAGCGATGAGATTGATCTTTTTCATGTCTTTTGTTTTTTATGATGATGTTTTATTGATGGACGTATTTTTCTGGTTCCATTGGTTAAACGCCTTGTTCTTCGAAATCTTGCATCGGAAGAGACAAAAATTGCAAATATGCTATCTCGTTAGGATGCGTTAGGATGCGTATCTTCATTTTGATGATAGACTGTGTGAGGCTTGAGGACACGGCCTTTCTGGCCTTTGCGTTGTTTTTTGTTCCGAGAGAGGCTATGTTTTTACTCATTCTTGTATTTTGAAGCAAGGTTTTATCCATTCTCGTATTTTACAAGTAAAAAGATAAGTGAAATCGAGTGCCGGCCACTAAAAATGGTTACTTTTGCACTTAATCATGCGCATATTCGGAAAAGACAAAGAACAGATCATCGTGCAGCTCTTCCGCCGGGGTGATGCCTCGGCCATGGATGTGCTATACGCTGAATATGCCAATTATCTCACTGCTATCTGCGCTCGGTATATCGCTGACGACGATGACGTGAGGGATGTGCTGCAGGAAGCCTTCATCAAGATATTCACCACTATTGATTCGTTCGACTATCGCGGAGCCGGTTCGCTGAAGGCATGGGTGAGTCGCATCGTCATCAACGAGTGTCTGCAGTGGCTGAGGCAACAGCGACGGTCGCCCATTGACCGCATGGAGACCGATCCTCCCGACTTGCCTGACGACGACCCTGAGACCGAAGAGCTGTCAAGTGATGAGATGACGCACCTCATCCGGCAGTTGCCAGATGGCTATCGGGCGGTGCTTAACCTTTATGTGGTGGAGGGTAAGAGCCACAAGGAAATTGCACAGCTGCTTGGCATCAAGCCCGATAGCTCGGCATCGCAACTTCATCGGGCTAAGAACATGCTCGCGCGCATCATTAAAGATTATAAACGAAATAGGCCATGAACAGGAATTGGACAAACGATACACAAAAGCTCCTTGGGGATGCCCGGTGCAATGCCCCAAAGGGGTTGTTGAGCGACATCAAGAAGGAGATGGCGCGTCGCGGCGTTCAGCCTGCTTATGGCGAACTGAGGGCACGCGTGGTCAGCCTGCGTGTGCGCCGATGGGGCGCTGTGGCCGCCACGGTGGCTGTGCTTGTGGGCATAGGCATCGTGCTGATGCCACGCAACTCTCAGACAAGCTTGCGACAGGTGGCCATGGACGCCCATCGGGCTCCATCGCTTCGCTTGGCATCACACGCTGCGGATGTGGACGCAAGCCCGATGGCCAGTGGCTTGCGCGCCTCTGTGGCGGCAACGGCCAGAAGGTGGGCGGAGCGTGTCCGTGTG
Source organism: Prevotella sp. UBA6429 (assembly GCA_002437285.1). Classification (GTDB taxonomy): domain Bacteria; phylum Bacteroidota; class Bacteroidia; order Bacteroidales; family Bacteroidaceae; genus Prevotella. The sequence continues at coordinate 11,467 of DJOV01000100.1, read as the reverse complement.
ACCGCCTCGCAGGTCGGCATGATGCGGCGAGAAAGTTCGATAGGGCTGCCGGAGGCCACTGACGGCCTGCAGGTTGCCGTGGCGAGTGTCACGTCGGAGCAACTTTCCGACAGGACCGCATATTCGGGAGACACCCCGCAACCATCGCAAGACATCGCAAGCAAGGCTGCAGACGCGAAAACGTCGCGTGACGGCGTGGCCCAGGAGGACTTGGTGGCATGGAACCGACAAGCTGCGGCGCACGACAGTCGCCCGGTGCAGGTCGCTGCCCATGTGGCTGGCATGCCCAGCCTCAACCTCTATGGCGTGGCCGGTGATCAATATATGCAGCAGTATGACGCGGCCCTCTTTGGTCCCAATGCCAGCGAGCAGGGCTCCTCTGTGCTCTCCGGCCTTGGCCATGCGAAGGTGGCGGGCATGAAGGCCAAGCACTGCCAGCCCATACGTGTGGGTGTGTCGTTGCGTGTGCCCATTGGCCTGAGATGGAGCCTGCAGACCGGTGTGGACTACGCCTACTTGAAGTCTGAGTTCAAGGATGTGGTTCGACCGAGCGATGTGGTCGGTTCGCAGAGCCTCCATTACATCGGTGTGCCCGTGAGCGTGAGTTATGATGTTTGGAGTACCCGCCGTCTCAACGTCTATGCCAGTGCAGGTGGTGAGGTGGAACAGCTGGTGAAGGGCACCTACAAGAGTGATGCGGGCGAGGAGCGCGTCAAGGAGAACCGTCCTGTGGTGAGTGTCAACGCTGCAGCTGGAGCTGCTTTTAAGTTGTCGCAGTCAGTCAGCGTGTACGCTGAACCGGGCTTGAGCTTTCATTTCAAGAATGGCAGTGGGGTAGAGTCGGCTTACACCGACCGTCCGTTAGGCTTCAGCCTGAATGTGGGGCTTCGATGGAACTCCAAGTAGATGATGGCTGATGTACACTGAATAGATGGCGACTGATGGAACCTGTTGGTTATGACGCGCGCTATTAAATAAGTTACAGAAGCGATAGATTTTGTCTCATTCCTGTTCTGTTGATAATCTTTTTTCTATCTTTGCAGCAGATAAGCTACAGCTCGGCATGACATTCAAGCAAGCTTGATGCTCTGCTCTCGCACTTGCATTATCTTTGCAGCTGAAAGAAACGACGCGCCGCGTGTGCGCCTAACCTTAAATTACAGAACAAATGAAGAGACAATACCTATTAGGATTGGACGTAGGATCCAGTTCGGTGAAGGCATCGCTTGTCGATGTGGAGACAGGGGCTATCGCGGCCATGGCGTTTTACCCGGAGCATGAGGCTCCCATCAAGGCTGTGAAAGCCGGCTGGGCGGAGCAGTCGCCGCAGATGTGGTGGGACAACGCCAAGCTGTCATTGCAGAAGGTGATGGCTGAGACGGGTGCCACTGCCGATGATGTGAAGGCCATTGGCATCTCCTATCAGATGCATGGACTGGTGTGTGTGGACAAGAACCGGCAGGTGCTGCGCGATGCCATCATCTGGTGTGACTCGCGCGCCGTGCCCTATGGGCAGCGTGCCTTCGATGCCCTGGGGCATGAGCGGTGCCTGAGCACCTTGCTTAACTCACCTGGCAACTTCACGGCGGCCAAGCTGGCATGGGTGAAGGAGAATGAGCCTGATGTTTATGAGAAAATCGATAAGGTAATGCTTCCTGGCGACTACATCGCCATGCGCCTCAGTGGTGAGGTCAATACCACCATCAGTGGTCTGTCGGAAGGCATGTTTTGGGATTTCTCCAAGAAAGCACCCGCCGACTTCCTGCTTCAATATTATGGTATCTCACCTGACTTGTTGCCCGATATCGTTCCCACCTTTGGCGTGCAGAGTGTTGTGTCGGCGGCTGCCGCTGCAGAACTGGGCTTGCGCGAGGGAACGCCGATTGCTTATCGTGCGGGTGACCAGCCTAACAATGCCCTATCGCTCAATGTCTTCAATCCTGGAGAGATTGCCTCGACGGCAGGTACCAGTGGCGTGGTCTATGGTGTGCTGGGTGAGGAAGGCTACGACCCGAAGAGTCGTGTGAATACTTTCGCCCACGTCAACTACACACGCGAGCAAACCCGCCTGGGTGTCTTGCTTTGCATCAACGGAACGGGCATTCTCAATGCTTGGACACGCCGCAACATCGCGCCCGAGGGGCTGGGCTACCAGGAGATGAACGACTTCTGTGCCTCAGTGCCTGTCGGCAGTGACGGCGTCACGGTCATTCCCTTTGGCAACGGAGCCGAGCGTGTGCTCGAGAACCGGGAGGTGGGATGTAGCATCCAAGGCCTTGACTTCAATCGTCATACACGTGCCCACATCTTGCGTGCCGCCCAGGAAGGCATTGTCTTCTCCTTCTGCTATGGCATGGAGGTGATGAGACACATGGGGATGGACATCCGCCAGATACACGCCGGCAAGGCCAACATGTTCCTGAGCCCCATCTTCCGCGACACGCTGGCTACTACCAGTGGTGCCACCATCGAACTTTATGAGACCGACGGGAGCGTAGGAGCGGCCAAGGGCGCTGGCATGGGTTGCGGCATTTATCGTGACCACGACGAGGCCTTCAGTACACTGAAGCGGTTGGCGGTCATCGAACCTGATGACCATAAGGCTGCTGCCTGCCTTGATGCTTACGCCCGTTGGAAAGACAGCCTAAGGCGCTTGGTCGACTGAGCGAAGGTAGTCGTTCATTTCAAGGGCTTTGTCGGTACCCCTGCCGCAGGCTTCCGAATATGAAGATCGCCTCAGATGCATTCATTTTTTTGTGCGTCTGAGGCGATTTCTGCGTATTATGAATAAAGAAGTGCGTGCTGCTAAGGTAAAGCGCATTGCTAAGATAAAGCGTGCTGCAAACAATAATGCATGTACTGCGAAAGATAGAAAGTGTCGAGCATAGCGAAACGCACATTACGAATAACGAAACGCCAAATCCTTATGATGATGAAAAGAACCCTTCTTGTCCTTTTGGTGGTTGTTCCCTTGCTTTCGTGGGGCCAATACCGCTCAGAAGTGTGGTGCCCCGACAATGGCGACGGCACCTATACCAACCCTATCCTCAATGCTGATTACAGCGACCCAGACCTTTGTGCCGTGGGTGAGGACTATTACCTGACAGCCAGTTCGTTCAATTGCATGCCCGGACTGCCCATTCTCCACTCACGTGACCTGGTCAACTGGGAGATTGCTGGCCACGCCCTCGACCGGCAGTTTCCCGACAGCCTGCGTCCTCAACATGGCAAGGGCGTGTGGGCACCGGCCATCCGTTATCATGATGGTTCATTCTATATCTACTGGGGTGACCCCGACCGCGGCGTGATGATGGTGCGGTCAAGTACGGTCGAAGGGCCATGGACGGAACCTGTCTGCGTGGTAGCGGGCCGTGGGCTGATAGACCCTTGCCCGTTGTGGGACGACGACGGCCGCTGCTATCTTGTCAACGCGTGGGCCAACAGTCGGTCGGGGTTCAACTCTGTGCTGACCCTCCGAGAGCTCAGTGCCGACGGTGTGAAAGCCATAAGCAACCCTGTGATCGTGTTCGACGGTGGCAGTGAGAACCACACCACCGAGGGGCCGAAGCTCTACAAGCGTGACGGGTGGTACTGGATACTCTGTCCGGCAGGCGGCGTGGAGCAGGGATGGCAGCTCGCCATGCGCAGCCGTAACCCTTACGGGCCCTATGAGTGGAAACGTGTGTTGCAACGGGGGAGGAGCGGGGTCAACGGTCCTCATCAGGGAGGTTGGGTCCATACTGCGCAGGGTGAGGACTGGTTTGTGCACTTCCAGGACCGTGGGGCTTATGGTCGCGTGGTGTGGTTGCAACCCGTCGACTGGTCCAGTGGTTGGCCTGTCATGGGAAAGGGTGGCGAGCCTTACACCACCTACCGCAAGCCCAAATCGTCGTCGACCCTTGTGATGAATCCGCAGGAGAGTGACGAGTTCAACAGCTATGAGCTGGGCAAGCAGTGGCAGTGGCAGGCCGACTATGACCAATGCTTCGGCATGCCTACTGCCGATGGCCACTTCCGGCTGTTCACCTTCCGCCAGCCACGCCTTGACGGTGAGGCAAACTTGTGGAACGTACCCAACCTCTTGTTGCAGAAGACACCAGCTGAGCACTTCGTGGCCACGGCCAAGGTGCGGCTGGCTGCCAAGAACGATCGTCAGTCGGGCGGCATCATCATGATGGGCCGTGGCTATTCGGCCCTTGTGGTGACACGTCGTGGCGACGGTTTTGTGTTGCGACAACTGACGTGTGACAAAGCAGAGGAGGGCGAGGCGGAACGCGCCACCGACTTGGCATCGCTGAAACCCACGGCTCGCGATACCATACCCTATCATCCAGCCCTTTATCGTGACCTCTATCTACAGATGCGTGTTGCCGATGGCGTGGTGCGCTTTGCCTACAGCACCGATGGCCGTCGCTACCAGCCTGTTGGCGCCCCGTTCACCATGCGCCCCGGCAAATGGATTGGTGCCAAGATGGGCTTGGTGGCTGTCGAGGGCAATGCCGTGGGCGACTTGGGCCTACTGGATATTGATTGGTTCCGCATCACGCGCGAGGGCAATGGCCTGTGAGAGAAAAGCGACCGCCACTGGATGTTAGGGCAATGTTTTCTGCAACTGTCTCCAATGACAACAAAAAGCCGCCAAGGACATTTTGTCCCTGGCGGCTTTTGTCGTTAGTGTGCTTGATGGCGACGGGTTATTCTTCTTCCCAAATAGAGAATCTTTTGGCGTCGGCTTCAATGGGAGTTGAAGGGTCCGTCTCTTTGGGCGTCCCTCCGATGCCCAAGTTTTCACCGCTCTTGTCGGTGACGGTGATTGTACCTGCAAAAAGAGAGCTATCTGCTTGCATGGCCATCACCTTGATGCGTGGTGTTGTATAGACCTTTTTCATTGTGGTTGTCATGATTGGTGTCTGTTTACTTGATGATTACTTTCCTTACAGTTCCATCGGCCATCTTGATGATGTTCACACCTCTTGACATGTTGTTGCGGTGGTTGCCTTGCAGGTCAAAGATGGTGCAGTGGCTGTCATCCGATACATTGTCAATGCGTGTGGGCGTATCATTGATGTCATAGGTGATCGATTTGGCGTTGCTTCCTTCGGGCAGCTTCAGGTAGGCACGTGTCCCCTTGATGACGTTCTGGCTGCCGGTGGCGTGGTAGAACTGGTTGTTGGAGATGAAGAACGCACCTGTTGGTATGTGGCCTGCGGTGTACACGCCCACGAAGTTGATGCCGTTTCCTTCCTGTGTGGGCGTCTTGGTGTCCACTTCCACATTCTCCATGGTGATTTGTGTCACAGGTTCTTTCACCCTTACCAGATAAGGCCTTCCAGCCTCGATGACGGAGGCTGTGGCAAACCTCAGGTTGATGTTGCCATTGGTGTCAACGCTTGTGTCATCGGTGAGCTCTTTTACCTCCCATCCCTCTGGGACAGGCATGTTGAAAGGCAACACCAACGTGTTCCACTTACCATCAGCCTTGATGTTGCGGTTCACGGTGACCGTCGTGTAGTAGTCGGTTTGCGCCGCAAGGGTCTCGTCGGTCTCGTTCATGGTCAGTTCGTTGCCGAGGAATGTCATGTGGAAGTCGTCTGCCTTAAACCACTTGCCGTTGTCGCTGCCCAAGGCAATGTCGGCCTTGTGGTCGGTCACGTCAAAGTCGCCAGCCACTTGTGTCATGGTTCCTGCGCCTATGGCCGCGGCCTTTGCCGTTTGGCTGTTGACGGTGAGCGTTATGTCGTTGCCCGCATCCATGGCCACCATGGCCGTCAGGCGATACTTGCCGTTGGGCAGGCCGTCGATGCTTTGCTTGAGCGGTTGCACGGCATTGTCACCATTCCATGTGTTGAACAGGTGCGCCCCGTTGGTGCCCAGGGTCGTATATGTGCCATTGTCTTGCAAGGCTACCTTGGTCTCCCAACCTTCCGTGGCACATGTCCATCCCGTCATGTCACCCAGTTCGAAATCGGGGTTGGTGATGGCGAAAGTCATGTCCGCATTCTTTGAACGCTGGAGCTTGGCAGCTTCGCCGAGCAGGGCGTATACCGCTTTTTCCTCCTCCTTTCCGTCGCCTGTGTAAGAGCTTGCCTCAACGCCCTGCGCATATTCCGTAAGCTGTGCGTTGAGATGTTCGCCGGCTTGGTCGGTGAAGGTGGCCGCCTGTTGTTTTGCCTCGTCGAGTGCCAGTTTGATGCGGCCGTTGGCCAGGTCGGTGATGTACTTCAAGCTGAAGTTGTCCGCCTTGAAGAAACAGCCGGCCTGCGGCATGTACTTGTCGTAGTTGTCGCCACTGCCACCCACGGCACCGATGGTCAGGTTTCCGTCTTCCACGAGGAATTGCAGGGAGGTCTCTTTCATTGTTCCCTTGTCATCGGCGACGAAGGCCTTATGACTGTGGTTGCCGATAAGAAACACCGATCGTCCGTCAAATGAAGTGAGCCATGCTTTCACCTCGTAGAGGCCATTCTTCACCCCACTGATGGTCTGGCAGATGTAAGGCGCCGTTGTCTCGTTGTCACCATTGTAAGAGTTGAACAGATAGTCGCCGTCGCATCCTTGTGCCGCATAGGTGGCGTTGCTGTTTGGCTTGACGTTCACGTCCGCTCCGTTGCCAGAGGTCCACCCCGTCATGTCGCCCGTCTCGAAACTGGGGTTGGCAATCAGGGCGGTCATGTCGCCCGCGGGGTCATCGTTGAGCGATGCGATGAGCGCCCGATGGTAAGCGGCGTCCACAAGCTCGCAGAGCACGTCCGCGTCAGCCTGCGAGGTGATGGCGTTGGCCTGGTAGCGATACATCACGGTCGAGATGTCGTAGACGGCCTGTCCAGCTTCGTTGAGTTGCTCCACTTTCTTCCAGGTGTCGTTCACATGCTTGGCCACTTGGTTCTTGTAGTTGATGTACGGGTCGACCTCCGTGCTGCCGTTGTCACCATAATAATAGAGTTGGAGATTGGCGACGGCGAGCATGCCGCTCTTGTTGCTTGATCCTGAACATTTTGCCTTGTACAGTTCGATGGTGGCGTCGCTGGTCTCGCTGAGCGTGGCTTTCACGGTGAGCTTGTAGTCGTCGTTTGACGCAAACACTTCAGAGGCTTTGATAGGGCCTTCGTCGGTCTTGCTGGCATCCATGCCCACGCTGGTGTTTTGCTTGATGTCGGCAGATTGGCCTGCAAACTTGAAGGTGGAGGTGACCGTGTGGTCTTTGGTGGAGAATCCGGATTTTGCCCTTGACCTGTAGAAGGCCTCGACCGAAGCAGCATAGGTGCCTTGCGGCAGGTCGCTTATGGTTTGCGACAGGGTGATGTCTCCCGTGTTGATGAATGCGGCACACCAGCGATAGGTGGCACTGCTGTTTTCGCAGAAGCCATTGTAGCTGGGCGTGCACGAGAAGTTCCACCATCTTTGTGCGTAGACAGCCCCGCTGTTGCTTTGGTCAGTCCATCCTTCCATCTTTCCGAAGCTTGCGGCCTTGGCCAACGGTGTGGCGTTGAAAGGCTCGGAGGCAGAGGCTTGTTGCTTCATGACCTCCTTCAGCTTGGCTTCCGTCAGGATAACTCATTTCTGGTGGTCGTCGTTGACGTCATAGGCTATGGGCTTCACGAGATTGTCTGGTCCGGTGGAAGCCAGCGCGCCGTGGTCGCACTTGATGAAATATTGGTATTCGCGGCCTGCAACAGGTTCAAACGTCCATGTGTTGTTGTCGCCATTGTCCATGTAGGGCTCTTCGGTTGCCGACAGCGACCCCTGCAGCGTGTTGATGCGATACTGCCCGTCGGTGAGCGTCAGTGTCAAGGGCATGGCCGACACGTCTTCCACGGCGTGTGTTCCCCAGTTGGCTCCCGCCTGCAGATATTTTCTGGTGGCCAGGTTCATGAGGAAGAAGGTCTCGCCTGACAGAGCCACCTCACCGGCACTGTTTCCCGTGATGTCAGGTGTGACGGCAGTGGCCACGTCGGGCAGCGTGTAGTCGTCCTTGGTGGCTGGAGTGGCCGTAGGGTCGGTGATGGTGAAGTTGACGGTCAGGGGATAGTGGTCAGAGGCCGTGAACGACGTGTCGTGCAAGAAGTTGTTGGCTTGTATCTTCAGTGGCGACTTCGCGTTTTCGATCCAGAAGATCTTGTCGACCACTTCGCCCATTTGCGGTCCCTTGTCACCGATCATGATGGCCGGGTCGCCCAGCTTCGGATAAGTTCCGCCACGCATCAAGTCAATCCAGGCATCGTGGATGGTGAAGTTGTCAACCGCGTTGAGCGGGTCAATGAGGTTTCCCTTTACGTCATCGCGTGTGTAACGGCAGTTGGTATCGCCCAGTATGAGGACGTGCCGCCCGTTGTCATGACTTTTGATGTAGCTGACCAGTTGCGTCATTTGCTTGGCGCGTGCGTCGATGTCACCCTGGTCATCCTCGGCATCCATGTGCAGACAGTAGAAGTCTATTTCCACGCCCGGCGCAAGGGTGATGGTGTAATAGCGGAAGCCCTTGTTGATGAGGCCGTCGGCGCCATGGTCGATTTGACCATAGTGGTCATTCCATTTCACTCGCGTCTCGTTGTTGAACTTCCATCCAGTCTTCTTGGTCAGCAACAGGCCCAGGCCGTCGGTGGAGTTTGTCAAGGTGCTGACCTTGCCTCCGTGTGTGCCTACCGAGTAGAGGTCGGCGATGGGCGCAATGAGATAGTCGTGGAAGTTGAAGTCCTCCGACATGGCCACGATGTCCCATCCCTTGGTGCGTGTCTCCTGGCCGATGGCCGTAGCTCCGGCTTCCTCTTTGCCGTCGGGATTGACGTTGATGCCCAGTATCTTGTTGGGCAAGCCGTCTACGTTCAGCGTAGTCGCGTTGAATGTGTAGCTTCTTTGCGCCGACAGTCTTTCAGGACTCCACAGAGCCGTGAGCGCAAGAGAAACCAGCAGTAGTTTTTTTAGCATAAAAAAGGTTGTTGGTTTTTACTTTGTGTGTATACGAATGCGTTAAATAGTTTGTGACAATGCAAAGGTACTCATTTTTTTACATGTTCCCCCTTAAAAGGTATGAATAAATTGTTAAAAAGAAAGAGAAGCCTTGGTTCCGCTTGATACTCTTGGTTGTTTGCTAATTGTCGTTTTTTTAAGGCTTTGTGATGTTGAAAAGCTTATAAAATCAACTAATCGGTGACAAAAAATAAAAATAAACAATATAGTGTTTGCGTTTTTTGTTTTTGTACTATCTTTGCAGGCGTATTAATTTTTAAATATTACACGCGCAATGTCAGCAAGTTCTTGCCCTTTGCGACCCTCACCTACATCTACGACCATGCCATGCTGATGGTCAACCTGTCGCTGAGCTATCGCATCAAATGGGGCAACAAGCGTGCGCGCGTCAACAGCAACCGCATGATGTCCACGGAAGCGATGCGCATGAATAATTAAGACTGTCTGAGGTCTTTGTCGGTATAGTTGATGGATGCGTCGGCGTCTCCGTGGAGGGCGTCGTCAAGGTCGTCCCAGCTCTGGAAGCCCGCAAAGAGGGCCAGCCGGTCCTTGGCTTCCTTGGACAACTTGCGCTTGCCAGTGGTCAGTTCCCACAACTTCTTCAGCGAGTGGCCGCTGAGGTTGATGTGATGCTTCGAGCAAAGCGTCGATACATGTTCGAAATCCTCGGCCAGCATGTGTCCGGGCCGCGCCAACTTTGTTCCTGCAAGGGCAAAGAGACTTCTCAAATCGCGTTTCATAAATACATAGTCAACTAATACCGCGTGCAAAGTTACGAAAAGCGGAAAAAGTGGGAAAGCAAATGAGCGAAAATCTCATGATGGCTTTCCCACTTCTTCAGTTTTTTGTAACTTTGCGCTACCATTTATTTCCATCTTATCATACAATGAAAGAATACGCACTAAAGTATGGTTGCAACCCCAACCAGAAACCCGCCCGCATCTACATGGAGGACGGTGAGCTCCCTGTGGAGGTGATCAATGGCCGCGCCGGTTACATCAATTTTCTCGACGCGCTCAACTCATGGCAGCTTGTCAAGGAGCTGCGCGAGGCCACCGGCTTGCCCGCCGCCGCCTCGTTCAAGCACGTCAGTCCGGCAGGCGCGGCCGTAGGCCTGCCGCTGAGCGACACCCTCAAGAAGATTTATTTTGTTGACGACGTCGACTTCGAGCTCACGCCCCTGGCATCGGCATACGCCCGTGCTCGTGGTGCCGACCGCATGTGCTCGTATGGCGACTTCTGCGCCCTGAGCGACCCCTGCGATGCGGCCACCGCACAGCTCATCAAGCGTGAGGTGTCCGATGGCGTCATCGCGCCCGGCTACACGCCCGAGGCCCTGGAGATTCTGAAGAGCAAGCGCAAGGGCACTTACTGCGTCATTCAGGTGGATCCCACCTATGTGCCGGCCCCCATTGAGCACAAGCAAGTCTTCGGCATCACCTTCGAGCAGGGCCGCAACAATGTCAACCTCAACGACCCCGCCCTCTTCGAGGATGTGCCCACGGCCAACAAGACGTTCACGCCCGAGGCCTTGCGCGACCTGAAGATAGCCCTCATCACGCTGAAGTACACTCAGTCCAACTCCGTGTGCTATGTCAAGGACGGCCAGGCCATCGGCATCGGCGCCGGACAGCAGAGCCGCATACACTGCACACGCCTGGCTGGCTCAAAGGCCGACGAGTGGTGGATGCGCCAGAGCCCGAAGGTGCTCAACCTGCCCTTCAAGGAGCACATCCGCCGTGCCGACCGCGACAACTGCATCAACGTGTATCTCTCCGAGGAGTGCGACGACGTGCTGCGCGACGGCGCTTGGCAGCAGTTCTTCACTGAGCAGCCCGAGCCTTTCACACGTCCGGAGCAGAAAGAGTGGATCGCCCAGAACACCAATGTGTGCCTGGGTTCAGATGCCTTCTTCCCCTTCGGCGACAACATCGAGCGCGCCCACAAGAGCGGCGTGAAGTATATCGCCCAGGCCGGCGGCTCCATCCGTGACGACAATGTCATCGAGACGTGTGACAAGTACGACATCGCCATGGCCATGACGCATGTGCGCTTGTTCCATCATTAAATCCGAACGTCAGCAAATCACCATTCCGCCTTCCCTGCCCAAGATGGGGTGGGGAAGGCCTTATCAACACCCTTTACGACAATGGACAATTTCGAAGAGATCCTGATGCAAGGCATCCAGTTTGGCAGTGGCGGCCGCAGTGCGAAGAAGGACGACGACAAGGTGAAGACCAAAGCCAAGAAAAAGAAGTATATCACCGGCGCCCACGGCTCGGGCTCTGCACGTCAGAAGGCTAAGTATCGCGAGCAACGCGCCAACCGTAAGTCGCAACAGCGCAAGAAGTGACAGGACCGAGATTTGTGCGGTCACTTGCATTTGTCATGATTTTTGGTCGAAAAGTTTGTCACGGACGGCAGATGAAATAGAGCGTGAAAATGGCGTTTTTTGCCGGTCGTGTCGCGATTTGCGTGGGGTAATTTTGCGATAAAGGGT
>DJOV01000040.1:20985-21552 GCA_002437285.1 Prevotella sp. UBA6429 | reverse complement strand
TTTTTTTATATACATTGTCCGCATTATTCAAAGGTACGTGCCATCTCGAGTATGCGAACGGCAATCGCCATTTGAAACGACAATGATGTAGTAAGTAAACTTTGCACCAACAAATGATGTTCAAGGTAGTGGGTGCGGTGCCTCACCGCACCCACTACCATTTCCGACCGTACATTTTAAGGCTCTTCCGGAATTTGGAAGAACCTTTCTTATCCCGAACGGGGAGGAGGAGGCGCGGTTAGCTCAACCGGAGCATCCGCTCGATGGGCTTCACGGCCTCGGTAGCCACCTCCTGGGGGATGTCGATGGAGGGCCAGCCATACTTCAGCGCGTTGTAGATCTTCTGCAACGTGTTTTTCTTCATGTATTCACACTCGTTGCATGAGCAACCCAACGAGCCCTCCGACACCTCGGGCGGCACGGGGATGAACTCCTGGCCGGGACAGGTGCGCTGCAGCTCATGCAGGATACCCGCCTCGGTGGCCACGATGAACTGGCGCGTCTCGGGATGCTCCTGCGCATACTTGAGCATCGTGGCGGTGGATCCCTTCACGTCGGCCACGGCCA
>DJOV01000040.1:0-20834 GCA_002437285.1 Prevotella sp. UBA6429 | reverse complement strand
TCGTGCACATGGCAACCACCGTTCCAGAGCAACATGTGGCGCCCCGTGACCGAGTTGATGTAGTTGCCCAGGTTGTAGTCGGGGCCAAAGATGATCTTGGCGTCGGCGGGGAAGGTGTCGATGACCTTCTTGGCGTTGCCGGAGGTCACCACACAGTCGGTGAGGGCCTTCACGGCAGCCGTGGTGTTGACATAGCTCACCACCTGGTAGCCGGGATGCTCAGCCTTGAACTTCCTGAGGTCCTCGGCCTTGCAGCTGTCGGCCAGCGAACAGCCTGCCGTGAGGTCGGGGCAGAGCACCGTCTTGTCAGGTGAGAGCAGCTTGCACGTCTCAGCCATGAAGTGCACACCACACATCACCATGACCTTGGCCTCCGTCTCAGCGGCCTTGCGCGCCAGCGCCAGCGAGTCGCCCACAAAGTCGGCGATGTCCTGTATGTCGCCCGTCGTGTAGTAGTGGGCCAGGATAATGGCGTCCTTCTCTTGGCACAGCTTGCGTATCTCCTTCTTTAAGTCGAGCGACTTGTCGACGGGTTCATCAGCGAACCCTTTTTCCTTCCAGTTTGACTTGATCATATCAGTTGTCTGTTTCTTGCTCCGGACGATTATCAACGACATCTCATTATTATTATCTTTCCTTTTTTATTTTAAAAGAAAAAAAATGAGTATGATGATAGGCTGTGGATAAAGTGGATAACTGCAAGCCCCTTCTTGAGGTTTTTGGTCTATCCACACCAGTGGCATATTTATCCACAAAGCCAAATCATATCTTTCAGTTGATTTTCAATTCCTTAGCCGTTTATCCACAATTGTTGTTTGGGATGCAAAGTTAATAAGTTTATATCTTTTCCCCATGAAAAACTGTGGAAAAATGGTTGTCTTCTTTTTCAAAACCCTGTGGATATCCACCTTTCGGAGGGTGTCGGCCAGGGGGTGTGGATAAAGGAGTGGTTATCCACAGGGTTATCACTACACTTGTCAGCCACTTATCCACAGAGTTATCCACACTAAAAAACGCCATGCCCGCTGGCTTGCGGGCATGGCGTGATGGGTATTTGCGGGAGAGGCGAGGCGTGACCTTACAGGTTGTCCTCCACCTTATTTATTATAAGCTGCGGGTCGAGGGTCGCCATGCAGGCGTGGTCGCCGCGCAGGCACTTCTTGTTGCCGAAGATGGAACAGGGGCGGCAGGGCATGTCGAGCTGCACGGCGTTGCCAGCCTTCTGGCGCCAGCCCATGAAGCCGGCGTAGGGGTGGGTGGCGCCCCACACGCTGACCACGGGGGCACCCGCAAGTGAGGCCAGGTGCATGTTGGCGCTGTCCATGCTCACCATGACGTTGAGGTGGCTCATGAGGATGAGCTCCTCGGAGAGACCGTGGAGCAGCGCGGGCACGCTGACGCAGTTGGGATGGCGCTCCACAAGGCCACCGATGAGCTCCCGCTCCCGGTCGCCTCCGCCAAAGAGAAAGATGCGGCAGGAGGGATGCTTCCGCGACAGTCCGTCGATGACCTGCTCCATCCGCCCGATGGGGTAGGCCTTGCCCGGGTGCGCCGCGAAGGGCGCGATGCCGATCCATTGCTGGAAGGGCTTCTTCTCGCCGATGGCCTCGGGCAGCAGGCGCAGGCTCGTGCCACTGGGCCTGAGCGGATAGGTCTGGCTGAGGTCGATGGGGTAGCCCAGCTCCTCAAACACCTTCGCGTAGCTGTCGAAGGCGGTGGGCAACGGCGACAGCACCTTGTTGCGGGCCGATGTGAGCGCGCGGCGCTCCTGCCGGTGCTTGTCGAGATGCGCCACCTTGTAGCGGTCGAGGTTGAAGCGCATGCGCAGGTAGTCGGAGCGGAGCACGTTGTGCAGGTCGGCGATGGCGGTGAAGTTCTTGGCCGTGAGCCGGCGGTAGAGCGCGTTGAGACCCTTGAAGCCGTGATACTCGCCCTTGGTGTCGGCACCCATGAACCCCACGTTCGGCGCGAGGTCCTCGAAGAGAGGACGGGCAAAGGGGCGCGAGAGCACCGTGATGCGCACGTGGGGATACTGGTGGGCCAGCGCGCACACCACGGGAACGGTCATGGCCACGTCACCCATGGCCGAGAACCGGATGATGAGGATGTGGTCCGTCTTCATTATTTCTTGTTGCCGTAGAGCACGGGGTTGGTGCTGGGGTCGTTGTACATCTTCATCTGCCGGTACACCTTCATGTACTTACGGCCCGCCTCAATGTCCTCCAGCAACTGGTCGATGGCGGTGCCGAGGTCTTGCTGCTGCTCCAGCAGGACGGCCAGCTTGGCCTGGCACTTCTGGCGATGCTCGGCAGAGGCGTCCTGGCGCTCGGCCTGCTCCCTCATGTGGTAGATCTTCAGGGCCAGGATGCTCAGGCGGTCGATGGCCCACGCGGGGCTCTCCGTGTTGAGGCGGGCGTCGGCCAGCGGCGTGACGTCGCTGTATTTCTGGCGGAAGTAAGAGTCGATTTGCTCCACGAGGTCGGTACGGTCCTGGTTGCTGCGGTCGATACGCCGCTTCAGGGCCAAAGCCTCCACGGGATCGATGTGCGGGTCGCGGATGATGTCCTCCAGGTGCCATTGCACGGTGTCGATCCAGCATTTCAGGTACAGACGGTTGTCAATATCATCACGGTCATAGGGATTGTTGAGCGGGGTGTCGACATTGTCGGTGATGTGATAATCCTCGATGGCCTTGTTAAAAATTTCGTTGCAATGTGCTGTAAATGACATACTGTTTAGAGATTTAGATTTCGTGCAAAGATACCTATTAATTCTGATATGTGCAACAAAATCCGTGTAAATTAGCCAATTACATTTGCACAATACATGGGTGTTTGTGCAATTGTGAAGCATTTTTATTAGGAAATATTTGCGTATTTACCAAAAAATCAGTTACTTTGCAGCCTGTTTGATAAGAAACTAAGTAATAATCAATTTAAATCTTTACAATTATGTCAGAAATTGAAGCAAAAGTTAAGGCAATTATCGTTGATAAACTGGGTGTAGACGAGGCTGAGGTTAAGCCCGAGGCAAGCTTCACGAACGACCTGGGTGCCGACTCACTGGATACCGTTGAGCTCATCATGGAGTTCGAGAAGGAGTTCGGTATCTCTATTCCTGACGACAAGGCTGAGACCATTCAGACCGTGCAGGACGCCATCAACTACATCCAGGAGAACGCCAAGTAAGTTGATAGCCATCCCGTTTAGCGTTTAGTGTGGTACAGGCACATTGCCAGCACACTAAACGCTAAACTTTTTTAACCATCATTTTCTATCCATGGAATTAAAGAGAGTAGTAGTAACAGGACTCGGTGCCGTCACGCCCGTGGGCAACACACCTGAGGAGACGTGGAAGAACCTCGTGGCCGGAAAGAGCGGTGCTGCGCCTATTACGCATTTTGATACGACAAACTTCAAGACGAAGTTTGCCTGTGAGGTGAAGGATCTCAACGTCACTGACTACCTGGATCGCAAGGAAGTGCGCAAGATGGACCGCTACACGCAGCTGGCCATGATCAGCGCCATCCAGGGTGTCAAGGACTCTGGGCTCGACCTCGAGAAGGAGGACAAGACCCGCATCGGCGTCATCTACGGTGTCGGCATCGGTGGCATCCAGACCTTCCAGGACGAGGTGGTGTACTACGGCCAGCATATCGACGCGGGCCCCAAATTCAACCCCTTCTTCATTCCTAAGATGATTTCCGACATCGCTGCCGGACAGATCAGCATCCATTTCGGATTCAACGGCCCCAACTATGCCACGACAAGCGCTTGCGCATCGTCGACACACGCTGTGGCCGACGCCTTCAACCTGCTCCGTCTGGGCAAGGCTGACGTCATCGTCTCAGGTGGTGCCGAGAGTGCCATCTGCGCCACGGGAGTGGGCGGATTCAACGCCATGAAGGCTCTGTCGACACGCAATGACGACCCCGAGCACGCCAGCCGTCCGTTCAGCGCCAGCCGCGACGGATTCATCATGGCCGAGGGTGCCGGTTGCCTCGTGCTCGAGACATTGGAGCACGCCAAGGCTCGCGGTGCCAAGATTTACGCTGAGATCGCAGGCGAGGGCATGAGCGCCGACGCTTACCACATCACAGCCTCACACCCCGAGGGGCTCGGAGCCAAGCTCGTGATGACCGCCGCGCTCGAGGACGCGGGCATGACCGTGAACGACATCGACTACATCAACGTGCACGGAACGTCCACACACGTGGGCGACATCTCGGAGGCCAAGGCCATCAAGGACGTGTTCGGAGAGCAGGCCTACAAGCTCAACATCAGCTCCACCAAGAGCATGACGGGCCATCTGCTGGGTGCCGCCGGCGCCGTGGAGGCCATGGCTTGTGTGCTGGCTGTGCAGAACGACATCGTGCCGCCCACCATCAACCACGAGGAGGGAGATGACGATCCCGAGATCGACTACAACATGAATTTCACGTTCAACAAGGCTCAGAAGCGAGAGGTGCGCGCAGCACTGTCAAACACGTTCGGGTTTGGCGGTCACAACGCTTGCATCATCGTCAAGAAATATGCTGAATAATGAATATGTTTATATTCAGAGACTTCATAGAAACAATAAGGCTCCCTTTCCGAAAGGATAAGGAGCTTTATTTGTCTTTACGCGACATCATAGGGTTTGTGCCGGGCGACATCAGCTATTACAAGATGGCGCTCATGCACAAGAGTGTCATGCACCGCAACAAGAAGGGAAAGCCGGTCAACAACGAGCGCCTGGAGTTTCTGGGCGACGCCATCCTCGACGCTGCCGTGGGCGACATTGTCTACCGCCATTTCCCAGGCAAGCGAGAGGGATTCCTGACCAACACGCGCTCCAAGCTGGTATCGCGCGAGACGCTCGGACGGCTGGCCATGGAGATGGGCATCAGCAAGCTCGTCCTCTCGAGCGGGCACTCCGTGTCGCACAACAGCTACATGGGCGGCAACGCCTTTGAGGCGCTCGTGGGGGCTATCTATCTGGACCGCGGATACGATGCCTGCATGCGATTCCTCAACAAGCGCATCCTCTCGCAGATGATCAACATCGACAAGGTGGCCTACAAGGAGGTCAACTTCAAGAGCAAGCTCATCGAGTGGACACAGCGCAACAAGGTGAAGATGGAGTTTCGCGAGGTCAAGAGCGGACGCGACCAGAACGGCAGTCCCACGTTCACCTACCAGGTCTATCTGGAGGGCATGGCCGGTTGCGTGGGCGAGGGATTCTCCAAGAAGGAGAGCCAGCAGAAGGCGTCCAAGGACACGCTCAACAAGCTGAAGCGTGAACCGCAGTTCATCGACCAGGTGTTTGCAGCCAAGGGCGAGCGCACCAAGATGGAGGAGGAGCCTGTGGAGGCACTGCCCGACACGCACGAGAGTGCGGCGTTCATCGTGTCGAGGGGCAACGGACAACCTGTTGGCGAGAAGCACGAGACGGCGTTCCGCGAGCGTGTCTACACCGAGCGTGAGAGTGCCGCCAGCGAGCGGCAGGAGACCATCATCGAGCAGGAGACCGATGCCGACACGGCCCATAGCGAGTTTGACCTGAGTGACATCAGCGCCAAGGCGCAAAGTCGGGAAGACATCATTGCGGCAGCAGAGAAAGAGGCCTTCGAGGCTTCTGACAAGGCTTGACGCGCTGGCCAGGCATGATGACGATAGGGAGCTATCGATTAGCTTGATCATTTTGGTTTGATGGGATGGTAATTGACGCAACCTATTTATTGTAAAGATAAATATCATGTCCTTAACGCCCCTCGAAAGGGCTACATGAGTACCCAAACAATGGTTTTAAGTCCATTTGACGATTGGATATAGCGAGAAAGGCTCAAGATTTGAAAATAATTCTTGGTGAGCTTTTCTCGCTTATTTCTTCTTTTTTATGAGGGAAAAAGAAGAATATGGTATGCATTATATTGCATAACTTTTGTATGAAACGTTTATTCTTGAATAATCACAGAATATTTATAAATTGGAAATTTTTTAGAAATTTTTTCTTTTAGTTTTTTGCCTATTATCTGTTAGATTTTTTAATAAATTCGCCAAAAATTAAGTAAATGAAACATTTCTGCCTTTTTTCATTATTGATTATAAGTCTATTGTCTTTATCTGTGCAAGCCACGGCGCAGCAAAAAGTAACATCGTGGGTTGATATTTGTAATAACGTTAAAACTTATTACCATACTTCAGACAACGAAAAAAGGCAAGCTGTATCCTTCTTGTTGGAAAATGCACCCTATCATTTTACGAAAGTGAAACTAACTCATGAGAACAACAAGGAAAAGTGAAATTAAAATATGAACACATATAACTTAAAATATAAACTTGCTAAAGACTTAAACTTATGAGGAAATCAATCTTACTTTTTCTAATTGCCTTCATGACGATTCCTGCCAGTGGCGAGGAGACATTGCAGGTGAGATTGGGCAAGGACGCGTGTGCCTTGGGTGACCGGCTGTCCTACAGTTTGTCCTTGACGAGCAACGAGCCTGTCAGCAGCCGCATCGTGTATGTGGAGTGGTTGACCCCAGAGGGGTCTATTGTGGACCGGCAGGTGCGCCGGCTTGAAAACGGAAAGGTGGAAGGCACGGTGCCCGTGTTGGCCAAGAACTACTCGGGCCTCTATGAGTTTCGCGCCTACACGCGCTATATGCTGCGAGGCGGCAACTATTTCAGCAAGGTCATCCCGGTGTATGAGCTCAAGGACGGAAAGAAGTGTATCAAAAAGCGCATGCTGCGCGGAGAGTATCGAACGGACGAGCGACAATTCAGCTTTGACCCTCATATTAGGGTGAAGCCAGAGCAAGACGTCACCATTCGCGACATACTCTACAATCCCAAGAAACCAAGGGATATGTATGGAAACGTGGATGTAACTCTGTCAGCCGATGGTTACTCAGGCACGGTGACGACCGACTCTACGGGCCAGTTTGAGTTTCATTTGGGCGACAGGAAAGGCACCTTTGACGCAACGATAGTTTATCCGAATGGCCAAAAGGACATGCCCTCCATTGTACTTGACAATACGTTTGCGCCAGACGCACGCAAATACACGGCTGATGAGGTGAAGCCGTTGGACGGCTATACCATCCTGAAGCCCAAGGAGTTTCTCAACGAGAACAATCCAGGCAAGACGTACAGCACCAAGCGAATCATGAGCGACCTTATGGATATGTCGGGTGGTGGAAGTTATTTCTATTATACGCTTAGGAAAAACGAAGTTACACCTGGTTATAGCGAATTCGCACCGTTGTCTGTTGCTCTTTTTGAAAAATGGAGATTAGCTCCAGAGCCGATTCGTTATGCAGTGGCAGGCAAGCCGAAGAATTCGCTTAACCTGTTAACCGATACATTGGATGTGTTTGATGACGGGTCTCGAGTTATGATGGATGACTACGAATACTTAATCATCACTACGGATAAGGCAGTTTGTGATAGATTAAATTACGGTAAGTATCCTCCTGTTACTCGACATTTTAACCGTAAAGTGTCTGATGATGGCGATGTGCTGACCTATTTGGGTGCCAATCACGTTTCCGGTTCTGGCCCTGCTTCAACCCTCGTTGTCTATGTGCCTTACGCCAAGACTACACCTTTGTCTGAACGTAAGAAAAACAAGGTGCCCAACATCCGCTATGCGGTTATCCAAGGGCTCACGGAATAATGACACCCATTGCTACGAAAGGACTATATTTGAAAAATTGTATTTTACCTCTTGCGACCAAAGTCGTTGGCTCTATGCTGATGACTTTGGTCATTGTGTCGTCTGTCTTCCCGACAACCGTTTGGTTTACAGACAGCATGACTTTTCCCAAATGGCTGTGTACATGCGTGAGCGTGCTTATTCTGTTGGCTGTTGGCTCACTTTTCAAGTTCTTTCGCGTTCCTGGACTTTTTTTGAGCACCAAAGGCTTTTCTATCGGTGTGACCATTGTATGTGCAATGGAAAGCCTGCTCTTCATGGCCCAGCAATTGTCGCATGTCTCCAAGTCAGGGGTGGCAATCGCAGGCAGCTTTGACAATGTGGCTGGATTCGCCTCTTGTTTGGTTCTATCCCTCCCTTGGGGAATGAGTGGGATAAGGAACCAACGTCCCATGGTCAAGTGGCTGCTGATTGTGGCCAAAACATTGTGTGTGATAGGGTTGGTCTGCAGTGGCTCCCGGCTGGGTATGCTCTGCCTTTTGGCAATGGGCATGATTTACTTGAAAGTCAAAAGAAGATGGTTGTTGTTTGTCCTGTGTGTTGCCTTGCTGGTTATGGTGGTGGGCTTCAAGCGCCATTCTTCCACGGGACGGTGGTTTATCTATGAGCGCTCCATAGAGATGATGGCATCGAAGCCTTTGGCAGGATGGGGCAGTAGGGGCTTTGAGCGCAATTACATGCAGGTCCAAGCCGATTACTTTCGGGAACATGGTCATAGTACCTATACGAAGCTTGCCGACAATGTGCATCACCCCTTGAGCGAATACCTGCTCATTGGGGTCAACTATGGTGTTATAGCCCTTCTCGCATCGTTGGCTGTCACGGGATTACTTCTTCGGAGACTGAGCCGAGATGCCGATCATCCAGACCTGTTAGCTACCGTTGTGGCGTTGGTCCTGTTGGGGCTTTTCTCCTATCCGATGCATTATCCATTTGCATGGATGGTGTTGTCTGTGGTGCTCCTGGCTGTGATGAAAAGTCAGAAGCATCTGCCAAGAATGGGGTATCTTGTGATATCGGCCATTGCTGTAGTCTTGCTGTTTCCCCTTTATTCGTTCTTCAAGACAGAACGACGCTGGGCCGCTTTGGCAGAAAAAGCTCGGTATGGATTGTATAAAACAACATTGCCCGGCTATCAGCAACTGATGGATCGGAAAGGGGACGACCCTCGGTTTCTCTACAACTATGCCGCCGTCTTGTGTGAGGCAGGCGAATTAAAACAGGCAAAAAGCATAATAACCGAGTGTTACCATTCGTTTAAGGATTATGACGTATGCTTGCTTGCCGCCAATATCTATGCTGAAGCGAATGACATCCATCGGGCTGAGAATTATTACAAAGAAGCCCACTTGATGGTTCCTTCCCGCATCATGCCCCCTTATGGTCTTTTTCGACTTTATCAAAGGAGCGGGTTACGGCTAAAGGAACAGCAAGTAGGTAGAGAAATATTACGGTTAAAGATAAAAGTGCCTTCATCAAAGGCTACAGAGATAAAAGAAAAAGTAAGATACGATTTACATCATGAAAATATCAGCCATGACTAAATTAGGATATGTACTCTATTTGGGGTTTATTTTGGTTTCTTCGGTTTCCGTATTCCTATGTGATCGGGACATCTTGGCAGGAGAGTTGATCTTGTCCATCTTGTTCACATTGTTTTTGTTATGGAAATTATGGAAATGCGAACGTTTAGAACACAGGCCGACAGAGAAAGCTTCAAAACAGGATGATGTTCATTATGCGGAGATAAATTTAGATGAGCAAAGGGCGTGGTTAAAGAAAAGGCAGCAAATCATGGAAAGCCAAGAAATGATATTAAGACACTCATTAGCTTACAAACATTTTGTCGATGCCTTGAATCATCCGACAGACGTATTGTTGACTGACGATGATTGGGAGGAATTGGTGCAAACCTTGGAACAGATCATACCTAATTTTCAGCGTATAAGGCTTGATACGGAATATATGTCGCAAGACGAATATCGCATGTGCGTCTTGATCCGTTGTGGCTTTAAACCATCTGAAATCGCCATCATGATGAGAAAGTCGAATACTTTTATCACCAAAACGAGACAATCGCTTTTGGACAGGATATTTCATGTGTCGGGCTCTGCATCAGAGTTTGACATTCGAATCCTGGATATCATTTGAGGTGGGGCTGAATGGATGCTTGTTCATCACCCATGTCATGGTCGACCATGGCGCACACGCATGAGTCTGACCATACGTTTTCTGCCGTTTCAATCATGTCAATCACGGTGTAGATGGGCAGGATGATGCCCATGATGCCCACAGGCATGTTGATGCCGGTCATGAGCGAGAGGGTGAGGAAGTAGCACCCCATGGGCACACCGGCATTGCCGATGGCCGACACCACGGCGATGAGCAGCCACACGAGCATCGTTCCTATGGGGAGATCCATGCCACCGTTCTGCATCACAAAGAGCGAGGTGACGAGGATGAAGGCCGCGCAGCCGTTCATGTTGATGGTGGTGCAGATGGGCAGCACGAAACGCGCCACACCGCTCTTAGCTCCCAGCCGCTCTTCCGCGCACTGCATGGTGACGGGCAGTGTGGCTGCCGAACTCTTCGTGAAGAATGCCATGAGCACGGCGGGCGACATGTTGCGGAACGCCTTCAGCGGGTTGATGCCGCGAAGGAGCAGGAACAGGGGAAGCACCACGGCAAACTGCAGCACGTTGCCGCCTATGATCACCGCAGTGTAGCGGCCCAGCGACGAGGCCACGATGCCGGCTGACACTTGTGCCGACAGCTGGGCGGCGTATGCCACGATGCCCAGCGGCAATGCCCAGATGAGGGCATGGATGAGCATGAAGAGCACATCCTGCAGGCCGAGCAATCCTTTCAGCACCGTGCTCTTGCGGTCGGAGACGGGTAGCTTGGCGAGCGCCAGTCCCACGGCGGCGGTGAGGATGAGTATGGACAGCACGTTGCCCCCGAGGAAGGGTGCCACGATGTTGTTGGGTATCACCTCCAGGATGTGGTCGTAGTAGGATGTGGCGCCGAGGTTGCCAGGCACATCGCTTGTGCCGCCCTTGACCATTGCCTCCGGCAGGTTTTGTGGCTCGATGATGTTGTAGAGCACCAGTCCGACGGCCGCTGCCGCGATGGTGGTGAGCAGGGTGTAGGTGATGGCGTGGCGGAAGATGCGCCCCGTGTCGCGGCTGTCGCCCAGCGAGGCCAGTGTGGTGGCCACGGCAAGTGCTATGGTGGGCACGGCGAGTAGTTGGAAGAGGCGTGTGTAGACCGTCGCCACGAAGTTGGCCAGTGTGTTGATCCATGCTATGCCCCATGCTCCGAGTGTCACGCCCACGGCGAGCGCTCCCATCCATAAGGCGATTTGCCTTGCGTCGAATTTCTTTTCCATGCTTTGTCGAATGATAGACGAGCTGGCAAGCTGTCTGTCGCGGCTCGCCAACTCGTCAGTTTGATGATCTGTTGAGTTTTTTTAATATCCGGGGTTTTGTGGCAGTATGCCGAGGTCTTCGCCCTTCAGGCCTTCGGGGATGGGCTGGCGGTAGTGGCGGCCCTTCACATTGTTGTATTTGGCCACGAGGTGCTTGTGGATCTTTGCGAAGAACGAGTTCACCTGGCTGCCGTCGCGTCCTGTGGCACCTTCGGTGGCGTAGCTGTTGTCGAAATGCTCATAGTCTTTCACCTTTTTCACCGATGCCACGAGGTCCTTCCATCGCAGGCTGTTGAGCAGCGACTTCTGCTCGTAGGTGAACTCATAGTCCCACTCGCGCTTGATCTGTTCGAACGTCGGCGCGTCCACTTCGGCTATGCCGGCGCGTCGGCGCAGTTCGTTGAATGGCGCAGCGGCTTCCTTGTTGCGTCCGAGCTGCACGAGTGCCTCGGCCTTGATGAGCAGCACCTCGGCATAGCGCAGTTCGATGCGGTCGACTGAGTTTTGCGTGATTTCGAGGTTTTCGGCATCCTCATACGACTGGTCTACGCCCTTGCCGTTGACAGGTGTGTAGATGGGTGCGTAGTAGGTGTAGGTGAAACCATCCTCGGGGTTTTTCAGCTTGGTGAAATAGGTCTTGGCCAGGCGTTTGTCGCTGGGCTGCTCATGCTTCCAGTCATCGTAGAGGTTGATGTCGGCCACCTCTGTGTGTAGCTCATTGAACGCCCGTCCGTTCTCGCCGTTCTGAAACGGGAAGGTCCATGCGCAGTGAGTCTGGTGGTTGCCCTGCGCGTCGTTCTTGTCACCGTCATGTTTGATGGTGAACAGGTGCTCGTTGGTGCCGCGCTTGTTGCTCTCATAGTCGCGTCCGAAGAGCTTGCTGTAGTCGGGGTCGAGTGCCAGTTTGCCGCTGCTGATCACCTTGTCGGCATAGGTCACGGCCTGTTCCAGTCGTGAGGGTGTGGTGGTAAACTCCGGGTCTTTCTGCTCGGTGGCGATGGCCTGCACCTGGCTGTAGCTCAGCGGATTGTCACCCCATGCCAGGTAGGCGCGGGCCAGGAGCGCCTCGGCCGCTTGCTTGCTGGGTGTGACAGGGTCACCGTTGTAGTCGGCCAGCAGCGCCTCGGCATCGGTCAAGTCGGCCACAATCTGGTTGTACACGTTGTCAATGGGCTGCCGCTCGGTGGCGCTGCCGCCCTCCTCGGTGAACACCGGCACCTCGCCCCATAGCTGCACCAGGTAGAGGTAAGCCAGTCCGCGCAGGAACTTGGCCTTTCCGATGGCCGCCCTGTAGCCGCCCTCGGTGAGCTTGCCGTTCTTGTAGGCATCGTTGACGAGCTTGATGTTGTCGTTGTCGGTACTGATTCCGAGGAAGAGGTTGTTGAACACCTTGCGCTGATACCATGTGTCGGCCGTCTGCTCGAAGCGGCTGTTGAGTGGTCCGGCTTCCGACTCCTCGCCCTCAAACGATATCATCTTGTTGGAGTTGAGCTCGATGATGAATGTGAACGATGAGCTGAGCGGTTGCCAGTTGGCATACACGCCGTTGACGGTGGAGAGCGCCGTGGCATCGTTGGTGACGGGGTTGCTGATGGTGCCGCTTCCGCCGATGTCTGCGGGGTCTTCGCTGCTGGCGTTGCAACTGGTGAACACGGTGGTGGCCGTGAGGGCCAGGGATATGCTGATGGTGCTTAATAAGGACTTGTTCATGGTGTTATGGTATTTGTGTTGTTGATGAATGGTGAGAAACTCACAGGCTGATGTTCGCTCCGAACACGAAGGTGCGCGCCGCAGGATAAGCGCCCGTGTCCGTTCCCGATGCCACTTCAGGATCGTAGCCCGAGTAGGGCGTGATGGTGAAGAGGTTGGAGGCCGTGGCGAAGAGTCTCACCTTAGCCTTGATACGCCTTACCTGGGGCAGCGTGTATCCGATGGTGATGTTGCGCAGTTTCAGGTAGGAAGCGTCTTCCACATATCGGCTGTCGATATAGGATATGGTGCGCTCCTTGCTGGCGAGGGGGTATCGGTTGCTGGGGTTGGCCGGTGTCCAGCTGTCGAGCACAGTGCGCAGGAGGTTGTAGCTGTCGCCCGTCTGCTCGAGCCTGCGTCCGAGAGCGTTGAACAGTTTGTTGCCATGGCTTCCGGCGAAGCTGACGCTTGCGTCGAAGTTGCGCCAGCGCAGTTGTGAGGAGAAGCCATAGGTGAAGTCGGGCTGTATGCTTCCGAGCGCCACGCGGTCCTTGCCGTCTATGCGGTTGTTGTTGTCCTGGTCCACATACTTCACGTCACCCGGTTCCAGTGTCTTTCCGCTTACGGTAGGCAGTTTTGACAGGTCGTCACCCGTCTGCACGATGCCGTCGAACAGCAGTCCGTAGAAGGTGCCGAGCGCCTCGCCCTTGCGCAGGATGGTCTCGTTGGATGCACCCATGATGATGTCGCTGGCCGTGCCCATGCTTGTGATGCGGTTGCTGTTGTGGGCTATGTTGGCGGTGGCCGTCCAGAGCAGTTGGCTCGTGCGCAGCAATTGTCCGTCGACGGTCAGTTCGACGCCCTTGTTGACCACGTTGCCAACGTTGCGCAGTTGTGTGCTCACGCCCTGGTTGAAGCCTATGGGCACATCGAGCAGCAGGTCGCTCGTCTTCTTGTAGTAGGCGTCGGCCGTGATGGCGAGGCGATTGCCGAACAGTCCGATGTCAAGGCCCACGTTGTACGACGTGGTGGTCTCCCAGCGCAGGTCCTTGTTGTAGATGTTGGTCTTGGTGTAGCTCGACTGTCCGTTGTATTGCATGGCCTTGTAGTTGAGCGCATACTCGTAGTCGCCTATCTCCTGGTTGCCCACCTTGCCCCATGACGCGCGCACCTTGAGGTTCGACAGTGCGCTCACGTCCTTGAGGAAGTTTTCGCGGTTGGCGTTCCACGACAGTCCCACGGACGGGAAGTGTCCCCAGCGGTGCGTCTTGGCAAAGCGCGACGATTTGTCGGCTCGAAACGTCACGGTGGCGTTGTACCGGTCAAGCAGCGTGTAGTTGACGCGTGCGATGATGGAGTTGAGTGTGGCTTTCGAGAATCCCGACTGTGGCGGATATACTGATGAGCCGTCGGCCAGGTTGTTGTGCTTCAGGTCTTCGTTGGTGAAGTGGGAGGTGAGTGATGAGTTGTAGTTCACCTTGCTGCTCTGGTGCGTATAGCCCACCAGTGCGTCCACGTAGTGGTCGTTGTCCAGGAAGCGGTTCCATCCCAGTGTGTACTCCTCTTGCCACACCTCGTTGTTCTTGTTGCCGATGCCGCCGATGCCCTCGTTGGCAAGACCGAGCGACGTGTATTTGGGCGAGAAGTAGTTTTGCGTGATTTGCTCCTTGTTGAGACCCACGCTCACCTTGGCGTTGAAGTCGCCCCACACATACTGCGTCCACACGTTCGAGAG
Organism: Prevotella sp. UBA6429; assembly: GCA_002437285.1. GTDB lineage: Bacteria > Bacteroidota > Bacteroidia > Bacteroidales > Bacteroidaceae > Prevotella. Next base: position 6,285 of record DJOV01000040.1, on the reverse strand, counting down.
CAGGTAATTGTTGATGCTCTCGGCCACCGAGTTCTTGAGGTCGCTCACGGCGTTTGACGTCTTGCTGCCGATGGCGAAATAGGCATATTCGTATGGGTTGGCGTAGTTGTAGGATCCGTCAGCGGCATAGATGGGCACGACACGCGGCGTGAGCAGTCCGTAGACGAAACTGTTGGTGATGCCCGCCGAGAAAGGCGACGAGTTGTAGGTCACCGCTTCGGTTGTGGTGAGTCCCTCCTGCGTGCTTTTGCCGTAGGTGGCGTTTAGTCCGAAGGTGAGTCCGGGCAGCAAGTTCCAGTCGGCGTTGACATGGAAATTGTAGCGCTTGAATCCCGAGTTGATGATGATACCATCCTGGTCGGTGTAGTTGGCCGAGAAGGCATAGCGGCTTTTGGCGTTACCCCCGCTCACCGACAGCTCGTGTGCCTGTCGGAAGGCGGTGCGCAACATGGCGTCCTGCCAGTCGGTGCCCTCTCCGAGTGCTGCTATCTGCTCGTCGGTGTATCCGCCCTTGTTGTAGAAATAAGTCTTTTGGAAACGGGCCCACTCGCTTGCCGTCATGAGGTCGAGTTTCTTGGTGGCCACGTCGAAGCCTGCCGTGTAGCGGTAGTTGATGGCGGTGCGTCCGCGTGCACCTTTCTTGGTGGTGATGATGATCACGCCGTTGGCGCCGCGCGAGCCGTAGATGGCCGTGGCGCTCACATCCTTGAGCACCTCTATCGATTCGATGTCGGATGGGTTGATGGTAGAAAGCGGATTGAGACTGCTCTCCATTGCGCCCAATCCTGTCTTTGCGGCGCTTGCGTCCTTGTAGTAGATAAAACCGTCTACCACGTAAAGGGGCTCGTTGCTCGCGTTGACCGAGTTGCCGCCGCGGATGCGTATCTGCGAGGCGGCGCCAGGCTGTCCCGACGATGCCGTGACGTTCAGTCCGGCCACCGTGCCGTTGAGTGCGCCTTCAAAGGTCGGCGTGGTGGTTTTCTCGAAGAGCGAGCCACCCAACTTCGTCACGGAGCCCGTCAGTTGGGTGCGTTTCTGTGTGCCGTATCCCACGACCACCATCTCGTTGAGGTTGTAGGACGGGTCGGCCTTTTGGTTGTGAAGGGTGTCGACAGGTTCAGCCCACGCTGCCTGCTGCCCCGACAGGGCAAATGTAAGGGGTATGATAAGTAAATGCTGTAATCTCATCCGTCAATACTGTTTTGCTGATTCTTATGGTTTCTTCAACTCTCTCTCTTGCTTGCTTTGCGCAACAGATCACCATCTTGCTCAAGCCAGACAATGTGCGGTTGCACATTCGGCTCATTTCCTTACAACACATTCGCTTCATAATCATTTTTTTTTAAAATTGTAACCGTTTGGCTTTTATCCTTTATGCATAATGGGACATCGTCTTTTTACCTTGGCATGCCGAGTCTTGTGGTTGTCCGTTGGGATGTGCCGCGTGGATTGGCAATGCGTTTGCAAAGTTAGATGTTTTTTTGATTTTGTGAAATAGCGCCATGTTGGTATATAGTCTACCATGTTTGATGCGCTGCACATACCACAAAGATGTTACAACAGAAAAGACCAGAAAGCCGAAGGGCAGCTTCCTCAATCAACAGGAAGCTGCCCTTCGGCATATTGTGGATGCGTGGTGAGCGCCAATCGTTCCGCCCTCACTTCACCTTTGACGTGATGGGGCTCTTGATGCCCTTCATGCCCGTGAGGAAAGCCTTGGCCGAGCCAAAGCGCAGGTGCATGTCGAGGCGCACGGGTATGTGGTTCTGGTCGTCGGTGACAAAGAAGTCGACAATTTTCTTGAAGCCCTCCCCCTTCTCGTTTTCCATGTATGCGAGCTTGAGGCATCGGTAGGTGGCACCGTTGTCGGCCTTGACGTTGACCTTGCCCTCATAGCGCAGCTTGGCGGGATAGCGGCTGTTGCCGTCGGCGATGGGGAAGTTGACATCATGTCCTTTCTTCCATCCTGTGGGGTTGAAGGAACGTGCGCGGAGGAAGATGCTCATCATGTCGTACACGCAGTCGCCATAGGTGTGCTGCTCCCACGAGTGGCTACCGTTGCTGTGCTGTCGGTGCTGCTTGACGTGGCACTTGCCTGCGGGGTAGCTGTAGAACACCTCGTCGACGGTGTATCGTGCCCCCTCCCGTGCCCCCTTGCGGTAGTAGAGAGGCTCCAGGTCGATGCTGTTGTAGCAGAGCAGCGTGTCGCGCATGACAAACATCTTGTCGACCCTCTGGTTGCTTCGTGTGATGAGGCTTCCGCGCCAGGCCGCTTGGCCCTTGTAGTTGCTCTGCACGGTCGAGAAGGATGCCGTCCCTGCCTTCACCCACACGAATTTCCAGTTGAAGTAGAGGTTGTAGGAGAGAAACTCGCCCGACTTGAAGGCAGTGTTGCGGTAGGCGCACTGAGCCTCGGCCGGCAGGAAGGCCAGCGAGAGGAGGAGCGCCATGATGAATGCTCTGACCTGTTTCATGATGTTTTTCTTTTTTGTTTATCGCGGTATGTACTCGATGCCCAGTCTCTTGGCGCGGTCTGCGTTGCGGTGCTTGATGCTCTTGGCCTTTTCGCCCTTCTGCTTGGTGATGCTGCCAGGCTTCTGCCGGTAGAGCGGCTTGGCGGTGGGGTTCCAAGTCAGTGTGAGATCCCACTTGGCGCGGCACTCGATCACCTCGGGATAGTAGTAGACCATCTCGGGTTGCCGTCCGCTGTCGAAGTCACCCGTGTCCCACTTGCCGTTGCCGTTGTCGTCGACGATGAGGCGCATGTAGTACTTGCCGGCGTTGAGATAATAGAACTCCGCCAGTCCGTTGTCCGTCCTGGCCTCCTTGACCACCTGGTCAGAGGCATCGAGCAGTTGTGCGATGACATGCTTGCCCTGCATGTCCTGCAGGGTCATGAGCAGGGTGGCGTACTCGTCGAGCGACTTGACCTTGAGCCCTTGCTTCAGAGGGTCTGACACCTGTCCGTAGATGGAGCGGATGGCGGTGGAGTCAAGTTCCAGGCTATACTCGGCGTCAGGTTTCCATGCCGCCTTGAGCGTGAGCGTCTGCGGGTCCCGGCGCTCCAGGCGGTAGGGCTCGGCATACCACAGGGAGTCGGAGGGCAGGTGTGAGTAGAGGTGTACGAGCGTCGTGTCGGGGTCTTCGATGGGCTTCTTGGCCTCGATGGTGATGTTCTCGTTGGGTGCCATCTCACCCATTGGCGACAGGGAGATGCGCAGGGGTTCGGGCTTCATGATGGAGTCGTATGGCTCGCCGCGCTTTTTCAGTTTGTCTTGCGTCTTCTGCCATTGCTCCAGTTTTTTCTGTGCGGCCTTCATGCGCTTGCTGTAGGGGTCCTTGGAGATGAGCTTCACGGTGTCGGCGCGCAGTTGCAAGACGCCGAGCGTGTCGGTGATGTGGTGTGTCAGTTCCATGGTGAGCGTGTCCTGGTTGACGAGGGTCGTGTCACGCAGCCAGTAGGTGATGGTGTCCTTGTGCTCCGATGGCTCGATGATGAAGGCGTCCTCGGCGTTGAAGTTGAGGCCGCGTATGTCGGGCAGCACACTGTCGCCATAGGTGTAGAAGAGCGTGAAATGGTCGGCCTCGCGCCGTTCGGCCTTCAGGTAGTAGCGGTCGGTGACCATCTCGCCAAAGGCTCGCAGGCAGATGTCGTCGGGCAGGAAGTGTGTGTAGTGCACGCGCTGGATGCTGGCGATGTGTAGCGAGTCGACCCATGTGGTGTCTTGCCTCGTGTCCTGCATGCTGGAGGGCACGACGAGGGCGTCCTGGAAGGCTATCCGTTCACTCTTCTGGTTGAAGACGAAGTCGCCGTCGGCGTCCTGCAGGGCGTAGATGCGGTAGGAGCCCGGTGCGACGCCCTTGATGGTGAAGTGTCCCCATGAGTCGGTCTTGGAGACGCGCAGCATGGGCTGTCGCCTGAAGCAGTCGGAAGCGAGACTGTCGTAGAGGCCCACGAGAATGCCGCTCACGGGCTCGAGGTTGCTGGCGTCGACCACATATCCCGACACCTCCAGCGTGTCGATGTGGTCGCCCGTGGAGAAGCTGTAGGTGTAGCTGCCCATGGGGTTCCCCTCGTTGTTGTCGCTGATGGCGTTGGAGAAGTCGATGGTGTAGGTTGTGGCAGGCTTCAGCGAGTCGAGCAGCTCCACGCTGATGCGCTTGCCCTGCCCCTTGATCTCGGCCTGGTTGATTTGCGGTGGCGAGATGACGACGTTCTGTGTGGGATTGTCTATCTTGATGAACTCGTCGAAGTTGATGTAGATGTGTCGCCTGTTCACGTTGACACCCTTGTCGGCAGGCGAGCAGCTCACCACGTGTGGTGGCGTCTCGTCGTACCATCCGCCGTCGGGGCTGCCCATCTTGGCGCACGACACCAGCGTGATGAGCGCGAGCGCGAGACACCAAAGGCCCTTGTGGCGTGGGGTGTGCGGTCCGGCGGCCCGGCGTCCTTGTCGTCTGTTGTCAGTCATATGGTTCATCTGTGTGTTCACTGCTTGTTCATCTCCAGCAGCTCGTCCATGTTCTTGCGCGAGTTGCTCAGGCGCGGCACCTTGTGCTGTCCGCCGAGGCGTCCCTTCTGCTTCAGCCAGTCGTTGAAGAGGCCAGCGCGCGCCTTCACCACCTCGAGGTGCTGGAGCGTGACGTTGTGTGAGCGCTTGGCCTCATAGTCGGAGTTGACCTCCTGCAGTTTCTCGTCGAGTGCGTCGGCGAAACGCTCAAGGCTGTCGGGCTCCTTGCTGAACTCGATGAGCCACTGGTGGCGGCACTTGGCGTTGGCGTCCATGTACACGGGCGCGGCTGTATATTCGAGCACCTGTGCGCCGGTCTTCTCGCAGGCGTAGGCCAGTCCCTTCTCTGCGTTGTCCATGATGAGCTCCTCGCCGAAGGCGTTGATGAAGTACTTGGTTCGTCCGGTGATGATGAACTTGTAGGGCTGCTTGGATGTGAACTCCACGGTGTCGCCGATCATGTATCGCCACAGTCCGCAGCTGGTGGTGATGACCATGGCGTAGTTGCGTCCGAGCTCCACCCCTTCGAGTGGCACGACGGTGGCGTCAGGGCGTCCCACTTCCTCCAGCGGTATGAACTCGTAGAACACGTCGTAGTCGAGCATCAGCAGCATGGCGCGGTCGGTGGGGTCGTCCTGTATGCCGAAGAAGCCCTCCGAGGCGTTGTAGGTCTCCATGTAGTGCATCTTCGGCGAGGTGATGAGCTGCTCGTATTGTGAGCGGTAGGGAGTGAAGGCGATGCCTCCGTGGAAGAACACCTCCAGGTCGGGCCACACCTCCTCGAGGTGCTTCTTTCCCGACAGTTCCATGACCCTCACGAGCACGCTGAGCATCCATGAGGGCACGCCCGAAATGTTGGTGACGTTCTGGTGCAGGCACTCCTGGGCGATGCGGTCTCGCTTCACCTCGAAGTCGGAGAGCAGCGCCGTGCGCTTGCGCGGCACACGCATGAGGTTGACCAGCGGGTTGATGTTCTCGATGAGGATGGCGCTGAGGTCGCCCACGAGCGATCCGGCCACATTGTAGTTGGGCGAGTGGCTGCCGCCGAGGATGAGCGACTTGCCGTCGAAGAGGCGGCTGTCGGGGTTGTTGCGCAGGTAGAGGGCCACCACGTCTTTGCCACCCTTGTAGTGTATGGCGTGCAGTCCCTCGTTGGAGACGGGTATGAACTTCGACTTGTCGTTGGTCGTTCCCGACGACTTGGCGTACCACTTGACCTGTCCGGGCCACAGCACGTCAGCCTCGCCGTGGCGCATGCGGTCGATGTCGCGTTTCAGTTCCTCGTAGGTGTTGACAGGCACGTTCTTGGCGAAGTCCTCATAGTTGTTCTTGGCAGAGAGCAGGTGGTTGCGGCCATACTCCGTGTTGGCCCCTCTCTCCAGCAGGTGGCGCAACACGGCGTGTTGCAATGCCTCGGGTTGCGTATAGTGTTTCTCCAGCGCATACTGGCGGGGCGTAAACAGCTTGCCCACTATTTTTGTTAAGCTCATGCGTTTTTATGACTTATATTTAATGTGCAAAGTTACCCTAAATCTTTGACATTATGTCCTAATTTAGGTATTTTAATGCTTTGCGGGGCTTGGCCAGTCATTTGGGCTAACATCAAAATCTCTATGTGGACAAGACCGACATCATTTGGCAATTGGCGAACAATGGGCTACAGTATAATTACTTGAGGTTCATCACTCCATATTCCGGATGAACCATAATATGGTGGATTCTATAAATTACCACCATAACGATATAAAAAACAGTGGATTACGTTTTGCCATCT
>DJOV01000105.1 GCA_002437285.1 Prevotella sp. UBA6429 | reverse complement strand
ATATCGCAACACGATAAAGGGTATTCTTTGATGAAAAGTATTTACTTTTTAGGTTAAATAAAATCCTAAAATTCATAAGCGTCTAATTATCAGCCGGTTATGAAAAGTGCCGAAAAATCGCGTATTTCGGCCAAAATATTTTGAAGATGAAAATAACGCCTGTTTTTTTATATATATTGTCCGCTTTCTTCAATAATGGGCCTGCCTCAACTGTTGGGACGGCAATCATGTCGTTTTTATACGACAATGATTTTTAAGTTCTTCCAGCATTTGGAGTGACGATACCAATAGTTTACATTCAAACCCAATGCAAGGGCCTCGTCACTCCAAATTCCCGAAGAGTTTTTTCTTGTGTCCGCATGGTAGGAATGCGCCACATTTTTATTACTTTTGCATCATGGCACGATAAGCCAGGCACTGCTTATGCTCATATTCTTATATAATCTTGTTACGGCGTATATCATTCCGGGGATGATGCTGGCCTTTGGCATTTGCCTTTTCTTCCTGTCCATACCAGAGAAGGGAGGGCTCAAGAATTACATTCTCGCGCGCAAGATGACGGGCACCACATACCTGGTCTACAGTGTGGCGCTCATCTGCGAGGCCGCTTCGCGCGAGCCGCTTGCGGGCGACCTGCTCAACCGCATGATAGTCATATCCATCGGCATCACACAAGCCTTCCTGTTCACCTGTTCGCTCATCACGCTGCTCGACTTGGGTGCCCTCACCCGGCGCATGGCGTGGCGCGAGGCTCTGGTGGCAGCGGCCAGCATAGGTCTGGCCATGGTCTTGTTTGTCTCCTGTCCTGTGGAGCGGCGCATGCTTGTCTTCACTGTTTTTTCCCTGTGGTACATGGGGCTCATGGCCCACTATGTGGCCGTGTTCCGCCGCTATTACAAGCACTATCTCCAGTTGATGGACAACTATTTCTCCGATGATGAGCGCAAGCGCCTGCACTGGGTACCCGTAGCTTTCTACAGTGCCTTTGGCGTAGGCGTCGTGGCCCTGTGCTTCGCATGGTTCATCACACCGCTCACCCAGTTGTTGTTCATGCTTTCCGCCACTGTCTATTACTCGGTGTTTGCCATACGGTTCATCAATTATGTGGATATCTTCCCCAAGATCAAGGAGCCTTTGCGAGATACCGTTTGCGAAGCGGCCGACCCCGTGGAGGTGCCTACCGACCCTTCCTCCGATATGATGGTTGTACCGACCGACGACGACCGGCTGCTCATGCAGGAGATCGACCTGCTGGTGCAAGAGCAAGCCCTCTTCAAGGCGACCGACCTCTCGATCGCTAATCTTGCCGCCTTGTGCGGCAAGAGCCATCGTGTGGTGTCGATGGCCATCAACCATTGTCGGGGAGTCAACTTCAAGACCTACATCAACGAGTATCGCGTGGCGGAAGCCACAAGGCTCATCCAGGCGGGATGGCTCAAGCACCACACGCTCGACGCTCTCGCTTCGGAGACGGGGTTTGCAAGTAGGGTGAACCTCTATCGTGCGTTCAAGCGCAAGATGGGCGTCTCGCCAACCGACTGGGAGGCGAGGGCGAAGACCTGAAACCCGAAGGAATGGCGGCTTTCGGTTACACTTTACGCATTGTGTAACTGCCATAACGTTTTTTTCGCTTAAGATTTCTTTGTGTTCGTTTAAATTTGCAGAGGGCTGAACCAGCATTGCACCGCAAGTTGGTTGTCCCCATTGCAGCAGATAATCCTAACGAAACAAATTCATCTAAGCGATTATGAAAGAAAACCATTACTCACACCCCTGCTTCTCACTGCCTCAGGTGGTGAGGGGCAAGCAATGTCCGGGCACGCCGCCTTGGCGGTGTAGGCTTCTGACGTTTCTCCTGCTGGTCATGGCCTTGGCCGTGCCGCGGCAGGCGTATGCCGGAGCACATTTCGGCACAAATTACGGAAGCAGTTCGCGCTACAACTCACGCATCAGCCACCAGCCCACGGTGGACGAGCCATGGATTACCATCTATTTCTGGTTCTATGACAGGGTTGGCGGCGATGGCTATTTCCTACACGATGAGACCGAGTCAGGCCACCGCGGACCCGCCGTTTATGTAGATGGCAAATACGTCTGCTCACCCGACTGGGAGTTGGCATGGTCATCTGGCGATGGCAATGCCAGCGGACTGGAAGACGAGCGTGGTGCCAACGGATGGTGGGGCAGCACCTACAGCAGAAACGTTGACGGCGTGAACTACACCGTGCGCTTCTGGGACCCACGAAGAGTGTATGATCAGTACTGGGTGGAGATGGTCATCTACATGGACAAGATGGCAGTGGCTACCGAGCACGACGTCAAGATTCGCGGCAACTGGAAAGTCAACGGCGAAAATGCTTCATGGGAGGAACGCACGTTTCGGACCCAAGCCATCAGGAACATATTTTCGGACAGCCCAAACTACGAACGTACTTATGGCTCGTTGAAGGTGAAGGGAAGTTACATCAACCCGAGCTACGGCCCAACCACCGTGGCCATGACGACCGACGGTTCGTATTACAATAACTACAGCGGCAAACGCTACTGTGACCCTTCCACAATGAACCAAGCGGTTTACAAGACCTACAGCAAGGGCGCATCCGCCTATAATGGGTTGACGCTTTCGTATAATGAGCAAGGCGGGTCTTTTAATCTATATACACAAAAATCTATTACAGTAACTCCCAAAGACCGACCCAGTACGATTTTATTCGGGTGGTTGAAGAATGCTATCAATGATTACGACGAACCTCGCTATGTAGCTGCTGCCACCGACATGTGGAAAAAACAAATATCATTGACATGGCAGGTCTATGGTGGTGATTTCTATACAGATGGCACATGGAGTATCTACCGTTACCCTGACGGGCACCCAGAGGACAAAACGAAAGTGGCGGGCGACATTCCGTATAATACACGAAAATACACGGACGACGTGCCTGATTACGACCAATCGTACGTCTATCAGATTTATTTCGTACCTACCAATTCGCCTTCAGGCAAACTGCTGTCCAGCCTTATGTCCAGCATTACGGAGTCGGTGCAGCGCTCGTTCCCGATCAACATCACCGACGTGGTGTCTGACAAGAAATCGATCACGGTGAAATGGCAGTGCCCCGAGTTTAAGGGCAACGAAAGCTATGCCTTCAAGCTGCTCCGCACCGAGAGCAAGAACGGACAGCCAGGCGACAACTGGACGGAGGTGGCTACCGTCAACGTCACCGACAAGGGCAAGACGCAATATGAATATACCGACACGCGCGACCTGAAACTCTGCCCCACCTATACATATAAGGTACAGACCACGATGCTCGAGAACAAGCTCTTCTCAAGCACCAACATTCTGGAGGGCCGCATCACGGGCAACTCGCAGGTGACGGCGGTCAACGCCACCAAGGGCGACTACAACGGACTGGTGAAGGTGGCATGGGAAGCCGAACAGGTAGGAGCCGACGTGACACGATACGAGGTGGCACGCCGCGTGAAGGGCACCGACACATGGGCCACCATCTACAAGACCAGCGGCACCGCCTCATCCTATTACTATGAGGACCAGACGGCACTGCCCGGACAGTATTACGACTATAAGGTGGTGAGCATCACCACCTGCGACGGCAGCGACACACGACTGGAGAAGACCGACGACGGATTCAGTCGCGCCACCGGCATCGTGTCGGGCCGCATCACCTACGGCACCGGTACCGCCGTGGCCGGCACCCGCGTGGCATTGGTGCGTGGCGACGGTAACCGGCAGCAAGGCGGACAGTTCTATGCCCTCCGCGTGTCGGGAGCTGGCGATGGCGTGTTCTTCAGCAAGGACAGCGAGACGCTCAACAAGTATTTCGCCTCCAAGCCCTACACGCTGCAGATGATGATTCGCCCCGACGACTCGCAGACGGGCGCCATGCCAACCCTTCTTGATCTCGGTGGCCAGTTGCAGCTGGCCCTTGATTCGGCCGATACCAACGGCAAGGGCTATCCGCTCACCGTGAAGAGCGCATCCGCTGCGGCGCCTGTGGGTATCTATCTGAAGCCTAATGCCTTCACGTCGCTCACCCTCGCCGTTGATGCAGCGGGCGCAGCCACCGTGACGGCCGTCAACGCTGACGATTCGATTACGGTCGTGTCACTCGCCGACAAGCTCAACGCCAGGGTGCAGTTTCCCGATGCCGACAACACCGGGCTGTGTCTCGGCGGCAGCTACCAGTCGTCGGCCAGCCGTGCCTTCATGGGTTACATCGATGAGATGCGCGTGTTCAGTGGCAAGGCGTTGAGCCGTGAGGAAATCCTTGCCAACTACAACCACACCCTCTGCGGAACGGAAGACGCCCTCGTGGCCTACTGGCCCGTCGACGAAGGTTTCAGCGGACAGACCACAGCCTACGACTACTCGAAGACGAGTGGTGTGGCCAACGGCAACCACGCTCGCCTCGGAGCCGGCACATGGCCCACGGGCAGCATCATACCCTCTGACCATCAGCTTGGCCTATTTGCCCTGACCGACACACAGGGCAACTTCGTCATCCGTGGCGTACCGTTCACGGGCGAAGGCACCAACTATATGGTCATCCCCGCCTTGGGCGTACACGAATTCTCGCCCACCTATTCCACACGCTACGTCAGCGCCTCGTCGCTCGTGCATAGCGGAGTGGATTTCACCGACGTATCGTCGTTCCCCGTATCGGGCACCGTCTTCTACGAGGGAACCGACTATCCCGTGGAGGGATGCACGTTCTATGTCGACGGCACGATATGCAGTCGCGACGGCGAACTCATACAGTCGGCCGAGGACGGCACATTCACCATCAGCGTGCCCATTGGCGACCACTTCATCCAGGTGAAGAAGGACGGCCATGTGTTTGCATCCGCCGGACGCTACCCAGCCGACCCGAACGGAGCCGGCGTGAAGATCACGTTCGACCGCGAGATAAAGAACATGGAGTTCGTCGACCAGACGCTTGTCAACTTCACGGGCCGTGTGGCCGGTGGAAGCATCGAGGGCGAGAAACCCGTCGGGTTCGGCGCAAGCCATAACAACATCGGCATCACCGAGCTCGTCCTTAGTCCCACCAACGACCGCTATCGCCTCAACGTGGTGAAGAAGGTGAACGGCACGTCGTATAGCTACGAAACCAACACCGCCAAGGCTACCGTACAGTCGGCCACCGGCGCCATTGCCAGCCATTCATGGCGCGGCGCGGGCGATGTTGCCAAGAAGATCTTCATACGCACCGACTCGCTCACGGGTGAGTTCTCTGCCATGGTTCCCCCGCTCATGTACAATGTGGAGAGCATGAAGGTCGTGGCAACCGGACAGAGCGTTGGCGAAGCAACTACCGTCGACGCCACCAATCCGCTTGTGGAGTTGACCGACACCTTGGTCACAGAGGATGGTGTGCGTCAGGAATATGCCTACAACTGCAAGCTTCGTCAGACCTATCATAGCGCACCCTCGTTCACCGTCACCCAGCGCGGTCACGACGACGGAGCCTTCGGCCTTTCAACCTATGAGATTGAGGATGCCAGCGGCAAGCTCGCCATCGATGACATCTACACCGTCGATACCAATGGCAAGGTGACCTACAACTATGGCGGTGCCATCTTCGAACGTGAGGAGAACTACACCTTCGACCTCAAAGGCTTCGAGGAGTATGTCAACCACGACGTGAAGAACCAGCCCGTGGCATCGCGCGTGCCGCTCAGCGGCAATGTGGTGACCATCAACAACGCCCTCTCTGCTTCACAGAAGGTTTATCTTGAGAACAACACGGCTGGCAAACCTGTCGGCTCGTTGGTGGAGCTGGAGAGCAACCAGTTGCAACTCGACAGTCTCGGTTGCGCCGTGTACACATGGAAGGCAGGTCTGCCCAACATCACCGCGCCCTACTCGCGCACCCTCTCCATCAGCTACGACATCGACGACCGCACCTACAACTGGGACGGCAATGGCATGAACGGCATCATACTCGGTTCGCTGCCCACGGGCAACAACTTCGTGACAAGCGGACCCGACGTGGTGGAGATGATTCTGCGCGATCCGCCCGGAACAGGCTCAAGCGCCGAGTGGACCAGCGGCAGCGTTACGTCCACATCCACCAGCAGTGGCGGTGTGTGGACTTCTGATAGCGAAGTGCTGACCTCCACCAAGTTTGGTGTGGATGTAACGACGCTTTCAGGAACCTTTGGTTTCGGAATGCTCAACAGTGTAGAGAGTAAGAACGAACTGAACGTGGGACTTAATGTCGTCACAGAAGGCGAGAATGCCAACACTTGGAACCGCACCATAACCGCCACGCGCACCATATCCACATCAGCAGCTCCTGAGTATGTGGGTGCCAATGGCGACGTGTTTATCGGTTCGGCAACCAATCTCATCTATGGATTGGCACGCGATGTCAACTTCCGCCGACAAGGAACAAGCAACAAGGCGACATTGGAACTGAAGGACATCATTACCACAGGACTTAACTTCAAGACCATGTTCAACTATACGGCCAACTATGTGGAGAATGTGCTGCTGCCCAACCTGCGTGCCATGCGCAACAGCCTGTTGCAGACCGTTGCCAGCACCCAGGACTACAGCAACACGACAGACCATCCCGTCTACCTCACTACGCTTGCTGCCGATGACCCACGCTTCGGAAGTTCCAACCACGACAAGAAGGTATGGGGTTCGAAAGCCACCAAGCATGTGTCAAACAGCGGACCGTCGTACACCATGATCGCGCCAAGCAATAGCAACCAATGCTATGGCGACTCGGTGGAATGGTGCAACTCGCAAATCCTGATTTGGGAGAATACGCTCGCCACCAACGAGAAGGAGAAGGTGCTCGCCTATGAGAACCGTGACGAAAACCTTGACCAAAACTTCTCGTTCGACTCGGGCAGCAGCATAGCAATGAGCCGACAGACAGAAGAAAGCAGTGGAAGCACACACGAATGGACCGTTACTGCGGCTGCCGTATTGTCTGATTCATGGGGAATGAGCATAAATAAAACAGGTGTGCAATGGACTGTCTCTACAAGGACTGGAGGCGGAGCGCATCACACTTCTGAGGATACCGAGACTGATATCTCGTCATTCAGCTACACCCTCGCTGAGGAAGGCGACGACGACGCTCTGACAGTGGACGTATATAAGTATGGTGCTTATTCGCCCATCTTCCGCACACGCGGCGGACAGACCTCTGGTCCGTATGAGGGCGAGGTGAAGACCAAGTATTATCGTCCGGGCACCACCGTCATGGAGGCCACCATGCAGATTGAGGTGCCGCAGATTACGGTGGATGTGCCTGTGGTGAGCAATGTGCCTACGGGCAGTGCCGCCAACTACACGCTGCGCCTCACCAACGCCTCGGAGATTGACGAGGACGTGTATTACAAGCTACTGATGATCGACGAAAGCAATCCCGACGGTGCCAAGATCACCATCGACGGTATGCCGCTCACCGACAACCGCATCATCAAGATTCCGGCTGGCGAGACCGTCACCAAGGCCATGCAGCTCTGGCAGACCAACACCAGCGTGCTTGACTACAAGAACATCGGTATCGTGCTCGCCTCGCAGTCGCAGTACGACCCGACAAGCACTTGGGACCAGATAGCCGACACCGTCTATGTAACGGCACAGTTCGTGCCCTCATCATCGGCAGTGACGATGAAACTCGACCGCACTACGCTCAACTCGCAGACCGGCGACGACCTGAACATCTCGTTCAGCCAGTTTGACCGCGACTACCACAACCTCAAGGCGTTCCGCATACAGTATCGCAAGCAGGGCGACACCGACTGGACACTGGTTCGCGAATACGTAATCAACGAGGCTGACAAGACACAGAACAACGAGCTGCTGCCCAGCGCGGCTACCGTGTCGTACAAGTTGCCCATGCGCAACTTCAGCGACGGTGACTACACCTTCCGCATCCTCTCTGTAAGTTCTTACGGCAATGAGGAGGTGTACAACACCAGTGAGGAGATAGCTCTCGTGAAGGACATGCAACGGCCGCAACCGCTCGGCTTGCCGACACCTACCAACGGCATTCTCTCGCCTGGCGACGAGGTGAGCGTTGAGTTCAACGAGAACTTCCTCAAGGGTGAGCTGACCAAGACTTCCAACTTCATCGTTACCGGTGTGCTCAACGGTGCGGAGGTGTCGCATGCCACCGCACTCGGCATGACCGGCACGGACAACACAGCCGCTACCGAGGCCGACATCAATCTGGCAGGCAAGAGTTTTGCCATTGATGCCTGGGTGAACCTCAAGAGCGCTGGCACTTTGCTGGCGCACGGAAAGGGACAACAGAAGTTTGTGGTCGGCGTGGACGATGACCGCCACCTCCTGGTGAAGATTGGCGACAACGTCTATACATCGAAGGCGGAGGTGCCGATGGGCAAGTGGGCATATCTCACGATGAACTATGCCACAGCGGCCAAGGGCTGCACGCTGAAGGCTGCTGTGGCCGAAGACGCCACCACCACCGACCTCTTCACCGACCAGGCAGTGGCGGCCTACGACGGCAACGGACCACTTGCCATCGGACAGCGCATGATGGGGGCCATCCACGAACTCACGCTCTGGGATGAGGCTCGCGACATGACGGCGGCTCTGATGGAGAAGAGCAAGACCAAGAACCCGGCCACACGCCATCTCATAGGATATTGGAAGATGGATGAGGGCGAAGGAACCGTCGTCACCGACTATGCCCGCAACCGGCACCTGCGCATGACGGGCGAGAACTGGTGTCTCAACAACGAGAACAAGGCCATTGCGCTTGACGGCACGTCGCATCTCGACATTCCAGCCGCTGACGTGTCACCGCTCGCCACCGACAACTGCGCCATCGAACTCTGGATGCGCGCCGACAGGCAGAAGGGCGAGACCCAACTGGTGCAGGCGGGCGAGGTGCAACTGTGGATGAACTCCAGCGGTGTGCTGCAACTCACCTCGGCGGACAATACCTTCGCTGCAGCGACCTCGTCGCTCCAGGATAAGGCTTGGCACCATGTGGCTCTTAACATCCTTCGCAATGGCAACGCTGCCGTGTATGTGGACGGCGAGCGTACACTGGCCGTCAGCGTGGCGAACATCGGGACGACGGCCTGCGACCGCATGATTGTGGGCGCGCGTCGCACATGCTCTGTCGATGGGAGCTACCTGTATGACCGCCAGCTTGTGGGTGTTGTCGACGAGATCCGCCTGTGGAACGCCACCCTCACGGCCGACATTCTCAAGGCTCGACGCAAGATGCGCCTTACAGGCAAGGAACAAGGCCTTGTGGCCTATTACCCGTTTGAGGCGAAGACGCTCGACGCCTACAATCAGGTGGTGACTGTTGGCTCTGACGATGACCTGGTGCGTGCCGGTCACAAGGCTGTCTATGCCGGTGCCCTCGTCTTCACTGATGAGGCTCCCGCCCTGAGGGAGAAGCCGGTTGAGACCAATATCGACTATTCGTTCACGGCAAGTGACAACAGAATTGTCATCACCCTCAACGAGACACCTGCCGCCATGGCCGCATGCACGCTCCATTTCACCGTGCGCGACGTGCGCGATGTCAATGGCAATCTGTCACAGCCTGTGTGCTGGAGTGCTTATGTCAACAACAATGAGTTGGCATGGAGCGACAATGCCCTTCAGGTAGCGAAAGCGGTGGGTGAGAACCTGTCCTTTGAAGCGAGTTTTGCCAACAAGAGTGGCAAGCAGCAGATGTGGTCCATCGGTGGCCTGCCCTCGTGGTTGAAGGCCAGTGCGACGTATGGAACGGTGGATCCGCTCGCTACGGAGACGATAAGGTTCGAGGTGACAGAGGCAACGCCTGTGGGACAGTATGAGGAGACCGTCTACCTCATGGGCAACGACGGCATAGCCACTCCGCTCACGGTGGCGCTCGCGGTGGCGGGCGACGTGCCCGCATGGACGGTCGACAAGGGCCGCTATGAGAGCACCATGAGCATCATCGGATCGCTCGCCATCCTCGGACAGCCGAGCTATGACGCAGCTGACATCGTGGGTGTGTTCATCGGTGATGAGTGCCGTGGCATGGCGCATCCCGTTTACCACTCACGTTATGACAATAGTTTTGTCCTTCTTGATGTCTACGGCAATGCGGAGGACGCTGGAAAACCGCTTGTGTTCAAGGCTTATGATGCAAGCACGGGTGTCACATATCCTGTGACCACAACATCGACTGACGTGGCGTATGGTGCCAACGTGCTTGTCGGCAAATATGCCGATCCGTTGCTGATAGAGGCTGCTGACAAGGTCGAACAGGCTACGCTGCTTGGCGCAGGGTGGAACTGGATATCGCTCTATGCCAAGGCCGAGGACATGCGGGCGGAAAGTGTGTTCGCCAATGTGGCTGATGATGTGGAGACGGTGAAGGCAAAGGATGCGTTTGTCAATTGCGACCATGGCACATGGTATGGCAAGAAGCTTGTGCTGGACAACCGGTCTATGTACAAGGTGCGGATGACGAATGCCCAGGTGCTACGGCTCATCGGTGACCGAGGCTCTGCGGACGACCACGCCATCACCGTGATGCCAGGATGGAACTGGATAGCCTACAACAGCACGCGGACGGCATCGGTGGCCGACGCCCTGGCGGGCATGGATCCGCAAGACGGCGATATGGTCAAGGGGCAGTATGGCTTTGCCCTCTTCGACGGATACGAATGGGCGGGCTCGCTGCAAGCCCTCGTGCCAGGACAAGGCTACATGTTGCTAAGTGCAAGCGGCGGTGCGCGTACGTTCTGCTATCCCGTCTCGCCGATGGCCTATGTGCCTAAGAAAGTTGCCGGTCGTGGCAGGGCACTTGTCTTCTCGCCTGTTGACCACCACAAGTATCCGAGCAACATGACGATAACAGCTCGTGTGACGCTTGATGGCTGTGTGCTGCAAGATGCGGAGGTCGGGGTGTTTGCGGGCGAAGAGTGCCGCACGGTTGAGCGGACCGATGACAGCGGGTACGCCTACTTCACTGTGCCGGGTGACGGTAAGTGTACGCTGAAGTTCAGGCTGGCCAAGGACGGACAGACCTGGGGCTCGGATGTGACGGTCGACTTCTCGGAAGATGCCACGTGCGGTACGCGCAGGTTGCCTCTTGAGGTGACGTTCGGCAAGACGACATTTATCGGTGAGATACCGGTGGATGAGGATGCCGCCACGCAATGGTACGATGTGAACGGCATGCCACTGAAGGAGAAACCATCCATTCCTGGCGTGTATGTGCGCAGCACGCGCGATGCCGAATCGGGACTGACCATAACCCGGAAGGTCGTGGTGAAGTAATGAGAAGTCGGATGGGCTGACAACACCAACCGGCTAAACAAATGAAGGCGCGCCGCTGAATTTCCTTGTGGGAAATGTCAGTGGCGCGCCTTCTTGATGGTTCAATGTCTTCTTGTTGCTGGTTACAGGCCCCACCAGTTGAGGTCGAGCTTCGCTTCGACGGTCTTCTCTGTGTCGTCAGGCAGGTTGCAGAAGAAGTCGATGCCTGTGAGCTGTTCCAGCTTGTCGATGCTGACAGCGTAGGGGCGGAGCTTGTCATCCTTGTTGACGTCCTTGTCACCCTTGAGCTTTTGCTCAAACCACAGGCCGAGGGCATGGTACTGGCCGTTCTTCACGGCGAGGATAGCGGCGAAGAAATACTTGGGCACGATAAGGCCGCTGCTGGTGTGGGTGGCAATCTGACTGCTCTTGTCGATGGTGCCACCTTTGCAGACGTAGAGCACGTCGCGGTAGGTGTTGGTGTTCCACTTGTTGCGCAGCTGGTTTTCCATGGCCAGCCACACGCCCGTGTTGAAACTGTTGACCTGAGGTTGCATGTTGCTCAGGTAGTAGGTCTGCTCGTTGACATCCTTCGAGTAGAGACGGTCGGCAGAGGGGCAGATGTGGCCGCGGTCGTAGCCCGAGTTCTTGTAGTCGGCCAGCGTGGTGCGATATTGCACGGGCAGGTCGGGATCTTCCTGGAAGGGGTCGCCATGCCAAGTGGTGTTATCCCAGTTTTTGCGGTTCCAGTTGCTATGGCTGGTGAACGTGTTCATCTGGTAGCAGGTCCAGCGCTGGGCCTTCTTGTCGCAGTCCCATTCCACGGCGTAGTTGACACCGAAGTTGTCCACCGAGTGCACGAGGACGATGTTGTTGCCATTGGTATTCAGGTGGGGAAACTCCAGACGGCCGTAGACGGTGGTGGCGGTGGTGGGGTTGCGGTTGGCGTTTTCGCCCGTCTCGGTACCGGGCTTCTTTTCGGGCAGGTTGCTGTCCTCCTGGCAAGAGAAGCAAGTCAGGGTGAGGGACAGCAGCGCAAGGGCTATGAGGTGCAAGTGTTTCATGGTGTGAATCCTGAACAGGGGAAAATGATAGAAGGCGAAAAAAAGTGCGGTGGAACGCATATGCAACTACGTTCGACCGCACTTTTCTATTGCTTTATACCGTATGTAATTGTATGTCGAGTATTACTTCTTCAACTTACCGTAACGGTTCATGAAGCGGTCAACGCGACCGGCAGTGTCGACAAGCTTGCTCTTACCAGTGTAGAACGGGTGAGAGGTGCTTGAAATTTCAACCTTTACCACGGGGTAAGTCTCGCCTTCAAACTCTACTGTGTCTGTAGTCTTGCATGTAGACTTTGTAAGGAACATATCGCCGTTGGACATGTCCTTGAACACGACGGGACGATAGTTTTCTGGATGAATACCTTTTTTCATTTTGTTTATTGTTGTGATGATAAATAATATGCCCTATACAAATAGCGGGTGCAAAATTACGAAGAATTCTGCAACCCGCCAAAGAATTGTGTAGCTTTTTGCTAATTGTTTTTTACTTTACCACCACATTCTTGACTTCCCATGTGGGTGCGGCGTCAGCGGTGCTGGTGTACTGGAAGGCCACGTAGACGGTCTTCTTGCCGGCGAAGGCGCTCATGTCGCAGGTGGTGCCAACGAAGGTCCAGTCTTTGCCTGTGGGATAGGCCGAGGGGGTGAGCTTGGTCCAGTTGGTGCCGTCGGTCGAGGCGAGTACCTGGAGCTCATCGGCGGCGTTGCCTATGTACTTGGCGGCCTGGTCGTAGGTCAGCGTGGCGGTGGAGAGTCCCTCCAGGCTGAAGGCCGGGGAGACGATCATGCTCTGTGCGGGGTTGTTCTTGCCGCCTGCGTATGCGCCAGCCTTCATGTACTTGTTGTCTGAGTCATACTTCCAGACGTAGGTCAGCGTTCCGCTGAGCGAGATGTCCTTGATGGTGAAGCCCTCGTCGCCTGCTGCGAAGGAGGCGTTGAGGCCTGTGGTGGGCTGGGGCGTGTCACCGCCGCTCACGGAGATGAGCTGGTTGTTCTTGTCCATCTCGTTCTTGCCGTCGAAGGCCTTGAGTGTGCCTCTCACCACGACGGTCTGGCCCACCTTCAGGTCATTCTTCGAGCTGAAGTCAGCACCGTCAATGCCTTTGCCCGAGTAGATCTGCAGTGTGTTGGTTGAGGAACCGTCGTCAGAGATGTAGTAAGAGAGGCTCTTGTAGGTCTCGTTGTAGAAGTCGATGGACGAGATGATGCCCTTCACGTAGGCCTCGCCGCTGAGGGCGTTGCCGTCGTTTTCAGTAATCTTCTGGATTGCTTCGGCCACGGTCCATGCGGTCTCGGGCGTGTTGAGGTAGGTGCCAGGCTGGGGTGTTTCACCGCCTGTCTCGTCGACCGAACCCTCCTTGAGGGTGAGGTTCTTCACCTCGATGGTGGAGGAAGTGGTGGTGCACGAGTACATCAGCGCCACGACCACGTTGCTCTTGCCGATGAATTCAGCGGGGATGTTCTTCTTGTAAGTGGAGAAGGTGTTCCAGTCGCTGCCCTCGGTCAGGGTGCCGGTGATGTCGGTCCATGTGGTGGTAGTGGGGTCGCCCGTGTAGTTGTCGGTGATGAGCACCTTGTTCTCGGTCTGTCCTGTGCGCACGTAGCGCAGGATGTAGTCAAACTGCAGGTTGGCCGCCGTGCTCTTCGACAGGTCGACGGGTGAGGAGACGATGTAGGCCTCCGACTCGACGGTCTCCTTGGAGGAGTTGTCGTAGCCCGTGGCCTTGGCTGTGCTGTAGTCGATGGCCCATGCCGTGCCCTTCACGGTGACGGGCGTGAACTTGCCGAAACTGCTGGCGAAGCTCTCGTCGAGGTACACACCTTGGGTCTTGGTGCTGTCTTGGCTGTTATTGGGATCCTCGTATGGCATGGGCACGTCTGAGCAAGCCGTGAAGGCACAGAAGGCCAAGAGGGCCATGACTGATTTGATAATCGCTTTCATGATATTGATTTTACTTATTGATGTGTTCTATTACGTGATATCTTGTAAACTATTTCACGACCTGTATGTCACTGGTCTTGCGGATGAGTATTTGCCACGTGCTGTTGTAACGTGTGGCAATGCCCGTGATGTTGACCTTGGCAGGCTTGTGGTTCACCGTGTCGTAGGGCAGGACCATGGCGGCAAAGTCGGCGTAGGTGCTGGTGCGTACCACCACGTTCGAGCCGTACTCCTTGAACTCCTGGTTGACGGCGTTGCCCGAGGCTGTGCCTGTGGTGAAGGTGGTCTTGCCGTCAGCGTTCTTGAACGTGACACCCTTCAGCGTGACGAGCTTGGCGCAGTTGGCATCCATGTTGTCCTTGATGTCGTTGAAGTCGACGGCCTTGATGACCGTGGTGTCGACGCTGCCGACAATCTTGAAGTGTTTGGCCCAGATATCCTTCGACATGCGTCCGATGCTGTTGCCGTTGTAGGGCGCACCTATCTCGGGCTGCTTGCGGTAGCCGCCGATGTAGAGGTCCTTGAGGTCAACGAGTATCTCGGAGCCTTCGGCCAGATAGCCGTTGAGGCCACCCTCGTTGACGGCGATGATGATGGCTCCGGTGGCGTCTTGCAAGGTCACCTGCTTGTAGATGTTGCCACCGAGGTCGTTGCCGGTGATGCGGCCCTTGATCTGGATGTCCTCGGCAATCTTCTTGTTTTGGTCAGTACCGGCAAACACGTTGGGATACTTGGCGATGAGCTCGCTGATGCTGATGACATTGTGCTCCGTGATGCTGTTGTTGCCGAAAGGAGCGCCGCCGTTGAAGTTGGGCTCGTCCCAGTCGCCGTCCATGCAGCTCGTGAAGAGTCCGCACACGAGGGCGATGAGGAAAAAGTATGTTGCTTTTATTTTCATGTCGTTCTCCTTTCCTTAGAATTTATAAGTGACGATAATCATGCCGTTGATGCCATTGGCATAGAACTTCTTCGGGTTGTTGAGGAAGTTGTACGTGCGGATGGCCTCGCCGCTCTCATCGTAGGTCTGGCGGTTCTGCTCCATGCCACCGGTGACAAGCTTGCGGTTGTTGAGCACGTTGGTCAGTGTCAGGTTGATGGAGAGTGAGTTCTTGCCCACATAGATGCTCTTGCCGATGGAGGCGTCGAGCATGAAGCCGCCGTGTCCCTTGGCCTGCGAGGGAGCCTTGCTGATGTCGTGCATGGCCTCGTTGTTCTCGTCCAGGATGATGTTGCCCGTCTCGTCCTTCAGTGAGGGCAGGTTCTTGTAGTAGCGCGTCACGGGCGTGTAGTAGAGGTAGATGCGGTCATAGTAGTTGCCGATGAGGTCGATGAACCAGCCGCCCGATTTGTACGACAGGTCGACCGAGTAGGCCGAGAGGGGCGTGCCGCCTTCGCGCATGTTCTTGTTGACCACGATGTCGTTGTAGTACTTGCCATCGTTGGAGAGCATGTAGGTAGCCTTGGCGTTGTTGGCATACTTGGCCTCGCTGATGGTGGCCAGCGTGTTGATGCTGAAGGTGGACGACAACTTGAAGTTGAGGCCCAGCTCCACGCCGTAGTACTGCTTGTTGATGCCCGAGAGTGAGACGTATGAGAACGAGTTGCTGGTGTCATAGTAGTACATGCTGTACTCCGTGACATCAGCCAGACGGCTGAAGTATCCTTGGATGTTGGCGTGTAGCCAGCTGTTTTGGTATTGGTAGCCCAGTTCAGCGGAGAAGATCTTCTCTGTGCAGAGACCGTCCACGAAGTCGTTGTTGATCTGCGGTGAGGCGAAAGCCACGCGTGCGTCAGGAGCTTTCCACTCATAGCCGACTCCGAGCGACAGCGTGTTGCCGTTGCCCAGCCGGAAGTTGGCTCCGCCCTTGGCTCCTCCGTCGAGGAACGAGGCCGTGCCACTCTTGCCCAGTGAGTTGTTGATGGCCAGTCCGTTCTGCATCTTGCCTTCGCGCTGCAGTGTTGTGCCGGCGAGCTTTCCGCTTATGAAGAGACGTGCCCAGTCAATCTCAGCCTGGTAGCCGGCCCATGCCTGTGCGCGGTTCACAAAGATGTTGTAGTCGTAACCGAAGCGGTCGCCCTCGCGCACCAGCTTGTTGCCGTCACGCACATCATAGAGCGCACGCGGGTCGGTGATGTCGTAAGTGCCGACCACATAATAGTTGGTGTTGTGGAACTGCGAAGCGCCCAGCAAGTCCTCCATGGTCTGGTAGTGCATGCCCTTGTTGGTGCTCAGGTTGATGCCGGCGTTGAGGAAACTGTTTTGTGTCAGGTCCTTGTGCAGGATGGACGAGAGCGTCAGTGCGAGCTGGTCATCGTGGTAAGCCTGCTGGTAGTACATGGCATCGGCCCCTTGCGCAGAGGCCATCTTGTTGGCATAGTAGAGCTTGTCCCAGTTGATCTGGCGGTTAGCCTTCGAAGCCTTGAAGTAGTCCACCGCCGTCTGCCAAGCTTCCAGGTCCGAAGCGCTTGATGACCCGCTGCCGCCCCACACATCGTAGAAATAGCTCGGCATGAGGCTGTAGTAGTCTGGCGCGGGGTTGGTGGCGTTGTTGTAGTTGAGTCGTGTGCTGCTGTACATGGCATACTTGCCGAGCAGCGACGTGGTCAGCTTCGTCTTGTCGTCAATCTTGAAGTCCCAGGTCAGCAAGGCGGCGGGGGCGAAGTCGTGGACCACGCGGCTGTTGCGTCGCTTGCCGTTCTGGTATCCCCAGTTGGGGTTGTAGTTGTAGTTGTTGGCCAACCAGTACATCTCATCGGTCGATGCGCTCTGTGTGGCGCGCTCCGTAGGGTTGCCCCACGTGACCAGAGAGAGTGAGTGCTGCGGGTTGAACACCTTTTCCACTCCGAGGAAGTAGGAGAGCGAGTTGTAGAATGTGCCCTCCACGTAGCCGCGGTTGGCCCACCGGTACGTGAGTGCAGCCGACCATGCCCAGCCGTTGTCGTTGAGGCCGGAGTTGTAGGAGTACATGGCGCGTGCGGTGTAGTTGCGGTTGGCCGCGGCCAGCGAGACACGTTGTCCGACCGGCATGGCCGACGGGCGGAAGTTGTAGTTGTTGCTGCCACCCAGCCCTGTCATGGAGAAATTGTTCAGCTCGAAGGGCAACGCAGACTCCACGCTGCGCGTCTGGTTGTTCAGGCCGCCGACAAATGAATATTTGAACTCACCTCGCTCGATGTCATTGACAGGGTTGCCGTTGATGTAGATGTCATTGTACTTGGCATTGTAAGCCCTGTACTTGAACCTCATGGGGCTCCACCTGTAGCCCACCTGGCTGGCATAGGCGTTGGTGTTGGACGAGATGATCGACACGCTCTGTGTCACATTCTCATCCTCGCCCAGCTGAGCTTCGGTGAACGTGAATGCCTGCTCGCCGATGGAGACGGACGGTTGGCCGATGGAGTCGTTTTGTCCCCAGGCCTGATGAGCCAGTCCCATGGCTACCAGCGCAAAAAGAAGCTTTTTCTGCATAGTTGATGGATAAAATGTTGAATGCGTAATAATTGAATGTTGCAAAGTAACGAAATATATTCCAAATAGAAAAGTCTTTTTTATTAATTTTTTGCTAAATATGACGTTTATTTGGATATTAATTACGATATTTGCAGAAAAATTTCAGATTCAGATGAAAAGACACTTATTAGCATTGCTTGCCGTGTTGGTGTTGCTCCTTCCGGCATCGGCACAGAAGAAGTTCTCGGTCTACGCCGTGGGCTTCTACAATCAGGAAAACTTGTTTGACACGTGCCATGATGTGGGCAAGAACGACTACCAGTATCTCCCCAATGGCTCCAACCATTGGAACGGCTTGAAATACAGTCATAAGCTCCACAACATGTCGCGCGCCCTGAGCGACATGGCCACCACCACGCTGCCCGGTGTGGGCTGCGCGGCCATCGGCCTGAGCGAGGTGGAGAACGACAAGGTGCTCACCGACCTCTGCGCGCAGCCCGCACTGAAGGCTCGCGGTTACCAGTATTGTCATGTCGAGGGTCCCGACCATCGCGGCATCGACTGTGCGCTGCTCTACCAGCCCAGCCTTTTCACGGTGAAGGACGTGAGGCTCTACCCCTACATCCCCACCGAGAAGCAGGACGCCAACTTCCGCACGCGTGGCTTCCTGACCGTGAGCGGCGTGATGGCAGGCGAGCATGTTGTGCTCATAGTCAACCATCTGCCCAGCCGTTTCAGCGGTTCTTACTATCGTGAGGTGGGCGCGGCACAGGTCAAGGCACTGAAAGAGCGCATCCAGGCCAAGTCGCCCGACTGCAAGGTCATCGTCATGGGCGACATGAACGATGACCCGACCAACAAGAGCATGCACGACATCCTGTCGGCCAAGGAGGACATCGACAAGGTGGGCAAGGGAGACATGTACAATCCCTGGTACAACATCCTTACCAAGCAGGGCACGGGCACGCTGATGTATCAGGGTGCCTGGAACCTCTTCGACCAGATTATCCTCTCGCCCAACCTGCTCAACAAGAAAGGAAAGAAGGATGCCTCATCGCTCAAATACTGGAAGTGTGAGATCCAGCGCATGCCCTATCTTTTCCAAACGGAGGGAAAGTACAAGGGCAACACCAAGCGCACCACAGCGGGCGGCGTGTGGCTCGACGGCTACTCGGACCACTTGCCGACCGTGGTCTACCTGATGAAGGAGCAGGGCGTGAAGACCAAGGGCACGGGCGACTGCCTGCTGCCCGACTTCACCGAGGCGGAGAAACGCAACATCGCCGAGTGCGAACTGGAACAGCAAGAGCGCGTGGCGAAGGACAAGGACAAGCAATAAGCCCGCACCATTGATGGAAAACAAGCCCATCGACACATTGCCGTCGGGGGGTGAGGCTCCAGTGGAGACCCATCCCTTTGAGCCTTTCCTGCCGCCCAACGCGCGTCTGCTCATGCTGGGCACATTCCCACCGGCACCCAAGCGCTGGTGCATGGACTGGTATTATCCCAATTACACCAATGACATGTGGCGCATCATGGGGCTGAGCTTCTTCGGCGACAAGATGCGGTTTGTGGACGAGGCACATAAGACCTACCGCCTGGATGAACTGAAGAGCTTCCTGGCGGAGGTGGGCATCGCCATCTACGACACGTGCCGCCGGGTGCGCCGCACCACGGGGACGGCCTCCGACAAGGACCTTGAGGTGGTGGAGCGGGCTGACCTCGACGCGCTGTTGCGCGCCTTGCCGCAGTGTAGGGGCGTGGTGGCAGCGGGCCAACTGGCCACCAACCTGTTTACCAGCCACTATGGCATCGACGCCCGCAAGATGCGGATGGGCGACCATCGCGACTTCGCTTTCGAAGGGCGGACTGTCAGCCTCTACCGTCAGCCCAGTTCGAGCCGTGCCTTCCCCATGCGGCTGGAGCAGAAGACGGCTTATTACAAGCAAATGTTCGAAGACTTGGGGCTCATGACACGATGATGCCCCGATACTCTCATAAAACAAGAAAACACGTAAGAAATGGAAAATAAAGTGACCATCATCGGCATAGCCGGTGGCACGGGGTCGGGCAAGACCACGGTCGTGAAGAAAATTGTGGAGGCCTTGCCGCCTCACTATGTGGCCGTCGTTCCGCTCGACAGTTACTACAATGACACCACGGGCTTGACGCCCGATGAGCGCAAGGCCATCAACTTCGACCATCCCGACGCGTTCGACTGGAAGTTGCTCATCAAGCAGGTCAATGAGTTGCGCGCGGGCCACGCCATCGAGCAGCCCACCTATTCCTACATCCTCAGCAACCGCCTGCCGGAGACCGTCCATGTGGATCCGAAGCCAGTCATCATCATCGAGGGCATCATGACGCTCATCAACAAGCGCCTGCGCGACATCATGGACCTGAAAATCTTTGTGGATTGCGACCCCGACGAGCGCCTGATCCGCAACATACAGCGCGATACCATCGACCGCGGTCGCACGGTGTCGATGGTTGTCGACCGCTACCTGGAGGTGCTCAAGCCCATGCACGAGCAGTTCATCGAGCCCACCAAGCGCTATGCTGACGTGATCATTCCGCAGGGCGGGGAAAACGTCAAGGGCATCGGCATGCTTACCAACTACATCAAGACGCTCATCCCCACAGGGGAATAGGCGAAGCCCACGGAAGAGTAGGCGGGCCTGTCAGTGTGAGGCCAGGGAGACGAGGCGCAGCATCGGCAACACATGCCAAAGGCCCAAAAGCATCCGTGCCAGGATACTTTTGGGCCTTTGGAGTACTTGGGACGCTATTGCTCCGTATGCTCGTCGGTGATCTCCTCCGCCACAAGGGTTCCGTCGTCTTGTCGGGCTTGCTGAGACCTCTCAAAAGCCTTGCGGCACTGGTGTATCTTGATGGCGTCGACCAAGTCGATCATCCCATAGGCCATCATGCCCCAACCGATGATGAACAGCGGCGCGGAGGCGATGACGCTGGGTTTCACCAGGGCCACGATGCCCACGAGGAAGATGATGACAGGAAACACCCACCACACATACCCGATGCGTGAGAACTTGGCGGCAACCGCCAGGTTGAAGAACAGGTTGAGCGCACCGAGAATCAGGATGGCCGACAAGATGACCATCAGGCCGTTGACAAACGCGTCGGGAAGCAGGGCAAGCAAAGCGCCCAGGATGATGGAGCCGACCCCCACGATGGGGAAGGGGGGCATGGGGCGGGTCAGCTTGTTGCCGTTGGCGTCGTAGATGTCTATGCCGTTGGCGGTGGCTTGCCGCTTGGAGGACAGGTAGGCCACCACGCTGATGACACCCGAGACGAAGAACATGACACCGATGGCGATGGTGATCCACGTCACCGTCTGCTCACGATACTTGACAAGTAGGGCTCCCACGACGATGGCGCAGATGGCCCTGAAGATGCTGCTTTGAAATACTTTCATGCCGCAAAGTTAATAAAAAGTTGGAACTGACGCTTGCTTGCAGATTTGTTTTTGCGAGGCAAGTGTGCGAAAAAATCTTAATGAGGAATATTTTATGACCACATTGTATTTAGTGCGCCACGGCGAGACCGTGGACAACAAAGCCCAGATCCTGCAGGGGCAGACCCAAGGGGAACTCAACGAGACGGGCCGTGAGCAGGCCCGCACTGTGCGTGACAAGATGAGCCGTGAGCCCATCGACGCTTTTGTGGCGAGCGACCTGCGCCGTGCCGTGGAGACGTGTGAGATCATAGCCGCACCCCACGGCAAGCCTGTGGTGACCACTCCGTTGCTGCGTGAGCGCGACTGGGGTAGTTTCACGGGCAAGTTCATTCCTGACCTGAAGGGGCTGACGTGGCCCGACGACATAGAGAGCTTGGAGCATCTCAAGGAGCGGGCGAGCGACTTCCTGGACTGGGTGAAGGCCAACTACCCCAACCAGACCGTGCTCGCCGTGGGCCACGGCATAGTCAACAAAGCCATACAGAGTGTCTACTTCGGCAAGCCCATGAACGAGATACAGAAGATGACCAATGCCGAGGTGCGCCTGCTGAAACTCTGAGCCAAACTGGACTTCTTGTCCCGACAAATGATGAAAGGGCTGCCCACAATGCTTTGTGGACAGCCCTTCGCCTTTATTACTCTCTAGTTGTTGTTATCCTGAACCAATCTCAGGGTTGTTGGGGAGCCTAAAGCCCCAACAGAATCGTTATTGAAGCTTTGTTGTTATCTTCTGCCAAAGTGGCCGCCAGTGGAGCGCGTGGCGCCGCTGTTGTTGCCGCCGCCGAAGCTTCTTGATGAGCCGCTTGGCTGGCTGGGTGCGCTGAAGCTGCGTGTGGGAGCCGACTGCCGTGCGCTGCCCCCGAAGGTGCGCTGGCCGTTGCTGGGCGAGAAGGTGCGGCTGGGCGATGTCGTTGTGTTGTTGCCGCGGCCGAAGGTACGCTGTCCGTTGCCGGGCTGCGTCACTGTGGTGCGCGTGCTGCTCTGGCGTGTGGTGCCACCGAAGGTGCGTGACGGGCCGTTGGGGGTCTGCGTGGTGCGCTGTCCGTTGCCGAAGGTGCGCTGTCCGCCGTTCGACGGGTTGCTGCCGAAGCGTGTGCCGTTGCCAAACTGGCGTGTGCCATGGTTGTCGGCAAGCTGCTGTCCCCGGCCGAAGTCGCCGCGGTCAAAGCCGTCGCGCATGCCCATGCGTCGTCCGCCGTCGGGGCGCGGGCCACCCCATGTGCGGCCATGATACCAACTGGCGCCACCGTTCATCCGCCAGCTGTGGCCACCGCGATAGCTCACGTAGAACGCCGGGCGACCGAAGTAGAAGTAGTCGCGGTGAGGATAACGTGCATAGATGCGGAAGTGCCAGAAGCCTGCGTCCCAATAGAGGGGGCGATAGAAGTAGGCGGCATCCACGAAGGCACGGTACTGCCAGTCAAGCAGGATGTAGCTCAAGTCGAGATTGCGCTGCGTCCAATAGTTGCCGTAGAGGTCATTGCGGCTGTTGATGCCCATCAGGTAATCGAGGTTGATCTCGTAGGCGGCCTCATACTGGTCGTCGGTGAGGTTGAGTTCGTATGCCATCTTGTCGGTGAGAAAGAGAGCTTGGTCGCGAGCTTGCTCATAACTCATGGCTGATGCCTGGACTGTCATTGTGATCAGTGCAACAAGCGATAACATAAACTTTTTCATATCTCTGACTATTAGAGGTTCGACATGTTTGGAAGGATATGTTCCTTCATCTTTTCACGTTGCAAAAATACGCCAATAATCTGGGCTCGCAAAAGGTTTTTCCCTACATCGGGAGGGAAAATCCCTATGCCCGCCCACATTTTGTGGGCCGTAAGGCCTTTGCCCTCATGAAAATGATGTATCTTTGCACTTATATATATTAGGTGGGGACATAAGCCTCCCACCCGAACCCAGAAATCAACAACAGATGAAACGACCCATCCTAATCCTCGCGTCCCTGTTGTCGGCAGCCCCTCTGCTGGCGCAGTATGCCTGGCAGTATGACGCCGTGCCGGGCAAGTTGCGCCTGGGCGACGGCATCCACTATGAGGCGGAGACGCAAGGCTCGTTCTCGAAAGGCAAGACGCCCTTGTGGCTCAACGCCAACAAATACGGCCTGTCGTCGCTCGACAAGACCAACGGCTACGTGCGCGCCTCGGCCATCCGTCCGCTCAACAACGACTCCGCCCGCCGCTGGGGCGTGGGCTATGGTGTCGATGTGGCCGCGCCGCTCCACTACACCAGTCATGTCGTGGTGCAACAGGCCTTTGTCGAGGGACGCTGGCTTCACGGCACACTCACCGTGGGCGCCAAGGAGGAACCCATGGAACTGAAGAACAACCGGCTGAGCAGCGGCTCGCAGACGCTGGGCATCAACGCCCGCCCCGTGCCGCAGGTGCGCCTGGCATTGCCCCGCTACTGGACCATCCCCGCTCTGGGACGCTGGCTGCAGGTCAAGGGCCATGTCGCCTATGGCATGATGACCGATGACGGATGGCAGCACTCGTTCACCGGCAGGAAGAGCAAGTATGCCGACCACGTGCTCTATCACAGCAAGGCGGGCTACCTGAAGATCGGCAGCGAAGACCGTTTCATCCCCTGGTCGCTGGAGCTCGGCATGGAGCAGGCCACGCTGTTTGGCGGCAAGTCGTTTGTGCCCGACGGCAGTGGCGGCATGCGCGTCATCGAGAACGACGAGGGCCTCTCGAGCTTCTGGC
The DNA here is from genome assembly GCA_002437285.1 of Prevotella sp. UBA6429. Lineage (GTDB taxonomy): Bacteria > Bacteroidota > Bacteroidia > Bacteroidales > Bacteroidaceae > Prevotella. The sequence continues at coordinate 2,200 of DJOV01000105.1, read as the reverse complement.
ATGCGCTCGTCCCCGCCGGCGGTGACAAGCCCAGCGAGGGCACGGTCTACCGCAACAAGGAGGGCAACGTGGTGGGCAGCTGGCTCGTGCGTCTCAACTATGATGGCGACAACACGGCCGTCCATCTCTATGCCGACAAGTACTACGAGGACCTCTCGTCGATGTTCCAGCTCGACTACGACGGCTATGGCGAGGGCGATGCGTGGAACCAGAAGAAGAAGACTCGCTTCTTCCTCTATGACTTCAAGGACTGGATGCTCGGGGCCGAGCTCAACCTCAAGTATGGCACGTGGCTGCGTAGCGTGGTGTTTGAGTACCTGTACACCAAGTATCAGAGCGGCCCCGTCTACCACGACCACACATCGGGCCGAAGCGACCATGTGGGTGGACGAGACGACTACTACAACCACTATCTCTATGCCGGGTGGCAACACTGGGGACAGGCCATCGGCAACCCTCTCTACCGGTCTCCCGTCTACAATGACGACGGCACCATAGGCTTCCAGGACAACCGCTTCATGGCTTTCCACCTCGGACTTGACGGCCAGCCCACCGAACGACTCGACTATCGCGTGCTGGCCACCTACCAGGAGGGCCTCGGCACCTATGTGACACCTTATACCAAGAAGCATCACAATGTGAGCTTCATGCTGGAGGCAGGCTATCAGTTGGCCCATGGCTGGCGTGTGCGCGGCGCCTACGGCATGGACTTCGGCCACATCCTCGGCTCGAACGCTGGTTTTCAGCTCACCATTTCTAAATCAGGAGTATTCGACTTATGAAAAAGATTTTTCTTCTGGCCGCCAGCCTCGTCTTGGCCACGTCGTGCGGCGACCTCATAGAGACCTCGGACAATGGCAACCTCGACGGCTACTGGCAACTGGCCCAGGTGGACACGCTGGCCACGGGTGTCACGGCCGACATGACGGACAGCAAGGTGTTCTGGGGTGTGCAGGGCAAGTTTCTCAACGTGCTCGACACGCATGAGGCTCCCTCTTATGGCTACATGTTTCGCTTTCAGCACACGGCCGACTCGCTGTGGCTCTCCGATGCCCGTGTGAACAACCGCGAGGTGTCCGACACGTTGCTGACCGATGTCAGCCCCCTGCGCCCCCTGGGCATCAACGAGCTGGACGAGCACTTCCTGGTGGAGCGCCTGTCGGGTAGCCGCATGGTGCTGCGCGGCAAGATGATACGCCTGCACTTCCGCAAGTTCTGAACCACGGCAGCACGCCTCTACGCAACGCGCCCTGCCTCCTGAGTAAGGGGGGGCAGGGCGCGTTGCGCTTGTGGGCGCAGGCTCCGCTTGTGCGGGGCGTGGGGTGGGGAGGGTCAGAACTTCTTGCCCTTCACGATGTTGAGGAAGGTCATGAAGAGGATCTTCGCCTCAAACCACCAACTGCGGTGCTCGAGGTAGTAGAGGTCGAGCTCCAGGCGGCGGAGCAACTTCTCCAGCGTGTCGCAGTAGCCATTGTAGAGCGTGGCGTAGGAGGTGACGCCCGGACGGATCTGGTAGAGGTTCTGGTAGCGCGGGTCGCGCTTCATGATCTGCTTGATATAGAACTCGCGCTCCGGCCGCGGGCCGATGAAAGCCATGTCGCCGATGAGCACATTGTAGAGCTGGGGCAGCTCGTCGAGGTGGTGGGCGCGCAGGAAGCGGCCGACACGCGTCAGGCGGTTGTCGTCCTCATGGGCGGTGAGCTGCGGCCCGTCCTGTTCGGCGTTGATCTTCATGCTGCGAAACTTGTAGATGTAGAACGGCTGCCCGTAGCGTCCGATGCGCTCCTGCTTGTAGATGGCGGGACCTCCGTCCTCACGCCGCACGGCGATGTAACAGATGAGAAACAGGGGCGAGAAGACGATGAGGCAGAAGAGCGCCACACAGAAGTCGACGCAACGCTTCAGGTCACGGCCGGCTTCGGTCATGCCGTCTTCGACATAGTCTTCTTCGCTGAGCAGCGATATGGATTGCAGATATTCGCTTGAGGGATTGGTCATCATGTGTTTTAGTCTCATTTGTTATAAGGATAACGATGCCAAGTGCAGGTTTATTATACTTTCTTCACAAATATTTTCCGAGTGCACCCGATATAGGGGGAAAGAGTATTATCAAGGCTGATGTTCCAAAAAAGCGCACGAGGGAATCCTCCCTCTGGCCATCGGATGATCAGTCGGAAGAAAGCGGACAATGTATATAAAA
>DJOV01000011.1:241-5183 GCA_002437285.1 Prevotella sp. UBA6429 | reverse complement strand
GATGTGGTGGTCAATGTGCGGTCGGGTGCCGACCAGTTTGCGCGGCGCGGCGGCATGAGCTATTTCCGCGAGCACATGCGGGTGTTCCGCTACATGCGTGACGAGGGTCTCATCTCTTATCCTGTGTTGCTCCAGAACTACGTGTTGCGCTTTGCCCAGGTGGCCTTCCCCACGCGGTTGCGCACTTGGGTCTACCAGCACCTCTTGCGCCACAGTCACCGTTGACTCGTTGTATGCTTGTTGACGAATGTTGCAACCCTTGAAACGTGCCTTGTGCCGTCTGCTGCAGGCCCGCTGGGCCATTGCCTTCTGGGTGGACGGACGGCTCATGGTGGTGGGCAACCCCTATCGGGACCGTTGGTTCGCCGACCCGTTTATCGTTGATGGGGATGAGCGGGAGGTGATGATTCTTGTGCAGAATCGTTCTCTTGATACGAAGAATGGTAGACAACGAGACTTTGAATGCTTCGTGGACTTTTTTCAATCATGGCTTGCGAGATATCTCAAAAAGGTGTATATTTGCATCGTGATAAATCTCAAAAAGGTGTTTGATCCTATATTTGAATATCTCAAAAAGGTGCAAAGGACATTACTGTGAAGCGAAAAATATATCAGCAACTCCTTGATTGGAAGGAGAAAAGGAACGGAGAAGTGGCACTGCTTGTTGAGGGTGCGCGGCGCATAGGTAAAAGTTACATTGTAGAGGAATTCGCCAAGAATGAATACGAGTCGTATATCCTCATAGACTTTAACAAAGCGCGACGTGCTGACCATCTACCGAAATGACATCTTCAATTATGCAAGTGATATCGCAGACAAGGTGGCGTCTATATTTGATCAGATACCTTCACAACTTTCAAAACATGAAAAGAAGTTTCGTTTGTCTGCCCTAAGACCTGGCGCGAAATATCGTGATTGGGATGATGCTTTTTTTTGGCTGAAGGATGCAAGAGTTGTCAACATCTGCTACAATTCAACAGAGCCGAACATTGGACTGAAAATGAACGAAGACCGTACTACTTTGAAGTGCTACATGAATGATACGGGCCTGTTGATCAGTCACTCTTTTGATGAAAAGACTATAGTCTCGTCGGAGATTTACCAGAAGTTGCTCTTTGGAAAGTTGGAGGTCAACGAAGGAATGCTAATGGAGAATGTCGTGGCCCAAATGTTGACAGCTGGAGGCAACAAGCTCTTCTTCTATAGTAAGTCATCAGAAAAAGCTGAAAATCGCATGGAAATCGATTTTTTGCTCCAAAAGGACAAAGTGACTACTCGTCATAATATCCGTCCGATAGAAGTCAAAAGTGGCAAGAACTACACATTGTCTTCCATTACAAAGTGTATGAAGAAGTTTGGGGAATACGTGTCCTCTCCTACAGTTTTACATGCAGCCGACTATAAGGTGGAGGATGGTGTCACTTACCTTCCGCTTTATATGACACCTTTATTGTGAGTGGGCTAAGATGTGTGCTCGCATGAGCTTGTTTGGATGATAAATTGATGCAATGCTGAAATCTCTGAAGTCGGCTCTTTGTCGTCTGCTGCAGGCCCGCTGGGCCATTGCCTTCTGGGTGGACGGACGGCTCATGGTGGTGGGCAACCCCTATCGGGACCGTTGGTTTGCCGACCCGTTTATCGTTGATGCGGACGACAGGGTGGTGACGCTGCTTGTCGAGGATTTCTCGCTCGCGACGCTCAAAGGTTCCATCTCCGAGATTGTCGTTGACCGTGATACGTGGCGCATCTGTCGGCGGCGCACGGTGCTTGACGAGCCGTTGCAGTTGAGCTTCCCCTACATTGTGCGGCGCGAGGGTAGCCGGGTGTGGTTCATGCCCGAGAGCTCGCGGGCCCGTCGGCTGACGCTCTATTGCTACGACCGCACCGACGGCCGATGCCACCGTGAGCGCGACCTGGTGGCCGATGACCTCTCCGATACCATCCTGCTCGACGGTCATGTGCTGGCCACCCGCGGCGAGGGGCTCAACGGTCCTGTGCTCAACGTCTATCGCCCTCATGACGACGGCTTCGAGGAGGCACCCGCACTGACATTCGCTGAGAACGTGGCGCGCAACGCCGGCGCCGTCTTCGAGCATGAGGGCCGGCGCTATCGCCCGGCGCAGGTCTGCAACGGATGGTATGGCGAGGCCATCAGCATACAGGAGGTGACGGGCGCCGACGGCCACTGGACGATGAACGAGGTGCGCCGCATCATGCCACCCTGTGGCTTCGAGGGCACCCACACGCTCAACACGTATGAGGGCCTGTGGGTGACCGACTTGAAATATTATCCCCATCCGTGGCTCTCCAAATGGGCCTACACCATGCTCGGGAGGACCGACCTGTGAGAATAGCCTACATCATACCTTCGCTCTATCGCATGACACCCAACCGGGTGGTGCTGCAACTCGTCAAGGGCATGATGGCGCGCGGCCACGTGTGCCACGTCTATTATTTCGACCGCTCCACGCCCGACTGCATGGCCTTTCCCTGCGAGACGACCCGCATACGCCTCTGGAAGTCGGTTGACCTCTCTGCCTACGACGTGGTCCACACCCATGGCTTGCGCCCCAACCTCTATGTGTGGCTACACCCCCAGCCTGCCACGGTGCGCACCGTGGCCACCATCCACAGTTATGTCTTCGAGGAGTTTCGCTTCATCTATGGCCGTGCGCTCGGCAAGCTCTTTGGCCATCTCTTCGTGAGGACGCTCAGCCGTCACGACCAGGTGGTGACGCTCAGCCGCCATGCTGTCGACCATTATGCCCGTTGGATTCCGCGTCGCCGTCTCACATTTTGTTATAATGGGGTGGAGGATGCGGACCTGTCGGTGCCCATCCCCCTGTCAGACCGTCAGCGCATCGTTGCCCACAAGGGGGATGGCGTCCTGGTGGCCAATGTCTGCTTCTTCGACAAGATCAAGGGACTTGATGTGCTCATCCGCGCCTTGACCCTGTTGCCGCCCTCCTTCCGGCTCTTGCTGATCGGTGGAGGTGCTGAGGAAAAGTCCTTGCGCAGGTTGGCCGACAGGGTGAGTCCAGGCCGTGTGCTCTTCTTGGGTAGCCGCCGTCAGGCGTCGCGCTATCTGCCGTTGGCCGATGTCTTCGCGCAGACCTCGTGGAGCGAGGGCTTCTGCCTGTCGATGGCCGAGGCGGCGCTGGCCCATGTGCCCATCGTGTCGACCGACATACCGGGCATGCGCGAGAAGTATGGCGCCAATGAGGTGACCTACTTCCCCGCGGGCGATGCGCAGGCCCTTGCCCGCGCCATCGAGACCGCCACGTCGCAGCGGACCCGGGCCGACCGTGCCTGCCAGAGTGTGCGCCAGCGTTTCACCGTTTCTCAAATGGTTTCGCGCTATGAGCAAATTTACCGAGGCTGAACAACTCTTCCTGCGGCTCTACCGCAGTGCCCTGTGGGCCGACCTCCCGCAGGCGGCTCCCCTCTCCTCCGTCCGTGCCGATGAGGCCACGTGGCAGCGCGTGGCCGACATCGCTGAGGCGCAGACCTGCCAGGGGCTTGTCGCCGACGCGCTCTCACGCTTGCCGAGGGATGAGCGTCCGCCCAAGCCCGTCTATTTCTCCCTGGTCACCGCCACGGCCGACGCCGAGGATGCCAACCGTAAGATGAACCATTGTCTTCACGGCCTCTTCCCCATGCTCGAGCGTCAGGGCATCCATGCCTGGCTGCTCAAGGGACAGGGCATGGCCCAGTGTTATCCGCACCCCCTGCACCGCATGGCGGGCGACATCGATGTGCTCATCCCCCGCAAGGAGGAGTTTGAGCGTGCCGTGCGCCTTTTCTCCGCCCATCTTCCGCGTGGCGAACAGGAAGGCCGCTACGAGTGCGCGTTTCGTCTCGACGACATCGTCATCGAGTTGCACAGTCAGGTTGTCGCGGATCTCAATCCGCGCCTTCGCCGCCATTTCCCAGCGTGGAGCCACGTCCACTACGGACAGCAACCTGTGCGGTGGGGCGATGTGGCGCTGCCGCCCACCCATTTCGATGCCATCTTTGTCTTCGTCCATCTGGCCCGCCACTATGTGGGCGGCGGCATCGGTCTCCGCCAGGTAGCCGACTGGATGCGCTTCCTCTATGTGCACCGTGCCGACGGAGGACAGCGCCCCCTCGATGTGGCTCGCCTGGAGCGCGACATTGACCGCCTGGGCCTCCGACGCCTGTGGCAGGCGTTCGCCGCCCTGGCCGTCCGCCACTTGGGCTGCCCGGCCCGAGTCATGCCGCTCTACGACGCTTCGCGCCGCCAGCAGCGGGCAGCCGATGCCGTGCTGCGCAGCATCCTCGACGAGGGCAACTTCGGATACCATGATGCCGCCCTGGCGCAGCGCCCGGACGGCTTTGTGGCAGGCAAAGCCTTCTCGTTCCTGGTGCAGACACGCCGCATGGCCCGCAAGCTCCGTTACTTCCCCGTGGAGACCATCTGCAGTTTTCCCCAACTTGTGTTGGGAGGCTTGGCCCGCGTCATCGGCCGGCAGTGACGGCCGGCCGGTCTTGACATTACCTGAAAAACGCAACAATCCCCATCATGCTCCTGTCGAGCGTGGTGGGGATTGTTGCGTTGTGTGGCCCGCGTTTTGCGTTTATGCCCCGTGTCTTGTATCTCTTTTGGGTAGTTCTCCAAATGGTAACCTTGAATTGATTGTCTTGATAATAACAATTGGTTCCGTGTCAACTCCCATGCTCTCGTATATTCCGGAATTTGCCCTGACGCAACCCGTGGCTTGAATGTAAACCTATATAAACCCAGTTAAACCGCTCACGCCATTCGCCGGTCCCTGTCCACGGAGTGTAAGCAGCACATCGTGGGAGACATGCGTGAGCGGTTTACCCAGTTTGCAATCCTACTGCGTGAGCGGTTTAATCCGGTTTATGGCCAGGGGTGCGGGAAGGCGGCGAGAGCCGCCATGCTACTGTTTGCGGCATG
>DJOV01000011.1:0-124 GCA_002437285.1 Prevotella sp. UBA6429 | reverse complement strand
GCATGAGCCCGTCAGGGCTTCCCGCACTCCTGGGGTTTATATCGGTTTACATTCAAGTCACTGGTCTCGTCACTCCAAATTCCGGAAGAGTCATTTTTAAGACAACAAATACAACCTTTACAAC
>DJOV01000012.1 GCA_002437285.1 Prevotella sp. UBA6429 | reverse complement strand
GGGTGGGAAACTTCAGTTATATAACTACCAAAATTTGCTCCTATTCCAATAGCATACCATAAACAATCCAACACCTGTTTCTTTGATACAGAGGTCGCTATTGATTGCTCATAGTTTTGTAAATTTGACACGACGAAAGATAAAAGGACAAGCTTCTCTTCTGATAGCGAAGTAATATATTGTATGTCTTCAAGCGAAGCTCCATCTATTTTCATTTCTTTTATCATCTGACTTTGTAGGACCTTTCCATCATTCAGATAAGGGGTGCAGACTTCCTTTGCTTGGCTTTCAGATATGTCAAGCTTTAACGGAGCATCGGAAAGTTCTGTGTTTATTGTTGAATAGGCTCGTGATTTAGGGGTTACAAATTTCATTAATTGATTATTAACATAGGCTATGTCTTTACTTGTGAGCGTACTCTTGAGCCCAACGATGTCGTTCTCCTCATTGTTGTCGGACGAGCAAGCAAGGATAAAAAAGCAACTTATGCAAACAGCAAAAGCCATTAAAATTTTCTTCATAATTATAGTTTTTAGCTTTATCGTGACGAATTTAATAAACAGATATTAAATATCATAAAAAACGCTATGGATTTTGTCTCTTCTTTAAAAAGATTAACGTTTTCTTTGCAGATGAAATGTTCGTCCTTGTGAACTTTCTTTTGTTTACGTCTACACAGTATTGGGAGAGGAGGAGGTCTCGTTCATAACGCTACCAATTTACTCTTCTGAAAATATTTGTGTGCAAGAAAATAATTGTGCGATTTCTTCTTGATTTATTTGTGTGTCCTTGATAAAAGGGTTATCTTTGTGGCTAATTATCAATTAGCAACAACAATCTATCTTCAATAAATGATCATTCGCAATCTTTTAACCGCAGTGGGTTGCCTCTTGTCAACCACGCTGCTTGCTCAGTCCCGCTTGGCGGGCTATGAGTATGGTGCTGCCACCGCTCCCACCGGGCAGGAGTGGCAACAACCCGAACTGATGGGCTACAACAAGTTGCAGCCTCATGCCTGCTTCACCAGCTTTGCATCGGAGGGCGAGGCCAAGGGGGTGCTGCCCGAGAAGTCGAGCTACTGGATGAGCCTCGACGGCAAGTGGAAGTTTCATTTCGCCAAGAACCCCGATGCCCGCCCCAAGGACTTCTACCAGGCTGGCTACCCCGACCAGGGATGGGACGAGGTGGACGTGCCCATGTCCTGGAACATCTACGGCCTGCAGAAGGACGGCACACAGAAATACGGCACTCCCATCTATGTCAACCAGTGGGTCATCTTCAAGTATGACCTCGCTGTGGGCGACTGGCGCAAGGGCGTGATGCGCGAGCCCCCGAAGAACTACACCACCTACGAGTATCGCAATGAGGTGGGCTCCTACCGCCGCTCGTTCACCTTGCCCGCCACCTGGAAGGGACGCGAGACCTTCATCAGCTTCGATGGCGTCGACTCGTTCTTCTATCTCTGGGTCAACGGCCACTATGTGGGCTGCTCCAAGGACTCGCGCGATGTGGCCGAGTTTGACATCAGCTCGTGGGCCAAGCCGGGCGACAACGAGGTGGCCGTGGAGGTCTACCGCTCGTCCGATGGCTCGTTTCTTGAGGCGCAGGACATGTTCCGCTTGCCGGGCATCTTCCGCACGGTGGCTGTCTACAGCAAGCCCAAGGTGCACGTGAGCGACCTCAAGGTCATACCCGCTTGGCAGACCGACGGCACAGGACGGCTGGCCGTAGACCTCTCGGTGGCCAATGTCAGCGGCAAGGATGCCAAGAACTACACGGCTGTCTTCAAGCTCTTCGCCAACAAGCTCTATGGCGATGCCGAGGGCGATGGCCAGACACTGACCTCGACGCTGGGCGCGCTGACGCTGGGCAAGGCCGACACGCTGACGCGCCACGCCGATTTCACCGTGCCGGGTGTGAAGCCCTGGAGCACTGAGCAGCCCAATGTCTACACGCTCGTCTGCGAGTTGCGCGACAAGAAGGGCCGCACGGTCGAGGCCGTGAGCACGCAGACGGGCTTCCGCACGGTGGAGATACGCGAGGTGGCAGCCAAGGACGATGAGTTCGGACTGGCCGGCCGCTACCTCCTCGTCAATGGCAAACCGCTCAAGCTCAAGGGCGTCAACCGCCACGAGACGAGTCCCTCGCGCGGACATGCCATCACCCGGCAACAGATGGAGGACGAGGTGATGATGATGAAGCGTGCCAACATCAACCATGTGCGTACCTCTCACTATCCCAACGATCCCTATTTCTATTATCTCTGCAACAAGTATGGCATCTGGCTTGAGGCCGAGGCCAACGTGGAGAGCCATGAGTATTTCTACGGCGCGGCCAGCCTGAGCCACGTGCCTGAGTTCAAGAACCAGCATGTGGGACGCATGATGGCCATGGCACACGCCCGTGTCAACGACCCGTGCATCGCCATCTGGAGTCTGGGCAACGAGGCGGGGCCTGGCGACAACTTCAAGGCCAGCTACGCTGCCGTGCACGCTTTCGATCCCTCGCGCCCGGTGCAGTATGAGCGCAACAATGACATTGTGGACATGGGATCCAACCAGTATCCGTCGGTCAACTGGGTGCGCGCTGCCGTGCGCGGCAACCTCGGCATCAAGTATCCGTTCCACATCTCTGAGTATGCCCACTCCATGGGCAACGCTGTGGGCAACCTGCAAGACTACTGGGATGCCATCGAGTCGACCAACTTCTTCTGTGGCGGTGCCATCTGGGACTGGATCGACCAGTCGATGTACAACTATACCCCCGATGGCAAGCGCTACCTCGCCTATGGCGGTGACTTCGGCGACACGCCCAACGATGGCCAGTTTGTCATGAATGGCATCGTCTTTGGCGACATGGAGCCTAAGCCCCAATACTATGAGGTGAAGAAGGTCTATCAGAACATCGGCGTGAAGTGGGCCGACAAGGCCAAGGGCACGCTCGATGTCTTCAACAAGAATTACTATGTGGGTGACCTCACCGACTACGATGTGACCTACTGTCTCACGGCCGATGGCCAGGAGGTGGAGGCCGGCAAGCTGGCGGTGGGCTCCGTGGCTCCGCGCCAGCACAAGACTGTCGGCGTGCCGGCGCTGGCTAAGGGTGGCCTTGACGCAGGTCGTGACTACCAGCTCCACGTGTCGTTCCGCCTGAAGCATGACATGCCGTGGGCCAAGGCCGGGTATGTGCAGGCCGACCAGCAACTGCTCGTCCAGACGGCCGCCGAGCGTCCCTCGCTGGCCAAGGCTGCCCAGGGCACGGGCAAGCCGGTGGTGACGGAGACTGCCGGTGACATCCTTGTGGCGAACGACAAGGCCTTCGCCGTCGACTTCGACAAGGCCTCCGGTTCCATCCGCTCGCTCACCTATGGGGGCAAGCCTGTCTTCGCCGACGGGTGCGGTCCGCGTCTCGACGCTTTCCGTGCCTGGGTCAACAATGACAACTGGGCTTACCAGGCTTGGTATGAGAACGGCCTGCACGACCTGCAGCACAAGGCCACCGAGAGCCACGTGGTGACCAATGCCGACGGCTCCGTGAGCGTGAAGTTTGTGGTGGAAAGCCAGGGCCGCGAGACAGCGCGCCTCGATGGGGCTGACAAGAACTGGAAAAAGCTGACCCGGACGGGCGACAAGCCCGACTTCAAGTTTGTCACCAACGTGGTCTACACCATCCATCCCGACGGCTCGGTAGAGAACCGGAGCACTGTCTCGGCTTCGCGCCCCAACCTCACGCTGGCCCGACTGGGCTATGTGATGAAGTTGCCCAAGGCCATGAAGCACATGAAGTATTATGGTCGTGGCCCTGTCGACAACTATCCTGACCGCAAGACCAGCCAGGCGGTGGCCATCTGGGACCAGCCCGACGTGGCTCGCGAGTTTGAGAACTTCCCCAAGCCCCAGGACATGGCCAACCACCAGGACAGCCGCTGGGTGGCCCTCAGCGACGGACAGCAGGGCGCCATCTTTGTGGCCGACAGCGTGATGAGCTTCTCGGCCTTGCCCTTCTCGGCCCAGCAGCTCGCCATGGCCAACCATCCCCATGAGCTGCCTGCCAGCGATGGCGTGTGGCTCCACATCGACCATGCCATCACTGGTCTCGGCGGCAACAGCTGCGGACAGGGTGGCCCGCTCGACGCTGACCGTGTGAAGAGTGTCACCCAGTCGTTTGGCTTTGCCATCCGTCCCACATCGACGCTGGCCAACGACAAGCTGACCGAACTGGCCAATGTGTCGCTCGACGGACAGGCACCGCTCAGCATCAGCCGCTCGCTCGACGGCACGGTGACCATCAGTGGTCCTGCCGACGAGACCATCTATTATAAGGTCAACAATGGCAAGTGCCTGCAGCGCTACACCCAGCCCTTCGACCTGCGTGAGGGCGGCAGCGTGGTGGCCTTCGTCAAGGGCTCACGCTTCAACTACCAACAGCGCTTCGACCGCATCGATGCCATTCCTGTCATGGTGAAGTTTGCCAGTTCGGTGGAGAGCGGTGAGGGCGACGCTGAACATATGACCGACGGCAACCCCAGCACCTTCTGGCACACGATGTACAGCGTCACGGTGGCCAACTATCCCCACTGGGTCGACTTCGACTGCGGTGCGGTGAAGACACTCAAGGGCTTCAGTTACCTGCCTCGCCAAGATAGCAACAACGGTCATATCAAGGACTATGAGGTGCAGGTCAGCATGGATGGCAAGGCCTGGGGACAGCCCGTGGCCACCGGCTCCTTTGCCAACGACCGCTCGCTCAAGCGTGTCATCTTCAGCAAGCCTGTGCGTGCGCGCTACTTGCGCTTCACGGCCAAGAGCTCGCAGGACGGACAGGACTTCGCCACCTGCGCTGAGTTCAACGTGCTCGAGCAGTAAGGCGCGTCGTTCACCATGGGTTTCTGGCTCTTCCTGATCTTGGCGTGCCGAGCCCCATGGGTTGAATGTAAACCCGTATAAACCCCAGTCCTTGAGGGGGAAGCCCTATCGGGCTGGGGCCTCATGCAAGCCTTCGTGTCTTATGAGCCGAGCTCATGACACGAAGGCTTTCCTGTCTCCCCACGGCTGTCGCCGCCTTTCCCCCTTCAAGGGCCGGCGATAAACCCAGTTAAACCGCTCACGCCATTTATCCATCCCTGTCCACGGAGTGAAGCAGCACATCGAGCGAGACATGCGTGAGCGGTTTCGTCAGTTTACAATCCTACCGCGTGAGCGGTTTGCCCAGTTTACATTCCTGCTGCGTGAGCGGTTTACCCAGATTGTAATCCTACTGCGTGAGCGGTTAAATTCGGTTTATGGCCAGGGGTGCGGGAAGGCGGCGAGAGCCGCCATGCTACTGTTTGCGGCATG
>DJOV01000064.1:7839-22364 GCA_002437285.1 Prevotella sp. UBA6429 | reverse complement strand
TATGAAAAGTGCCGAAAATTCGCGTATTTCGGCCAAAATATTTTGAAGCTGAAAATAACGCCTGTTTTATTATATACATTGTCCGCTTTATTCCATGATGTGCGCCTTGAATGTAAACCGATATAAACCCCAGGGATGCGGGAAGCCTTGACGGGCTCATGGCGGCTGTCGCCGCCTTCCCGCACCCCTGGCCATAAACCAAATGAAACCGCTCACGCAGCAGGACTGCAAACTGATGAAACCGCTCACGCATGTCTCGCAAGCCATGCTGTTTACACTCCGTGGATAGAGGACGGAAGAGGGTGGAATAGCGATGTGTTATTTATCCCTTTCCTTGCTTCTTGAAACACAACGAGTTATGGGCTTTTGTCAGTTCATGAAGAACATGATGAGCAACTGGGCTATGACGACCCTGACAAACATGCCCATGGGGTAGACGGAGGCATAACTGATGCTGGCCGTGTCGCCCTTCAGCGTGTCGTTGGCATAGCCCAGGGCCATCGGGTTGGCCATGCTGCCACAGATGATGCCGCACACCGTGCCGAAGTCGTACTTGTGCTTATGGAGGGCTATGATGCCAATGATGACCGTCGGGACGACGGTGATGAGGAAGCCCAGGCCCAGCCACAACAGGCCCTCGGGGCGCACCACCGTGGCAAAGAAGTCCTTGCCGGCCGAGAGGCCCAGGCACGCCAGATAGATGGCCAGTCCCAGGCTGCGCAGCATGAGCGAGGCCGAGCGGGTGGTGTAGGAGATGAAGTGCATGCGGGGACCCAACGCGCCGACGATGATGCCCATGATAATCGGGCCACCGGCAATGCCGAGCCGGATGGGCGACTCCATGCCGGGCAGGTGGAAGGGTATGGTGCCGAGCGCCAAGCCCAGCACGATGCCCAGAAAGATGCTGCCGACGTTGGGCTTCTCGAGCGTCTTCACCGAGTTGCCGAAGAAGTTCTCCACATTGTTCACCGCCTCATGGCGACCCACCACCGTGACGCGGTCGCCATACTGCAGGCGCAGGTCGTCGCTGGCCAGGAGCTTGATGTCGCCGCGCAGCACACGACTCACGTTGACACCATAGGTGTGGCGCAACTGCAGCTCGCCCAGGTGACGGCCGTTGAGGGCGGTGCGCGTCACGACGCAGACACGGCTCTCCACGTTGGAGTCGATGGCATTCCAGTCGATTTGCTCGCCGTTCCAGTCTTTCTCCACCTGCTTGCCGAAGAGCAGCACCATGGTGTCTTCATCCTCCTTGGTAGTCACCACGAGCAGCGAGTCGCCCTGCAGGATGACGGTGGACGACACGGGCATGATGACCTGTCCGTTGCGCCAGATGCGGGAGATGATAAACTTCAAGTGGGTGAGCTCGGCTATCTGCGCGATGGTCTTGCCGGCAATGGCAGGGTTCATCGCGATGAACTGTGCGATGTAGGTGTGGTCGTCGTCAGTGAGGGGCTTCACCTCAAGGTCGCAGGGCTTGACGAAGCACTTGCGGATGAGCATCATGGCGATGATGACGCCCACCACACCGAGCGGATAGGTGACAGCCGTGGCCAGGGCCACACTGTCAGACGGCAAGCCCAGCACATCCAGCGCCTGCGTGGCCGCGCCAAGGGCCGGCGTGTTGGTGGTGGCGCCACAGAGCAAGCCCACCATGTCGGGCAGGCTGACACCCGTGACGGGCACCAGGGCAAGGGCAAACAGGGTGCCCGCGACGATGATGGCCAGGCTCCACAGGTTGAGCGCCATGCCCTCATGGCGGAGCGACCCGAAGATGTTGGGGCCCACGTGGAGGCCGAGACAATAGACAAACATCGAGAGGCCGAAGGTCTCGGCATAGTCGAGCACCGTGGCGTCGACGGTCAGCCCCAAGTGGCCGGCCAGGATGCCGATGAAGAAGACGAAAGCCACGCCCAGCGAGACTCCCATCACCTTGACCTTGCCCAAGGCCATGCCTATGGCAATGATCAGCGAAATGACAACCATCGACTCGGTGGACGAGTGGATGGAGAAGAGCGAGTGTAACCAGTCCATCAGAGAATGTTCAAGTATTTTTCGAGCGGAATGCCGCGGTTCTTATCTTCGTTGTCCTTGTTCAAGTCTATCAGCCGGTAGACGGCATCCATGGCCTCGCGGGTGGCCGATGACAGTGCCTCGCCAGCCAGCAGGTGGCCGATGAGCACCGCCGAGAAGATGTCGCCCGTGCCGGGGAAGTGGACGGGTATCTCGGTGTAGGGCAGTGAGAAGTAATCGCCCGACAGATGGTTGTAGCCCACGACACTGGGCTGCCCGTCGACCCTGACCGACGTGATGAGCACCGACTTGCTGCCGATGGCCCGCAAGCCGTCGACCAGGGCCACGGCCTCCTCATGGCTCACGCCCTCGGCGTGATAGCCGGAGCCCGTGAGATAGCAAGCCTCGGTGTGGTTGGGGTAGATGAGATCGGCCACGGCGATCATCTCGCGCATGCTCTGGATGGTGGCCGGCGTCACACCGTTGTAGAGCTTTCCCTCGTCGCCCATGATGGGGTCCACATAGATGGTGGTACCGTGGGCGGCCTGCTCACGGCAATATTGCGACACGATGCGCGCCTGCCGCTCCGAAGCGATGAAGCCCGTGGCGATGGCGTCGTAGCGGAAGCCGAGAGCCTTCCACACGGGAAAGACACCCGTGATGTAGTCGGTGGTGTCGAGGAGGTTGAACTTGCCATAGTCGAGCGTGTTGGACACGATGGCTGTCGGCAGGTTGTAGGTGGAGTGGCCCATATAGGAAAGGATGGGCAACATGGCCGCCGTGGCCACCTTGCCGTATCCGCAAATATCGTTGATCAGAAGAATCTGCTTCGTTGTCATGATTGGTTGTTTTCGTATGGGGAGACAACGCTAACGGGCACTATGAAAGCCGCTTTCAAATGGCCGGGCGCTGCTTATCTTATGCATTTCTTATGCAAAGTTAGCAAAAAGAATTTGGGGGGCATGAAGGGTTTGGTAAAAATATCAAAAACTTATCCAAATAAATACTAAAGGGTGTGGCCGTCTCGTTTTATTGTTGTAACTTCGCATTGTTGAATTTTAAATCTGTACTTAGCCTATGACATCTGTTGATCATAATTATTGCTTGATTCTTGCCGGCGGCAAAGGGCGTCGCCTGTGGCCTTGCAGCCGCGAGATGCACCCCAAGCAGTTCATCGACTTCTTCGGCACAGGCCGCACCCAGTTGCAGCAGACCTACGACAGGATGGCGAAGATACTGGACCCCGAACACATATTTGTCAACACCAATATCGACTACCTCGACTTGGTGACACAGCAACTGCCCAACGTCCCCCGCGAGCGCATCATGGCGGAGCCCATTCACCGCAACACGGCACCCAGCATCGCCTGGGCCAACCACCGCATCTCGCAGCTCGACCCCGATGCCTGCATGATAGCCGTGCCATCGGACCAGCTGGTCTTCAACGAGGACGCGTTCCGCAGAAACGTGCTGGAAGGACTGGCCTTTGTGGCTGCCAACGACAGCTTTCTCACGATGGGCGTCAAGCCGACAAGGCCCGAGCCCGGTTACGGCTACATACAGATGGGAGAGCCTCAGCAGCAAGACGTCTACAAGGTGAAGGCGTTCACGGAGAAGCCCGACCGCGAGTTTGCGCAAATGTTCATGGACAGTGGCGAGTTCTACTGGAACACGGGCTTGTTCCTGTCAAACGTGCACCATCTGCGCAAGGAGTTCTCGCGCATCCTGCCACCCGTGTTGCGCAACCTTGACGAGCTCAACGATCACGCCACCGCCAAGGAAGAGGAAGACTACATGATGGAGCACTTCACCGCCTACCCCAACCTGTCGGTAGACATGGGCATCCTGGAGAAGTCGGACCACGTGAGCGTGATGAGGTGCGACTTCGGATGGGCCGATGTGGGCACATGGCACGGCATCTACGAGGCACTGCCCAAGACCGATGAAGACAACGTGGTCATCGACTCGGAGGTGATGATCGAGAACAGCCATGGCAACATCATCAAGCTGCCCAAGGGCCACCTGGGCGTCATCAATGGACTGGAGGACTTCATCGTGGCGGAGAAAGGCAACGTGCTGCTCATCTGCAAGAAAGAAGACTCGTCGGCACTGGTACGCAAATACGTCAACGAGACACAACTGAAAAAGGGCGAGGACTTCGTGTAAGACATCATCATCGCCCAAATAAAACGAGCCGCCCCTGCCAAAAGTTTGGCAGGGGCGGCTCGTTTTTCGTACCACCACTCTTTCAAGATGGGTTCCATAAAAATCTGGCAAAACGTAATCCACTGTTTTTTTATATCGTTATGGTGGTAATTTATAGAACCCACCTAAAAAAAATCCTTGCGGACGGGAGCGCGCTGAGGCACACCGTCCGCAAGGACTTTTTTTATGGAGATCCTATCGTCCTTACTTCACGCCCAGGGGAGTGATATGGAAGGTGAAGGTCATGTCCTTATAGCCCAAACGGTGCTGCGGCAGAGGCCATGAACCCCAACTGTTCTCGCCACCCAGGCCAAACTGTGCGAGATCAAGGCAAAGCTCGGTGTACTTGCTCTTGGGCACCTCGGGTGAATGGCGCTGAGCCTTGCTGTCTCCCTCGTCGAGGTCGCTGATGTTGTAGTGCAGGGCACTGGCGTCGAAGTAGCTCTCCTGAGCGGTCACGAGGAAGCCAAGTCCCTCGGCAGTGGTCTGCTTCCACCAGCGGATGTCACTCTTGGTGCCTGTCTCCTGCGGACGGATGTAGGGGAAGAACTGCTGGTCGGCGGTCTGCTTGTAGATGCCGACATTCTGGCTGGCCTTGCGGTCAACGTAGTTCTCGATGGGGCCGCGGCCGTAGAACTCGCTCTGGTCCATGTTGTAGGCGAGGTCCATCACCATGCCGAAGCGCAGCAAGTCGCTGACCTTGGCATCAGGAGTGGTCTTCATCTGCTGGGAGACGGTCATGGCACCCTCGCCGTCGATGTCATAAGTGAGGGTCAGCGTGGCCTTCACGTCAGGCATGTCGTAGACAGCCACCACGCGTGCACCGACCTTGCCTACCTTCGTTGAGGTGACGGAAGTGAGGTTCATGGCCGGATTGCGCCAAGCCTTGAAACGGCCCTGCAAGCCAGCGCCCATGTCGTTGTCGGTCACGGCGCGCCAGAAGTTGGGACGCAGGGTGCCGCCCTCGGGCAACAGGCTCTTGCCTGCCACGTTGTAGGTCTTCAGCAGACCGGTTGTCTTGTCGAACACAATGTCAAACTGGTCTTTCACGCTCACGCTCACCACATTGGCCTTCTTGTCGTCGGCCAGCTTCAGCTTGGTCTTCTGTGTGGGTTGCTGGACAGCCACGGGCTTCACCTCGCGGACGGCCAACTGGCGGTAAGCCACTACCTGACCCTTGCTCATGAGGGGCTCGGCACTCTTCAGGCGGAACTCGATGTTGAGCATCACCTCACCCTCTGCCGGAATGGTGTAGGGCAACGTGAGGTTCACCTTCTGCTGGGGCTGCACGTTGAGCTGCGACACCTTGCCGTTCTGGACAGCCTTGCCATCCTTCATCAGGGTCCACACGAGCTCGTAATTGCTCAGGTCACGGAAGAAGTTCTCATTGTACACAGAAATCTGTCCCTTGGCGAGATCAACAGCCTCAGCCCAAATGTTCTGGTGGACATAGGCAATCTCATAGGCGTGCGGGTTCAGCTGACGGTCAGGAGCGATGATGCCGTTGCAGTTGAAGTTGTTGTCTGAAGCGTCCTTCTTGTTGTAATCGCCGCCATAGGTGTAGACGGGCGACATCTTGCCGGTGCCCGGCTCAAGAGAAGCCGAGATGGCCTCGTAGTCGGCCACTGTGCGCGAAGCCTTGAAGTCGGGCTTGCGATGGAGGGCCTGGTCGACGAAGTCCCAGATGTAACCACCCTGATACTTCGGATACTTGCGGATGAGGTCCCAATACTCCAGGAAGCCACCACTTGAGTTGCCCATGGTGTGGTTGTACTCACACTGGATGAGCGGGCGCTTCTGGTCGGCGTTCTTGGCATACTTGTCGCAAGCGTCGTGGCTGTAGTACATGGGGCAGAAGATTTCAGAATCATCGCCATGGCCCCAGAGGCCACGCTCATACTGCACAGGACGGCTCTTGTCCTGGCTCTTGATCCAGTTGTAAGCGTCCACGAAGTTCTGGCTGTTGTCGGTCTCATTGCCCAAGCTCCACACGATGACTGAAGGATGGTTGTACTGCATCTCCATGTTGTGCTGGTTGCGCTCCAGGATTTGCTTGGCGAAAGCCTTTGTCACAATGGGTGAGTTCTGGCCATAGCCGAAGCCATGGCTCTCCTGGTTGGCCTCGGCGGTGACATAGAGACCATACTCGTCGCAGAGGTCATACCACACGGGATCGTCGGGATAGTGGCAGGTTCTGACGGCATTGATATTGAGGCGCTTCATGATCTTGATGTCCTGGATCATGCGCTCACGTGTGACGACATAACCGCCGTCGGGATCCATCTCATGACGGTCGGCACCCTTGATGAGCACAGGCTGACCGTTGACAAGCAACTGGCTGTTCTTGATTTCGACCTTGCGGAAGCCCACTTTCTGCGGGATGACCTCCACGACATTGCCCTTACGATCCTTGACAATGGCAAGGAGTGTATATAAATAAGGTGTCTCGGCTGTCCACTTCTTGACGTTGCGGACCGTGAAACGTGCCGAACCGGTGCTCATGTTGTGGAAGCTGCCCGACGACTTGCCCACCACCTGGTTGTTGGCGTTGAGCAACTGGAAGTCGATGATGGGATTGCCCTTCACATTGACGTTGATGAGCAACTCACCATCCTGGTAACCATTGAGCAGATCAGGAGTGATCTTGACGTTGCTCACCTGGATGGCGGGGTTCTTGGCGAAGAGGTAGCAGTTGCGCGCCACGCCCGACAGACGCCAGAAGTCCTGGTCCTCATCCCATGAACCGTCACACCAGCGGAAAGTCTGGAAGGCGACAAGGTTCTTGCCCGGCTTCACAAACTTGGTGATGTCGAACTCCGCAGCGACCTTGCTGTCCTCGGCGTAGCCGGCGAAGTGTCCATTGACAAAAAGATAGATGTTGGACGTGACCGAGCCGAAGTGGGCCACGACCTGCTTGCCGTCCCAGTTGGCAGGCACCTCGATGACGCGACGGTAAGTGCCGACATGGTTGTCGGAGATAGGCACGGGCACACTGTCCTCCGTCACCTTGTACTCCTTCTTGAAACCCTTGAAGTAGTCTTGGCCGTTGAACATGTATCTCCATCCCCATCCCACGTTGACATAGGTGGGGTCGCCATATCCGTTCATCTCCCAGATGCCAGGCACCTGCATGGTCTTCCACGCAGAGTCGTCATAGTCGGCCTTATAGAAGTCGGTGGGGCGCTGGTCGGCGTTGGCCACCCAGTTGAACTTCCAAGCGCCCTCGAGTGAGAGGTAGTTGGCCGACTTGGTCATGTCGCCGGCCAGAGCGCTCTGTTCATTCTCATAAGCGAAGAAATTGGTTCGCAGCGGATAGCGGTTGACCGCATTGACCTGCAGGTCATGCCATTCAGTCCACGTGGGCATCTGCTCCACGGGCGCAGCCTTCTTCACTCGGGCTGCGCTCAAGTTGAGAGCCATGGCAGCCATGGCCGTAATCAACAATGCTTTTCTCATGTGTTATTGTTTTTGGTTATTTCTGTTTGTCTAAGTAACGGTGATACTCGCAGGCTGCGAGGAGGAATGCGCCCACGCCGAAGTTGGCCTGTGAGTTTTGGTCGACCACCTGTCCGGGGATGGCCTTCTCACCAATGGGTTGCACATAGCCCACCTTGCCGTCGGGCTGGAGAGCGGTCTCCGTGAGATACTTCCATGCGCGGTCGATGGTCTTGCGATACTGCTTGGCATCGAGCAACCCGTTGTTGACACCCCAAAGATATCCATAGGTGAAGAAGGCGGTGCCGCTGGTCTCCGGGCCGGGAGCCTGTTCGGGGTCCATCATGGAGCGCGTCCAGTATCCCTGCTTCTGCTGCAGCTGCTGCACGGCAGCGGCCAGGCGCTGATACTTCTTCACAAAGAAGTCGCGGTGGGCGTAATCGGCGGGCATGTCCTGCAACACCTTGGCCAGTCCGGCCAGCACCCATCCGTCACCACGAGCCCAGAAGTCTTTCTTGCCCGACGCAGTCTTGTGCTTG
Source organism: Prevotella sp. UBA6429 (assembly GCA_002437285.1). GTDB lineage: Bacteria > Bacteroidota > Bacteroidia > Bacteroidales > Bacteroidaceae > Prevotella. Next base: position 14,172 of record DJOV01000064.1, on the reverse strand, counting down.
GGGTAAACGTACTTGCCGTCGCGGAAGTAAAGCCCGGTCTCCTCGTCGAGCATGATGCTGTCAGAATAGAGCAGGTTCTCGTAGAGCTTGTCGAGATACTGACGGTCGCCCGTGAGCTTGTACATCTTGGTCATGACAGGCATCACCATGTAGAGGGCATCCGCCCACCACCAGTAGTCATGCGCCTTCGAGTAGGCCTCATAGCCCATCACCTCCTTGGCGCGTTGCACCATGCGCTCATTGCGCGCGGAACCGCCCTGGGCGTTGGCTATCCAATAAAGGTCAACATAAGTCTGAAAGCAGATCTGCCAATCACCGAAGAGCACAAACTGCTGGCCTTCGCCATAATGGCGATACTTCCACTTGGCCGGGTCTGCCTCCGTGGCTCCCATCCAGCGGTTGTGCTCAGCCCAACGTGTGCTGTAGTCGAGCCACGCGGTCTTTCCCAGAAGCTTGTAGGCTTCCATGTTGCCCGTGTGGTAGGCAGCGTTGTCCCAAAAGGAGCGCACCTCCGCCTTGTTGTGCTGTTGCCAATAGTCATTGACCTTGGTGATGGTGGCATCCACCTGCTCCGTCGTCCACCCCTTGGCCTGTGCACCAAGGGCAGCGAGAGCCACAAGGGCCGTCATAATGATTTTTCTCATAGTCTATATGTTTTCAGTTATTATGCAAACTCATGCAATCACGCAAGCCTACAGGCTTCATCCATTAGGAATGCCTATCTTTTGCAAAGATACAACAAAGAAACGAGAATAGTCCCTTTGCAGATGTCGAAAAAGCAACCATTGATGGCAAATCATGCTGATTTTTGAATGTTTTAACTCATCATTCACATTCCCATCATCAGCCTTGGCACGCATCCCGCCACAAATGTGTCATCCCCATCACGCCAAGCACCAACAAGCCCAAGAGACAAGCAATGATCCATTGCAGTCCCTTGGGCTTTAGGTATATTCTAACAATTACCTTCACAAAAGGCAAGATCACGAAGGATTTGCTCATTCGGCCATTCCTTCTCCTCACCGTTTTACGATGAGCGTCATGCCATCACGCTCGGGCAAGATGACGTTCTCCACACGCGGGTCAGCAGCCACATGGTCGTTGAAGCGACGTATGCCCACGGTCTGATGGTCGTGGTCGTAGGCGGGATCCACCACATGTCCGTCCCACAAGGTGTTGTCGGCCAGGATGGCTCCACCCGCATTGATGAGGGGCAGGAGCGTCTCATAGGCCTCCACATAAGTGCGCTTGTCGCCATCGAGGAAGGCCAAGTCGAAGGTCAGCCCGAGCTTGGGAGCCTCGGTGACCGCGTCTCCAATGCGGAAGTCAACATAGTCGGCCACGGGCGACTGCTCAATCCAGGGACGGGTGAAGTCCTCCATCTCGTCGTTGATTTCATAGGTGTAGAGCATGGGGCGGCACGCCTCGCCAGCCACGACGCTATCAGACAGCAACCCCGACAGGTGGAGCTGCTTCAGTCCCTCGGCCATGCAGAGTGCCGAATAGCCCGAGAATGTGCCTACCTCCAGGATGCGGCGTGGCTTGAGCATGAGCACCAACAACTTGAGCAGCCGCCCTTGCAGGTGTCCGCTCACCATGCGTCCGTGGATGGTGTGTATGTTGGTGGCACGCCAGAGACGGTGCAGGTAGTCGCCTTCCGGCTCAATGTGCGCCAGGATATAGTCGTCGATGGTCATCGCGTCAGCCTTCCTGTAGCGGGTTGTCAGCCAAGAGAGCCTCCACAGCCAGCCGGTAGCTGTCAAGGCCAAAGCCGCAGATGACACCCTTGCAGCCCGCCGAGATCATGGAGTGGTGGCGATACTCCTCGCGCTGGTGGACGTTGGAAATATGTACTTCCACCACAGGACAACGGAGCGATCGGATGCAGTCGAGCAGCGCTATCGACGTGTGGGTATAGGCTCCAGCGTTGAGCACAATGCCGTCATAGCCGAAACCCACCTCCTGCATCTTGTCGATGAGTTCTCCTTCGATGTTGCTCTGGTAATAGTCGACCTGCACATCGGGATAGCGCTGACGCAAAGCAGGCAGGTAACTCTCAAACGAGCTCTTGCCATAAATGCCTGGCTCGCGCTTGCCGAGCAGATTGAGGTTGGGCCCGTTGATAATCTGAATTTTCTTCATTTTCTTGGTCTTTTCCTTCGTTTTCGCTAATTTTGCCATGAAGAAGGTGCCAGAAGGCCATGCGGAGTTTACTTTCGCACCCGACCATCGACATCCTCTCCGATGCAAAGGTAAGCGAAAATGGATAAAGCGCAAAGCAATTCGTCGACAAAATTGGAGAACGGACACGCCAGCGGCACGACGCTGGACGAGTTGGTGCGGCGCTACATGCGCTACCTGAAACTGGAGCGGAGCTACTCGCCCAACACCCTCAACGCCTATCGCCACGACATCAGCCTGCTGCTCAGCCACCTCGCCGAACAACAACTCACGCCCTTCGACGTGAAGCTTGAGGACCTGGAGCATTTCGCCGCCTGGTTGCACGAGCGTGGCAACGGGCCCAAGAGCCAAGCGCGCATCCTCAGTGGCGTACGGTCGTTCTACCATTTTCTGGTCATCGACGGCTATCTCGACCTCGATCCCACCGAGTTGCTCGAATCGCCCCATCTGCCCCAACATATCCCCGAGTACCTGTCTACAGAGGAAGTGGACCGGCTGGAGGCTGCCGTGGACCTCACTTCAGCCGAGGGCCACCGCAACCGGGCCATCGTGGAAGTGTTCTTCTCCTGCGGCCTGCGCGTCAGCGAACTGGTCAACCTGAAGTTGTCAGACCTTTTTCTCGATGACCGTTTCCTGCGTGTCATCGGCAAGGGGAACAAGGAGAGGTTGGTACCCATCTCCGACCGTGCAATCAGCGAACTGGGTTTCTGGTTTGACGATCGCCGACAGATGACCATCAAGCCAGGCGAGGAGGACTATGTGTTTCTCAACCGCCGGGGCCACCACCTCACACGCACCATGATACTCATCATGATCAAGCGGCTGGGCGAGGCCGCCGGCATCCGAAAGACCATCTCGCCCCACACCCTACGCCACAGCTTTGCCACGGCGCTGCTGCGAGGAGGCGCCGACCTGCGCGTCATCCAGGTGTTGCTCGGACACGCCGACATCGGGACCACGGAGATTTACACCCACATGGACGATGAGTCGCTCCGACAAGAGGTGCTGGCCCACCATCCGCGCAACATACGAAACGGCAACCAGTAGTCCCCGACGTGACATCTTGCGTCACCCTTACCACCACCTTTTCACCATAAGCCCATAAGACTAAGCCCATGAGACTGAAAGACCTGTTGTTGACTCTCTTGATGTTGCCCCTGTGCCTCACAGCCCAGACGCCCCAACTGGGATCGCTGACCCAGGAGGACGGACTGCACAACGCATCGGTGACAAGCGTGCTGCGCGACCGCTATGGTTTCGTTTTTCTCGGCACCGAGCAAGGTGTGTCGCGCTTCGATGGCACCAATGTGCTCAACATCGACTTCCCCAAGGGAGACGACCAACGCAACATGGCTGTCAACACGATGGTCGAGCAAGACAACGAGTCATTGCTCTTAGGCAACAAGGCGGGCCTATGGCAGCTCAACAGGCGGCACCTCTCCATACGCCGCATACACCGCGAGGCCATCGACACGGAGGTCTTCGACATGGCGCATGCCTTCGACGGCACCCTTTACATCGCCACGGCGCAAGGTCTCTTCCGGATGAACGGTGACAAGGTGTCGGCTGTCAACATCTTCGCCCACAAGCCTGCGGCCAATCACGCCATTAGGAAACTGGTCATCGCCGGCCAGCGTCTCTACCTGCTCACGGGCAACCAGGTGGGCGTGTCGTCCATTCTGCGCCCCGCAGCCGTTACCTATCACCACCTGCCCGCTCCCCTTTCGGCTGCGCACCTCACCTCAATGACCTTTGCCCGCGGACAGGTTTATTTGGGAACGCGTGAGCACGGCATTCTCGCTTTCCACCCCTCTACCGGCCAGTTTTCCCCTTTTTATAGCGACCTCAACAACATCGTAAGCCTGTCGGCCGACGCCCACGGCCACCTGCTGGCCGCCACCTCGTTTGACGGTTGTGTGGAGCTGTCGCTTGGCAGCCGCCAGGTGACGCACCATTACACCAACCAACCGGAGGTCTCTCGGTCAGGTATCACACGCTCACGCTTTGGCACGCCCGCGGTTTTCTGCCGCGACAGCGAAGGCATCGACTGGATAGGCTACAAGTTTTTTGGTCTCGATTACAGTTTCCTGAACCGCGGTGTCTTCCACACCTTCAGCGTGGCAGGCTTGTTCGACAGTGCCGACCATGCCATTCGCTGTTTCCTGCTCGACGGACAGCGCACGCTGCTCGGCACCCGGAGCGGCCTCTATGTGGTCGACAAGGCGCGCCACACATTAGCCTACATCGGCCGCGACGTCATCGGGGCCGACATCGTGTCGTGCATCCGCCGGGTGGACGGTGCCTATCTGGTGGGCACCATCGGCGGTGGCCTGCATCGCCTCAGCGCCAGCACACTTGCCACAATGCCGTCGGCACAACTGGCGCCATTGGCCGAAGCCAACATCTACGACATGGTGAGCGACCAGCATGGAGGGTTGTGGATCTGCACATCCAAGGGACTGGGCCACTACGACAACGCCACGGGAGCCCTGCGGCTCTACACCACCCGCAACTCACAATTGCCCGACAACGAAGTGTTCTGCATGGGCTTGGCGCGCGATGGCCGCGGATGGGTGTCGACAGCGGGCGGCCAGTGCATGTGGAACCCCGACCAACGCATGGTGACCACGAGTGGCATGATATCCCGTGTGGTCAAGCTGGGCATGCTGCAAAACATCAAGCTGCTGGCCGACGGACGCATGCTCTTCGTCCCCCAAAACGGCAATCCCGCCGTGCTCAATCCCGAAAACGGAGAGCTCCGCACACTGGCCTTCAAGGCCTTGGGAAGCGGCAGGGTCTTTCTCGACATTGAGCCGTTTGGACCCAAGCGCTACATCGTCACCTGTTCCGACGCCGTCTACTTGGTGGGAGCCACAGGACAAGTGCGACGATTTGGCCACATTGACGGGCTTTCCAACTCACAATTCCAATCGCATGCCATCTGCGTAGACCCGTCGACCAGCACCTACTGGGCTGCCACCAACGGGGGGCTGGTCTACGCCCGTCTGAGCAACATCAGCCAGACACTCTCGCGCCACATCCCCGTCACCCTGTCGGAGATACAGACTGACCACTGGTTCACACCACAGGAGGTGAGCGGTGTGCTGCTCGATAGCCTGCTCACGCTGAGCCGCCACAACAGCGAGTTCACGGTGCGGTTCGCCCCGTTGGCCTTCGGCAACACCCGCGACCTGACGTTCCGCTATCGCCTGGAGGGACACGACAAGACCTGGCGGCTGGCCGACCGCTCACGCACCATCACTTACCACGGGCTATGGCCGGGGCGCTACACGCTCCGCATCGAGGCCGTCGGCATGCCCGAGATGCGTGGCAGCGTGGTCGTCGATGTGCCCATGACCACCTCGGCCCTTCTCATGCTTGTCGCCATGACATTGCTCGCGGCACTGGCGGGGCATGTGCTGTGGTGCCGCCACTACCGGAAGCCCTACTTCTGGAAACGCTTCGCACCGCAACCGGAGAAATACCAGAAGAGCCGTCTCGACGAGAAGGAGGGGCGCAGGTTGCAACAAGCATTGTTGCGATACATGGAGGAAAAGCAGCCCTACCTCAACCCCGACCTGCAGATGGCCGACCTGGCCAAGGCACTCGGCTGCTCCACACACACGCTCTCACAACTCTTCTCGGTGCAGCTCCACCGCAACTACTACGACTTCATCGCCGAATATCGCATCAAGGCATTCCAGCGGTTGGCCCAACAGCCCGCCAACCACAACCTCACCATCACCGCCCTGGCCGAACAGTGTGGTTTCAAGAGCCGCAATCCATTCCTCGTGGCTTTCAAGAAGACTACGGGCATGACCCCAAAAGACTACATGAAACGCCTGAGGGAATGACCGGAATTCATGGCGCTTTCTTTCCGAATCAAGTTCCTCACATCACAAGCGAAACCAAGTGCCGGCGCTAAAAAAGTGGTGAGCAACGGTGCTCAACAGAACTCAACAACACCGCCAACGTTGCACTTTCCAACGGAAAAGTGCAACAAACATTTATTTATAACACACTATTTGTCAGCGCGTTATACAGAAAGTGCATCATTTTGATGGGAATGACACTCCGAGGAAGCATTACGCTTGTCAAATACTGATTTCTTCACTATCTTTGCAGCAGAAAAGCTACGGCTCGGCATAACAT
>DJOV01000064.1:2854-7707 GCA_002437285.1 Prevotella sp. UBA6429 | reverse complement strand
TCGCACTTGCATTATCTTTGCATACCGAAAACCATTCCTAAATCGACCTAAATGGAAAAAAGTACTGCCCTGCACCAGGAAGCTATCGGCCGTCTGTATGAAGAGGCACGACCCATGCTCCTATCCATTTTCAGAAAAGCCAGCATCCCCGAGGAGGATGGCGAAGATCTCGTCCAAGAGGTGTTTGTCAAGTTGATGGCGCTTGACGTGATCCTTGTTGACCATCTCATGGGACTTGCGGTGACCATCGCCTACCAAAAGCGCACCGACTGGTTGCGTCACCACGTCTATTGCCGTCGGCAGCAGAGACAGTGGCGCCCGCAGGCCACCGTGGAACCATGCGAGTTGGAATGTCGCCAAATCTTGCAGGCCGAGCGAAACGTGGTCAGCCGCATGGCCGCATGTGACGCATGGGTCTACACCCTCAGCCGCTTTGACGGCAAGACGCCCCAGGAGATCACCCAGATCACAGACCTCTCGTTGCGTGCCGTGGAGGGAAGGCTCTATCGCACCCGCAAGCTGGTGAGGCAGACCTTGAAGGCCGCAGGCTTCTAATAGCAACAGACGATACGGCCCAAAAGAGTGTATCTGGCAAGCATAAAACTTGTCGGAGACTATCATATATCATATAATAGGAGAAAAACATCAAACAACATATAGGGAAAACATCAAACGATATAGAACATGAAGAAAGTTTGCTTACTTCTCACCGCCTTGTTCCTGACACTTGGCGCAATGGCGCAAAGCTACAACCGCGACCGCGGCTTTGTGCATCCAGGAGGCCTGCACACCCAGGAAGACTTTGACCGCATCAAGAGCCTGCTGGCCCAGGGCGACCCCACCATCACGGCCGCCGTCAAGGTGCTGACCAGTGCCGCCTACGCACAGTCGACAGCCGGCACCAACCCCGTGCAGACCATCGTGCGCGGCGGGGGCAAAGGCGAGAACTACATCAACGCCGCCCGTGGCGCGACCATCGCCTACCAGAACGCCCTCGTGTGGAAGATAACGGGCAATACCGCCAACGCGAGCCATGCCGTGAGTGTGCTCATGCAGTGGGCCAATACCACCAAGGGCATCAGCGGTGACTCCAACTACGCACTGGCCGCCGGCCTCTACGGTTACCAGTTTGCGCAAGCCGCCGAGCTGCTGCGCGACTACGACGGCTGGGCACCCGAGCGCTTCGAGCAGTTCCGCCAGTGGATGCTGCGCGTGTGGTATCCGTCGGCCATCGGTTTCCTGCGCGGCCGCAACGGCACATGGGAGAACTCGGGCAAGTGGTGGCAGGCCCCCGGCCACTACTGGAGCAACTGGGGACTGTGCAACGCCCTGTGCGTGATGTCGATCGGTGTGCTCTGCGACGACGTGTTCATCTACAACCAGGGCCTCAGCTACATCAAGTACGACCAAGTGGGAACATTCAAGGACCCTCGCACGGCCGACCCCATCCTCAACGACGGCCTCACGGAGTTTATGGGCAACCTGGTGGTGACCGTGAGTGACACGCCCGACAACCTGAAGGCATCTTCCTATGGCATCATCGGCCAGATGCAGGAGAGCGGCCGTGACATCGGCCACGCCACGATGTCGCTCGGACTGGCTGTGGACATTGCCCACATGGCCTGGAACCAGGGTGACGACCTCTTCTCGTTCATGGACAACCGCCTGGCCGCAGGCGTGGAGTTCCTGGCCGCGGAGACGCAGAGCGTGGAAGGACTACCCTGGACCAACTACAAGTATGGCACCAACGGCATCTACTACACCGACAGCCGCTGCTGGACCATGACCGGCCCTGCCCTCGGCAACCAGATACGCCCCTACTGGGGCACCGTCATCGGCCACTACAAGGGCGTGCTGGGCAAGGAAATGCCCTATTCGGAAATGGCCTACGCCGACATGCTCAAGAATGGCCCCGACGGTGGCGGACAGGGCAGCACAAGCGGTGGCTACGACCACCTGGGCTACTCCGTGCTGATGAGCTACCGCGACCATGCCGCCACCCCCGAGGAGGTGCCCACGCTGCTCAGCCCCAAGATGGTGGTAGGCAAGGACACGCTCCGCCACAATGAGCTGGGCGGACTGGTCAACACCTACAAGACCAACAACAACACGGGCGTGACCAAGGGCACCGTCATCAAGTTGATGCCGCAACTTCCCGACACTTGTGAGGACACGGGTCTGTGGCAATGGAACACCGGCGAGACCACGCGCGACATCACCGTCACGGCCAACGAGAGCCACGTCTACCGTGCCACCTACACCAACCAACATGGCGTGAAGAGCCAACTCTGCTTCTCCATCGCCGTGCAGGGCGACTGCGAGGTGTCGCCCGTCACGGCGACAGCCACCTATGGCGGCCAGACGGCCAGCGACTCCATCACCATCTTCTATGACGAGGCCGTGACCCTCAAAGCTTCAGGCACGGGCGGCTATGGCACCTACCAGTGGAACACGGGTGCCACGGCCAGCAGCATCACCGTGAAGAACATCCGCAAGGACAGCACCTTTGTCGTGACATTCAAGAACCAGGGCGGCGCCGTCTCGCGCGACACCATCCGTGTGCGCCTGAAATACTTCCGTCCGCAGATGACCGTCAACGGCCAGGTGAAGGCCGACACCGTGCAGTATGTGTGCCAGCCGGGCGACAAGGTAGCCTTCACACCCTATGTGCCCGCCACGTTCCATGACATCACCTTCCACTGGAGCAGCGGCGCTGAAGGCCGCAGCGTCAGCTACGACAACATCCAGACCAGCGTCGTCGACACGCTCATCTACACCATCTACGGCAAGAGCGACACCGTGTATTACGCCGCCTACATCAGCGACACGCTTGACAGCGCCATCCCCGACGGCTACTATCTCATCCGCGACCGCTTCCACGACACCTATCTCACCAACAACTCTGTGGAGGGCACATCCTACGCCTACGCCACGTTCACGCCCAAGAAGGAAGGCGACGCCCTGCACGAACAGGTGTGGAAAATCACCAACGAGAACATTGACGGGCCTTGCTATGACCTCCTCAACCTGGCCGACCAGCGCTACCTGGCCCTCACCATGCGCATGACGGCCAGCACGCGCACCCCTTATTACTTCCGCAAGGCAACGGGCACACAGTGGTATCATATCCGCAACAAGCGCCCCTGCTACTTCACCATCGGCGACGACGGCACGGTGGACCACACCACCTACTCGGTGCCCACCTGTTTCCCCGTCGAGCTGATTCCCTACAATGACCCCACAGGCATACGTGACCTGCAGGCCGACCGGCCAGCCGATGGCAGGTGTTACAACCTCAGCGGCCAGCGCGTCGGCACCAGCTACAAGGGCATCGTCATCCGAAACGGCAAGAAACACATCAACCGATAAGTCATGAAACTCCGCTTTTACATTCTCTCGACCATCCTGCTCATCGTGTCGGCGGTGTCCGCCACCACGCTCAACACCTATCCTGCGCCGGCCGGCGCACCCCTCAACGACGACTTCTCTGTGCGGGTACGCACGGAGGGAGGCTCCTGGCAACCTGTCGACGCCTACGCATGGAACGTGGACCACACCGACAACGGGAAGCATCGTACGGAGAAGACGTCGGTGGCCTACTTCGACTTCTCGGGCAAGGTCGACATCGAGGTGACCTGGAACAAGGGCAACGTGACGACAGCCCGCGTCCGCCCGCTGTCGAAGGGCATCGTCGCCACCGTCAAGGGCAACACCATTAGCTTCAGCATCGACCGTCCGCTCGACCTCTCGGTGGAGGTCAACGGCGACATCTACCACAACCTGCAGCTCTTCGCCAACGCCGCCACGCCCGCCTACCGCAACGCCGGGCAGGTGGCCAAGGCCTATGGCGTGAAGCGCAAGGACGTGCTCTTCTATGGTCCGGGCTACCACGACCTCGGACAGGACTCCATCCGTGTGGGCTCCGGCCAGGTGCTCTATGTGGCTGGCGGCGCCTACATCAAGGGCTTTGCCTCGGTGTGGCAGGCACAGGGCGCCAAGGTCATCGGCCACGGCATCGTGACGCCGGAGCGCCAGCACGAGGGCATCATGGTCAGGTACTCACGCGACGTGGTGGTCGACGGCCCCATCACCACGCAGATACCCGTGGGCGGCAGCGAGCGCGTCAGCGTGAGCAACGCCAAGGTCATCAGCTGGTATGGATGGGGCGACGGCATGAATGTCTTTGCCAGCAATGATGTCAGCTACAATCATGTCTTTTGTCGCACCAGCGACGACTGCTCCACCATCTACTGCACCCGCAAGGGCTATCGCGGTGGCTGCCGCAACATCAGCGTCAAGGACGCCGTCTACTGGGCCGACGTGGCACACCCCATCATGATCGGCCTCCACGGCGACATCGACCGGCATGAGGTCATCGAGCAGGTGACCTATGAGGATCTTGACATCCTGCAGCAGCGTGAGAAGCAAGTGGACTACCAGGGCTGCATCGCCATCAACGACGGCGACAACATCACCGTGCGCGACATGACCTTCCGCAACATCCGCATCGAGGACATCGACGAGGGCATGCTCTTCAACTTCCGCGTGTGCTACAACCGCAAGTACTGCCACGCTCCCGGCGGCGGCATCCGCAACATCACGCTCGAGAACATCAGTTACGACGGCACACACGCCAACCTCTCGCTCCTGACCGGTTACAACGAGAGCCGCACCGTCAGCGGCATCCACTTCAAGAACCTGCGCATCAACGGCCAGCACATCTTCGACAAGATGCCCGGCAAACCCGGTTGGTACAAGACCGCCGACTTCGCCCACATGTTCATCGGCGAGCATGTGGAGGATGTGACATTCGAGTAGAAGCACCTACCCACAAGACAAAAGGGCCATCCCCG
>DJOV01000064.1:0-2769 GCA_002437285.1 Prevotella sp. UBA6429 | reverse complement strand
CGGGGATGGCCCTTTTGTCTTGGGTGGCTATGGAGCCTGCGCTTATTTCACCACAAACTTCTTGCCGCCACGGATGTAGATGCCTGGCTGCGTGGGCTGGCTCACGCGCACGCCTTGCAGCGTGTAGACGGCCTCGACCGGGACGCGGACCAGTGTGGGAGCCGCTACGCCCGTCTCCTGCTTCACCTCCTCATAGAGATAAGGCAAGACATTGCCGCTCTGCTTCTCGGCGGGATAGTTGCCATACGACTTGTACTGGGCGCTGTACATGATGACATTGCCCGAGTCGGAAGCCTTGATGGTGTAGGTGCCGTCGCTGTTGGCCGTCACCGTCCACACGTCAGCCTCGTCCTGTGAGGTGGTCGGGGTGAATGATGTGTATGTCTTGTCCTGGTAATAGTAGCGGCCTTGGCTGTCCTTCAGGTAGTAGCCACCGTCGGCCTCCTCGAAGGTGTAGGCATCCTTGTCGTCGCTCAGGGTGATCTTGCCGTTCTCGTCCATCACACCGTCGGTGTAGAGGTAGCCATACGCCTTGCTGCTTGACACCGACACGGGCTTGGCGGCATAGAGCTTGCCACTCGTCTCAGCCACGATGAGGTATCGCTTGCCAGCCGTGGGCAGCCCCTGCTGCAGCTGGGCAAAGACATGGTCGCCCTCCACCTGGGTGGTGTCGCCTGGCGTGGGCGGTTGCGGTGTGTAAGAGCCGTAGCGCGAGTCGTCCGACGCCGTCGTGATGGCATTGTCCGGGTCGAAGGCCACGTCCGCGCTGTCGCCCCACACATATTCGCACAGGTAGGGGAAGTCGACAAAGAGGTTGCGGTTGTTCTGTATGTCGGCCACGGCGTTGTTGCGCGCCACCTCCAGGCTGTCGGCCTTGTCCTTGCCGCTCCATTCGCGGTAGAGGTCGGTGGCCCATTGCAGCATGCCGGGATAGCCCGAGGCATTGGCCTGCATGGTCTTCAATCCTGTTCCTGAGAAGGTGAGGTTCGAGTAGGTCACGGCCATGTACATGTAGCCACGCGCAAAGTCGCCCTTGTAGCGGTCGCCCGGTTCCCAAGCCTTGCCGCTGACGTGTGTGGCAGTGCCCACCTTGTCGTATCCTTCCTCCTCGCTGGAGGCTTCGCTCACCACGTCCATGGGGTAGTTGCTCTTTTCGCTGTTGCCTTTTGATGGCGAGGGATAGAGCTCATAGAGGTCCTTGTAGGCCTCGTTCTTACCCCCGCCCCACCAGCTCTTGGGGAACGAGTGCTCGATGTTCATGCCCGCCGGGACGCTGCCCCGCTTGCCGAAGTAGAACTTCTCGCTGCTGTAGCGGTTGATGACCTCGTTGGTGTTCGGGTCACGGTCGGTGACATAGAATCCCCACCAGGTGCCAGCTGAGCCGCTGCCGTATGACAATGTCTTCTTGCCACTGTTCATCAGTTGGTAGAGAGCAGTCTTGAGCTCGGCTTTTTTCTTGCCCTTCAGCGATGCGGCGTAGGAGACCAGTTGCTGGCGCGTGATGGCGTCGGCCGTGCCTACTGCACACATCAGGAAGGCCATGAATAATAATGCGTAATGCTTTTTCATATGTTTCCTATGATGCTTGATGATTGTACGATGTTTGCTTTCAGGATGATGCGTCTTTGTTTTCTCAAGCGAGTCGCCACGTGTCGCGGCTCACTTGTCGGGTGCGATCCATCCCTCTTCCACGAAGCGCTGATAGAGCGGCAGCGCCAAGGCCTTGGCGTCGGGGTGGGGTGCGCCTGTCGTGCCCAGCGCGCGGAGGTCGAAGAAGTGCTTCCAGTCGGAGACGAAAGCCGTGTGCACCAGTTCGGTATTGGTGTCGAGCGGCAGCACCACGCGCGCTTCCTGCGGCTTGCGCCCGGCGGCCACGAGGTTCATGTAAGCCCTCTCGGCCGCCGCGTTGGCAAAGAGCCAGTTCTCTATGTCGGTCGCTTCGCCCGTGGCCACCTTGCGTGCCAGGTCGACGAGGTAGTTGCCCTCGAGCGCCACATTGCCGCAAGCGATGCTGTCGGCGTAGTCGTCTTGCGGCAGGCTGTCCACAAACAGGGGCAGGTTGATGGCTATCTCGCTGCCAAACTTGTCCTTGGAGTAGTTGCAGTAGCGTGTCGACTGTTCGGCCATGGAGTCTACCCGGTGCCGGTTGAACTCACGCGTGATGGCTATCTGGGTGGTGAAGTGTACGGTGACGCGGCGCTCATGGTGCTCCGTGGGCTCGCAGAGCAGCTGCAAGTCGTCCATCCAGTCGTTTTCGGCCAGCACGCGTAAGTTGGTGGTGACGTAAGCCACACCGTCATGCACACGCACGACGGAGAACTTGTTGCGGTCGTATCGGGCTTGCGTGCTGTCCTGGTTGCCCGCCTTCGCTGCCACTTGCAGGTAGACAGTGCCATGCTCGAGCATGGCCAGATGGCGGTTTTTCAGCATGCGCTCCACGAAGGGGCGCGCCGAGGTGGGTGTGCAGTGGTCCTCACTCTTGTAGCACACGCGGCCCACACGCTCGATCTGGCGGTACATGCCATCGATGCCTGGCGCTTGCGGCCATATCTCAAATTGGGGTTGGATGATTTTCATTGCCGTTCTTTTTATGATTTGCAAAGGTAGCGCAAACGAGCGGATTGGCAAAGGAAAACGGATGGTTTTCCGTGTTTTGTCACCAAAATGTAGTTCATGGGCATCGTGGCTCCCCTCGGCTCCATTGCGCTACCGATGCTCATGGCACCAAGAGGCACAATCGGAAATCGTCGGCAAGAAAGCGGACAATGT
>DJOV01000063.1 GCA_002437285.1 Prevotella sp. UBA6429 | reverse complement strand
ATACATTGTCCGTTTTCTTCAATGGGCTTACGCTCAATCCCAACGCAAGTGCCTCATCACTCTAAATTCGGGGAAGAGCCCTTTTTCTTTCTACTGACATTTTGCCCATTTGCCTGTAACACAAAAAGCAGCATGATAGCTTGCGCTTTCATGCTGCTTTTTATCGTCGGTCGGAGTGTGTCCGAGCGATTACTTACCGTGGTTCTCGTCAGAGACGGTCAGCTTCTTGCGGCCATGGGCGCGGCGGGAAGCCAGCACGCGACGGCCGTTCTTGGTGGCCATTCTCTCGCGGAAGCCATGCTTGTTCACACGACGACGATTGTGAGGCTGGAATGTTCTTTTCATTTTTGTTGATATTTAATTGTTTATTGTTGCTTGTGAAGCTTGGAATGGCCAAAGCATTCCTTTTGGGCTGCAAAATTACTCATTATTTTTTAAACGGCAAAGAAATAAGCGTTTTTTCGGCTTCAATTTATGCGTTTTCTATAAAAATGTAGTAACTTTGCAGCCGTTAAATTGATAACAACAACAATATCATAGACATACAACAATGATCAATTCACAGGAAATCAAAAAAGGCACTTGCATCCGCATGGATGGCGGCATCTGGAAGTGCATCTGGTTTGAGCACCGCAAGCCGGGCAAGGGCAACACTGTCATGAACACCAAGCTGAAGAACGTGGCCGACGGCCGCGTCCTCGACCGCACCTTCCAGGTGGGCTTCAAGCTTGATGACGTGCGTGTGGAGCACCGTTCTTACCAGTATCTCTATGAGGATCCCACAGGCTGCATCTTCATGAACCAGGAGACCTTCGAGCAATTCCCCATCAGCCGCGACCTCATCACTGGCGGTGAGTACATGAAGGAAGGCGACATCGTCGACGTGCAGATCTCTGCCGATGACGGCACCATCCTCTCTGCCGAGATGCCCCCCAAGACCAACCTCACTGTGACTCACTCTGAGCCGGGTGTGAAGGGCAACACTGCCACCAACGCCACAAAGCCTGCCACACTGGAGACTGGCGCTGAGGTGCGTGTTCCCCTGTTCATCAACGAGGGCGACGTCATCACCATCAGCACGGAGGACGGCAGCTATGTCAGCCGTGTGACTGAGAAGAAGTAACTCGCGCACAACGAGATAACGTAAGGGTAAGAAGGTTGACGTGAACCATGGCGAGGCCATGGCCGTAGCCTTCTTGCCCTTTTTTGTTACTTCCATGACTGTCTTTTAACCTATAATTCCCAAGAAATGAGATACAGCCTTGTAATACCTGTTTACAACCGTCCGGACGAGGTCGATGAGCTGCTTGACAGTCTGCTTGACCAGTCATTGAAGGATTTCGAGGTCATCATCGTCGAAGACGGCTCGCAGAATCCCTGCCGTAGCGTGTGTGAGCGCTACGAAGGCAAGATGCCCGTCCACTATTATGTGAAGGAAAACAGTGGGCCCGGCCAAAGCCGCAATTACGGCGTGGAGCGCGCCACGGGCGACTACGTGCTGATCCTCGATTCCGATGTCGTCCTGCCGGAAGGCTATCTCCAGGCCGTCGACGACGAGCTTCGCCGCGAGCCCTGCGATGCCTTTGGCGGACCCGACCGCGCCGCCGACACCTTCACGCCCGTGCAGAAAGCCATCTCCTACTCCATGACCTCCTTCTTCACCACCGGTGGCATCCGTGGAGGCAAGAAAAAGCTCGACAAGTTTTATCCACGATCTTTCAACATGGGCATCCGCCGCGAGGTCTACAACCAGCTGGGCGGATTCTCGAAGATGCGCTTCGGCGAGGACATCGACTTCTCCATCCGCATCATCAAGGCCGGTTTCAAGACACGCCTCTTCCCCGGAGCCTGGGTCTACCACAAGCGCCGCACCGACTTCCGCAAGTTCTGGCGGCAGGTGTTCAATAGTGGCATAGCCCGCATCAACCTCTACAAGAAGTATCCCGACTCGCTGAAGGTGGTTCACCTCCTGCCTGCCGTGTTCACCGTGGGTGTCGTCTTGTTGGCACTTCTCTTCCTTGGTGGCATCGCTGGCGCCGTGGCCCTCTTCTATGCCGGCTACGGCATGGAACAAGCCCTGCCGCTGACGGTCAGTGCGTTGTCGCTGGCGCTGCTTGTCCTCTATGCAGCCGTCATCTTCCTCGACGCCAACTGCCAGACGGGTAGCCTGCGCATCGCCGCCCTCGCCGTGCGCGCCGCCTTCACCCAACTCATGGGCTACGGTTGCGGATTTCTGAAAGCCTGGTGGTTGCGCTGTGTGAGAGGCAAAGACGAGTTTGAGGCATACAAGCACAACTTCTATAAGTAAACCAAGTTCCATCCATCAACCGAAACAGCAAGTCAACCGACGTGCAAAATCCCCAAGAGCCAACTGACCACATGCCAAACCTGACCATCACCCATTGGGCCGAAGAAGACCGTCCGCGCGAACGACTCGACCGGATGGGGGCCGAGGCTCTCTCCAATGCCGAGCTCCTGGCCATCCTCATCGGGTCGGGCACACCCCAGCAGAGTGCCGTCGACCTGATGAAGACCGTGCTGGCTGCCTGTCACAACAATCTCAACACGCTGGGAAAGATGACCGTACGCGACCTCCAGCAGTTTAAGGGCATCGGACCAGCCAAGGCCATCACCATCCTGGCCGCCTGCGAGTTGGGCAAGCGGCGGGCCCGGGAGCGAGCTGAGGAGCGCACCGACATCGGGTCGGCCACCGCCATCTACAACCTCATGCACCCGAAGCTGCAGGACCTCGACGTGGAGGAGTTCCACGTCCTGCTGATGAACCAGCGCTTCAAACTCATCAGGGAGGTGCGCATCAGTCATGGGGGTATCACCGAGACGGCCGTCGACATCCGTGTCATCATGCGCGAGGCGCTGCTCAGCAACGCCACCGTGCTGGCAGCGTGCCACAACCATCCCAGCGGAAACCTCACCCCCTCGCGACAAGACGACTTGCTCACAGAGCGCATCCGCAAGGCTTGCGAGACCATGCGCATCTGTTTTCTCGACCACGTCATCGTGACGGATGGCAACTATTATTCGTATCATGAACAAGGAAAACTATAACCGGCGACCTGCGGGCCGCCAACGCTCACGCCGCTGGGGCAGTTTGGCCATCCTGCTTTGGGTGGCTCTCGTGCCCGTCAGGGCGCAGAAGACTTATCACGGTGACGGGCCCGACGACTGGATGCGCTTCGTGCCCGTGGCGTCTGCCTATGCGCTGAAGGCCTGTGGTGTGGAGAGTGCCAGCTCGTGGAAGCGCATGGCTGTCAACACGGCCGCGAGCTATGTGCTGGCCTGTGGCACCACGTGGGCGCTGAAGCATGCCATTCATGAGCGGCGTCCTGATGGCACCGACAACAGGGCCTTTCCGTCAGGGCACGCCACGGTGGCCTTTGCGGGAGCCGCCATCCTCGACAAGGAGTTTCGCCACGTGTCGCCCTGGATCAGCGTGGGAGGCTACGCTGTGGCTACAGGGGTGGCGGTGGACCGCATCGTGCGCAACAGGCATGAGTGGCAAGACGTGGCGGCCGGTGCGGCCATCGGTGTGGGGGGCACATGGCTGGGCTATTGGCTGGGTGACAAGATCACAGGCGAGAACAGCCGCTATCGGGTCACCGTGGATGGCAACAACGTGTCGCTGGCCATCCGTATCGAATGAAATCAAACTAACTTGAAAACGATGAACATCATCCTGAACATTGCATATAGGACCCGCATGGGTGAGGAACTGGTGCTCCACACCCTGGCGCCCGACGGCACCGAGGAACACCACCGTATGACCACACTCGACGGTGAGCAGTGGCATGGCACCCTTGAGCCCAAACCCTCGGATACTACCATCAACTACTTTTATGCCCTGGAGCGCGCGGGTAGCGAGCTGCGGCGCGAGTGGACATTGCTTACCCATCGTCTGGACCTGTCGGCCAAGAAGGCCACTGAATACTTGGTCTACGACTATTGGGTGGACATTCCGGAAGACGCGTACCTCTACACGTCGGCTTACACCGACTGCATCCATCCACACGGCGTAAGCGCCCACACGCCTGCCTCAGCCTACGACAGCACCTTGCGTCTTGTGGTGCGAGCTCCCCAGTTGCTCGATCACCAACGACTGGCACTCGTGGGCGACGCTGACACGCTGGGCTGTTGGGATCCGGCGAAGGCGCTTCCCATGACCGAGCACAACCACAATGAGTGGGTGGCCGATGTGGATGCGGATGACTTGGGGGGCGGCCACCATGAGTTTAAGTTTGTGGCATTCGACGACCGTCAGCCTGCCATACCCATCTGGGAGACGGGGTGCAATCGCTCTGTCGACCTGGCGGAGCCGCGTCACGGCATTGTCCATGTATGCAATTTCCCCATGGCCTTCTTCGCCATCTGCGACACCCGACTGGCGGGCACCCTCGTCCCTGTGTTCTCCCTGCGTTCCGCCGCCAGCTTCGGCGTAGGCGATTTTGGCGACTTGAAGAAGATGATCGACTTTGTGGCAAGCACAGGACAGCGTGTGTTGCAGGTCCTGCCGGTCAATGATACCACGCTACACCACACCAAGGGCGACTCCTATCCTTACAGTTGCATATCGGTCTTCGCCCTCCATCCGCAGTATGTGGACCTCACACAACTGCCTTCCCTCAGGGATGCGCGGCAACGCGAACGCTTTGAGATCCTTCGGAAGCGGCTCAATGCTCTGCCGCAGATAGACTATGAGGAGGTCATGCGGGCCAAGATGGCTTACTTGCGCCTGCTCTTTGAACAAGAGGGACAACGCACGATGCGCGCTGCCGCCTTCAAGAGGTTCTTCGGCGAGGCTTCACCGTGGCTGGTGCCCTATGCGGCGTACGCCACGTTGCGCGATCGCTACGGTACGCCCAACTTCAAGGAGTGGCCCGACCACAACCTTTGGGATGAGGCCTGGCGTGATGCCCTGACCCATCCACGTACCAAGGCTTACCGGGATGTGTCGTTCTGGTATTATGTTCAGTTTGTGCTCAGCGAGCAGTTGGCTGACGCTCATAGCCATGCGCGCCAGTGTCACGTCATCCTCAAGGGCGACATTCCCATCGGCGTGAACCGTGAGGGATGCGACGTGTGGATGGAGCCCAAATACTTCAATCTCAACGGGCAGGCGGGCGCACCGCCAGACGCTTTCTCCGTGAACGGTCAGAACTGGGGCTTTCCCACATACAATTGGGATGAGATGCTCAAGGATGGATGCTTGTGGTGGAAGCGACGTTTCCAGAATATGGCACGCTATTTCGACGCTTATCGCATCGACCATGTGCTGGGCTTCTTCCGAATTTGGGAAATTCCAGTCTCGTCGGTGCATGGCTTGCTCGGACAGTTCCAGCCGTCTTTGGCCATGACGAGCGATGAGATTGAAAGCTATGGATTGCCCTTCCGCGAGCGCCTCTATTGCGAACCGCTCATCACCGACGAGCTGGTGACTCGCGTCTTTGGCGACCAGGGCGAGGCGGTGAAGGACCGCTATCTGATGCGCAAAGACAATGGACGCTGGGACTTGCGCCCGGAATTTGCCACCCAGCGGCAGGTGGAAGGACATTTCTGGCACTTGAAGGAAAGGCTGAAAGAGACGGTGGACGATGAGCAGGAACGCACTCGCCAGTATGCGTCGTTGGACCAGATACGCGATGGACTCTATGCGCTGATAAGCAATGTGTTGTTTTTGCGTGACCACAAGAACATCCACCTCTATCATCCGCGCATCGCCGCACAGGCCGATTACGCCTATGAGATGCTGTCGGACAGTGACAGGGCGGCCTTCAATCGCATACATGAGGACTATTTCTATCATCGTAACAACCAGTTCTGGTATCATGAGGCCATGCGTAAGTTGCCGCGGCTCGTGCAGGCCACGCGCATGTTGGTATGCGCCGAAGACCTCGGCATGGTGCCTGCCTGTGTGCCCTGGGTGATGAATGAGCTGAAGATATTGACGCTTGAGATACAGTCGATGCCCAAGGAGGCTTTTGTGCGATTCAGTCATCCGGAGCGCAATCCCTATCGCTCCGTGTGCACCTTCTCCACACATGACATGCCTACCTTGCGCCAGTGGTGGGACGAAGACCCGCAGCGGACGCAGGAATACTACAATGTCATGATGCACCATGAGGGCGCGGCGCCGCACCCGTTGTCGGGCGACTTGGCGCGCGAGGTGGTGGCCGGACAACTCGCGTCGCACTCGATGTTGTGTGTATTGAGCATCCAGGACTGGCTGGCCATCAGCGAGCGGTTGCGACTGGCTGACCCCAATGCGGAGCGCATCAACATCCCGGCAGATCCGCATCACTATTGGCGATACCGCATGCACCTCAATGTTGAGGACTTGGCAGCAGACAGCCGGTTTGTGGCCGAGGTGAGGAATATGATAAAGCGAAGCGGGCGCGGTGGCTGAAGACGCCGGGCTGCCATCTTGCGACGACAGCCTTGAGCTGCGATGGAAGGATGGAAAAAACAAATAAGCGGGCATGAAAGTCAGCAGATGACTTTCATGCCCGCTTGCTTTTGCGGATGGGCGCTTGTCCGATTATTGCTCCTCGGGAGCCTTGTCGATCAAGTCCATGAACTGGTCGAGCTTCGGGGTGATGATGATCTGTGTGCGGCGGTTGCGCTGCTTGCCCACCTCGGTGTCGTTGGAGGCCACGGGATTGAATTCGCCGCGGCCACCGGCTGTCAGGCGTTTGGGGGCCACGCCGAAGTGGTCGATGAGATACTGCACCACCGATGAGGCGCGGAGGGCTGACAGATCCCAGTTGTTGCGGATGTTCTTCATGGAAGCAGCCTCGGTGTTGATGGGCACATTATCGGTGTTGCCCTCAATCAGCACATCGTAATCCTTGTAGTCCATGATGATCTTGGCAATCTTCGACAGCGTCTCCTGGGCGCGGTCGTTGACCTCATAGCTGCCGCTCTTGTAGAGCATGTTGTCGGCCAACGAGATGTAGACGACACCCTTGAGCACCTGGACGTCGACCTCCTTCATCTCCTCCTTCGACAGCGAGCGGGTCAGGTTGTTGGTCAAGACCATGTTGAGCGAGTCGCTCTTGCTCTTCACCTCCACCAAGTGGCGGATGTATTGGTTCGACTCGTTGATTTGGTCGACGAGCTTGGAGATGTTCACGTTGTTGTCGCTTGTGTTTGAGAGACTCTTGTCGAGGCTCTTCTGCAAGGCGGCATAGTCTTTCTTCTGCTGGGCCAGTTGGTCCTCCAATGAGCTGACACGGGCTTGTGAGGCCGCCAGCTTCTCCTTGGCGTCTTGATAGTTGGCTGTCAGTTCCTTGTTCTCATTCTGGCAGTTTTGCAGGTCTTTCTTGCTGGCGCAACTTGTGACAAGGAGCGCAGCGGCGAGCGTGGCCAGTACAAAAATGTTCTTTTTCATATCTTTAATTTTTAGTGTTTGCCTGTGGCAAGGTGTTGAATGGGGTGTAGCCTGTGGTTGGTTGGCTTGTTGATCCCCTTGCACAATTGTCTGTTGCAAATTTACAATGTAGACGGATAATAGCTCTAAATGTTTCAAATGTTTAGGTTATTTTAACCGCTGGCACCTAATTTTAAGGCTTCAACATACTTTTTGACGCGCTCAAACCTACTGGATGGTCATGCAGTCCACATCGGGCATCCACGTCGTGTCATTGTGCAGGCGGACCGTGTTGTTGCCCTTGTTGAGCTTCACGGTGACGCTGACTGTCTCGTTGCCTTGCACGGTCAGGGTTGTGACATCCTCACCGTTGACGTTCACCGTGAACTGACGCTTGTCTGGAGACATGCACTTGAAGCGGAGTGTCTTCTTGCCTCCTTTCTTCACGTAGACGTGTTGCCATTGCAGGTCGTTTTGTGCGGAGTACCCCAGCCATGTGGCTTTCATGCCGGTCGAGCAACTGTTGTCATACTCGTAGATGCCTGTCTTCTTGGCTTGGTTGTTCCATAGTTCCTGGTAGTCGGATATGTAGGCGGTCTCTGCCTCATAACGCTGACGGTCCAGCCGCTTGGCTCCAGTCAAGACAAAGATGCGGCAACCGTGGGCAGGCACATTGACCTGCATCTGGCCGTCAGTACGGATGCCCTCGTCCTTGCGGTCAAAGACGTTGCGTACCTTCACATTGCCAGCCAAGTCTACATCACGGAAGGCCAGTGTGGCGTTGGCATTGCTGTTGGCTGGATTGTAGAAAGCCACGGCGCGCTGCGTGCCGTAAAGCGTCTTCATGTCTTTCACGAGGATGTACACGCCATTGGACAGGGCGACAGGATATGCTTGCTGGTGAGGCTTGTCTTGCGAGAGGGCGAGAAGCTCCGGGTTCTTGAGCAGTGCGAGTGTTTGCGGACGGATGGAACCTAAGTCGCAACCGATGAGCAACGGGCTCTCCATGATGCACCACATGCCGAAGTGTGTCTTGTCCTCCTCTTCTGTCATGGAGCGTCCCACTTCCAACATGTCCATGTCGTTGTAATGCCCGTCGCTGCTGTAAGCCGAGAGATACAGGTTCTCTCGCAAGATGCCAGCTACCGATTTCCAACTGTCGTAGATGTCGACCGTGGTGCGCCATGAGTCGGCCACGCGGCTCACCCATGTGCCCGGGTAGTTCCAGCGGCAGACATTCATGCGGATGCCCTTGCGTCCCGTGGCGTCGATGGCTTTGCGAATCTCGCTGTAACGAGTCTCCTCGTCAAGTTGCAGGCGGTCGGTGTTTTGGCGCGCGTCACCACCGCAATAGTCGATCTTGATGAAGTCGAAGCCCATGTCCTTGAAGTAGAACTGTGCGTCGGTGTTGTCATGCTCGTAGAAGCCCACGCCTACAGAGAGTGTGTCCTTGTCGTAATAGTTGCCGCAAGTGTTGCGCCCGACATCCGAGTAGATACCTGCCTTGAGACCCAGCGAGTGGATATAGTCGGCCACGGGTTTCAGCCCCTTGGGGAAACGATGCAGGTTGATTTTCAGATTGCCGTCTTTGCCGCGGCCACCTTGGAAGCCGTCGTCGATGTTGATGTAAGTGTATCCGGCATCTTTCAGGCCCGTCTTCACCATACAGTCGGCTTGATGCCGGATGAGGCTGTCGCTGATGGCCACCCGGTAGGTGTTCCATGAACTCCAGCCCATGGTCGGGGCGTTGTCCTTTTGGGCACTCGCCGTCATTGCGGAGAGGAGCATGGCGACTCCCAGAAATTGTTTCTTTGTCATTGCGTTTCGTGTTTTTAAGTTGAAATTAATACTTTCCTTGTGCTTGTGTGTTAATAAGATTGTTTTCCGAAATAGTGTTCTTCGTGTCGCATTGGTGCTTTGGGAAGTAGGCCGTTGCTATTTGGCCGTTGCGCTGTGGTCGTTGTTTGGCAGTAGGCTCATTGTCCCTTCAGCACAGGCCACCCGTCTTCCCAGTCCATCTTGCGCTGTATGAGGATGCTCTGTCCGTGCAGGGGAATGCTGTATCCGTGGCAGATGAAGAGGTCACCTTCCGCGAGATGATAGGCTGCGCTGTGTCCTGCCGCTTCAAACACCTTGCCGTCTCCGCTGATGACAGGCGTTCCGCCACCTGCGTACATGGGCACTCCTTGTCGGTCGAGGTAGGGACCGCTGACTTCCCGGCTGCGGCCCACCACGACGCGGTAAGTGCTCTGCTCGCCCCGGCAACAATAGTCCCAACTGACGAAGAGATAATAGAATCCGTCATGGCGCATGATGAAGGGTGCCTCAATGGCGTTTACGCCCGCATGTCTCGACGTGGGATTTTCCAGTCCGTTGGGAGCGTTGCGGTAGTAACGTCGGGCGATGGTCCGGGGATAACCGGCCGGCTGTGGCCTTCCGTGATGCAAGGCAAGGGGTGCCAGCTGGATGCCATCCCAAAACGAGCCCCATGCCATCCACAGACTGTCTTTGTCATCCTTGACAAATGCGGGGTCTATGGCATTCCAGTTGTCTCGCCTGGCTTGGCTGGCCACAAGGCATCCCTCATCTTTCCAGTCGCCTGCGGAAAGTGACGAGGCAGACAGAAGGCCGATGGCTGATGTGTTCTTCCCGAATGTCGAGCAACTGTAAGCCATCCACCAACGGTTGCGCCACTGAATGATATCGGGTGCCCAGATATGTTCGCGGAAGCCAGGCACGCTGTCGTGTGTCCATGCCGGTATGTGTGTGACGAGACCGTCGCGCTTCACGTTCCACGTGCGCCGGTCGGTGGAGGTCATGTGCCCGATGTGGTGACCGGTGTAATAGACATGATAGACACCGTCCTCGTAGGCCATCACGGGATCATGGACAAACGGGGTGTCGGTGTCGAAAGTGACGGGACGTTGCGGTCTGCGTTGGGCCAAGGCGACTGTTTGCGCCAATGCCAATGCCATCAGCAACAAGAGACAGTTATGCTTCATGGCGTTTCATTTTGATGAGAATGAGGGTCAGCACCGCACCGATGATGAGCACGAAGCCGGCTCCGATGGCTGGCGTCAGCGTGTCACCGAAGACCAAGATGCTGATGACCATGGCTGTCAGGGGCTCAAATGCGCCAAGTATGGCGGTCAGCGTGGCGCCGATCTGCTCGATGGCGGGGATGAGTGTGACGTTGCTCAAGGCAGTGGACACGATGCCCAACAGGGCCAGGTTGACGAGCATGTCGGTGCTCTTGGCCATCTCTATCCCGTCGAAGAACAAGAAGGAAAAGATGGCGAAAAACACCATGCCCATGAGAAAGACGTAGAACGTCAGTTTCAGTCCGCCCATGTGGCGTACCCTCATGTGCGGCATGGAGACCATGTAGAGTGCGTAGGAAAAGCCTGCGGCGAGTTCGATGACCACACCTAAGGGTTGTATGTCAGCGTCGCCGCCAATTCCCGACATGCAAGCTACACCCGCAAAGGCCAGTGTCATGGCGCCTATCGTCGGCCACGAGAAGCGTTCGTGGAAGAACAGAAGCATCAGAAGTTCGGTCCAGATGGGGTAGGAGAACACCAGTGTGGTGGCCACCCCGCTGGGCATATAGTTGTAGCCGAGAATCATGAGCAGCGCTTCGACATCGTAGAAGAGTGCCAGCAGGCTGATTTCCGCCAGTTCGACGAGCGACACTTTCAAGTTTGTGCGTTGCCACAGCAGTACCGCCAGGATGCCCAGGCAGCCGAAGGCGAAGCGATAGACCATCATTGAAGGCAGGTGCATGCCTGCCGTCATGACGGGGATGGAGAACAAGGGAATCAGTCCGAATGATGTGGCTGATATCCATCGGTTGGCGAAACCTTTCACCGTATTGGATGGGGTCATATGTTTTGGGGTTTGAGGTAGGTTGGTTTGGCGTTGGATTTCATAGGTGTGGGGCGATGTGTCGGAGCTGTCAGTAGAGCAGTAACAGGCCGGCAAAAGCTGCGTAGCAGATCATGTGAATGGGGTTGATCTTGACCCATTTGGTGCCGACAAATGTGGCGATGAAGAGCGCAACGCTAATGCAGAAGTGCCAGGGGTGTGCCGGTGTGGAGAAGTTTTCGCCGTTGCAGAGCAGCAGCGTGGCGGCTGCCAGCAGGCCCACTACGGCTGGGCGCAGGCCGGAGAAGACATCTTGCACAATTCGGGTCTTCATGTATTTCATGAACATCTTGCTGATGAGAATCATCAGGATGAACGACGGCAACACCAAGGCGATGGTCGCAGTGGCCGACCCGAGCACAGCCATCACTCCACCATAGCCGGCGTTGTGCAGGGCGGTGTAGCCGCAGTAGGTGGCCGAGTTGATGCCGATGGGGCCCGGTGTCATCTGTGAGATGGCCACGATGTTGGTGAACTCGGCCGAGGAGAGCCATGCATGGTTGTGCACCGTCTCCATTTGGATGAGCGAGAGCATGCCGTAGCCACCGCCGAATCCGAACAGTCCGATCTTGAAAAAGGTCCAAAAGAGTTGTAGGTATATCATGATGCCTTATTTCAGGTATTTGCCATAGAGAAAGCCGCCGACACCGGCTGCGATGATGATCCATATCGGGTTGACACCGAGTGCCCATATCAGTAGTGCCGACACCACGGGTATCCAGGCGTTGGACAGGGAGACCTTTGCGCTCTTCGCGAGGTTGAACGTGGGCACGGCGATGAGTGCCACCACCGCGGGGCGTATGCCATTGAACATGGCTGCTATCCACTTCACGTCCATGAACTGGCGGAACACCATGGCAATGGCCAGGATGATGAGAAACGAGGGCAGGCAAGCGCCGATGGTGGTGCAGGCCGCCCCTTTCACCCCGTTGATCTTATAGCCGATGAAGGTGGCGATGTTGGCCGCAAAGACACCTGGGCAGCTTTGTGCGATGGCGATGAGGTCTATGAAGTCCTCCTGCCTGATCCACTTGTTCTTCTCCACCACTTCAGCCTGGATGATGGGGATCATGGCATAACCGCCGCCCAGGGTGAAGGCTCCGATCCTGAAGAACGTGGTGAAGAGTTTCAGTCCGCTCGTGGTCTTCGTGTCCGTGGTGAGGGCCTGTCGGGTTGCGCCGTAAGGCCTTTCTGGTGTGTTCTGGTCCATGGGTTGTCGCTTGTGCGCGTGCCTCTTCCTGTGGTATGACGGGAGGATGTGCACGAAAAACAACCAAATCCCCTCTCGGGGGGAGAGGGGATTTCGGTTGAAGGCAATTTGCTGTTTTTTATTTGTTCTTCTTTTCAATCCACTTTCTCGCGTTGACGAAAGCTTCCATCCAGGGGGTCACGTCATCGTGGGCGTGCTGTGCCGGATACCAGGCGTTCTGCCAAGGGAAGATGGCACGCTCCGGGTGTGGCATCATGGCCAGGTGTCGACCGTCGGCCGAGCAGATGCCGGCCACGTTGTAGTCGGAACCGTTGGGGTTGCCGGGATATTCGGCGTAGTTGTATTTTGCCACGATGTTGTAGTGGTCCTCGGGTTCGGGCAACTCGAAACGGCCCTCTCCGTGTGCCACCCAGATGCCGAGCTTGTCGCCGCTCAGCGATCCCAGCATGACACTGTTGTTCTGCGGGATGGACAGTCCGAGGAATGCGCTTTCAAACTTCTGCGACCTGTTGTGCAACAGGTGGGCGCGGTGCTCGTGCTCCGGATTGATGAGGTTGAGCTCCACCATCAGCTGGCAACCATTGCAGATGCCGAGCGACAATGTGTCCTCACGTGCGTAGAAGCGGTCGAGCGCCTCCTTGGCCTTGGGGTTGTAAAGGAATGCTCCGGCCCAGCCCTTGGCTGATCCCAGCACGTCGCTGTTGGAGAATCCGCCGCAGAAGACAATCATGTTGACCTCGTCGAGTGTCTCTCGTCCGCTGATGAGGTCGGTCATCATCACGTCTTTCACTTCAAATCCGGCCAGCCACAGCGAGTAGGCCATCTCCCGATCACCGTTGGTTCCCTTCTCGCGGATGATGGCAGCCACGGGAGCCTTGCTGTCATTCTTGCCGCTCTTCTTGGCGGCCTTCCAACGGTCGGGGTTGATGCCAAGCGACGCAAACGAGCCCTTGAACGTGTCGTGGAACTTGATCTCGAGCGGTTGCTTCTTGTAGTTGTTGTAGCGCTCAGCCGCCATGCCGTTCATGCTCTGGTGCTCGTCGAGCAGGGCGGAGGTGCGATACCATGTGTCGCGCAGCGTGTCGATGTCAAACTCGTGTTTCCACTCGTCCTTCACCACCACCACTTTGCGCTCTGCTGGCGTGGGGTATGCGATCTTGGCGTAGCCGATGCCTTCGTCATCGAGGTATTCTTTCAGCTCACGCTTGTGTGAGTCACTCACCTGGATGACCACGCCCGGGTTCTCGGCGAAGAGTATCTTCACCACGTCGTCCGACTCGGGCTCCACGTCGTGCAGGTTGACGTGCATGCCGCCTTCCTTGTTGGCGAACGTCATCTCGAGCAGGGTGGTGATGAGACCGCCTGCCGACACGTCGTGCCCGGCCATGATCCATCCTTTCTTGATGAGGTGCTGAATGGCGTTGAAGCAGTCGGCGAAGTACTCGGGGTTCTTCACCGTGGGCACGTCCGACCCGATCTTGCCCAAGGTCTGTGCGAAGGCGGAGCCTCCGAGACGCTGGGCGTCGAACGAGAAGTCTATATAATATAAGGATGAGTTCTTGTCGTTGACCATCACGGGCGACACTGTCTGGCGCACGTCGCTCACCTCTGCTCCGGCTGTCACGATGACCGTGCCCGGCGCGATGACCTTGGAACCGTCGGGATATTGCTGTGACAGTGACAGGGAGTCCTTGCCTGTGGGCACGTTCAGCCCCAGGCTGCAACAGAAGTTTGACAAGGCTTGCACGGCGTCATAGAGGCGGGCATCCTCTCCCTGTTGTGATCGGCAGGGCCACATCCAGTTGGCCGAGAGGTTGAGGTTCTGCACGGGCGATGGGTGCTCGCGGTCAGTGGCGACGGGTGCCCAGACGATGTTGGTCAGGCTCTCAGCCACGCTGAGCACACTGCCAGCTGCCGGATCGGCCATGCCAGCCTGGGGCGCATGTCCCAAGGCGGTGGCGATGCCTGCCTTGCCGCGGTAGTCGAGGGCCACCACGCCACAGTCGCTCAGAGGCAACTGCACCTGTCCCTGTGTCTGCTGGCGTGCCACCTTGCCTGTCACCGAGCGGTCCACCTTGTTGGTGAGCCAGTCCTTGCAGGCCACAGCCTCGAGCTGCAGCACGTTGCTCAGGTATTCGTCTATCTTGTCGAGCGAGTAGGTGGCGTCCTCGTAGTGGTGCGTCACCGTGACATCGCGCATGATGGTCTTGGGCGAATGGCCGAACATCTGCGCCACGTCGAGGTCGAAGGGTTTCACGCCATCGCCTTGGACAAAGGAGAAATGTGCGTCGCCCGTGGTGTGGCCTACCACATAGAAGGGGGCGCGCTCGCGTGCTGCGATCTTCTCCACCTTGTCGAGCTGGTCGTCGTCGATGAGCAGGCCCATGCGCTCCTGGCTCTCGTTGGCGATGATCTCCTTGGCCGAGAGCGTCTTGTCGCCAATGGGCAGCTTGGTCATGTCAATCTCACCGCCACACTCCTCAGCCAGCTCAGAGAGGCAGTTGAGGTGACCGGCCGAGCCGTGGTCGTGGATGGATGTCACGGGGTTGGTGTCGTCCTCGACGAGGGCGCGCACGAGGTTGTAGGCGCGTTTTTGCATCTCTGGGTTGGCTCGCTGCACGGCGTTGAGCTCCACGGCGGTGCCGTAGCGGCCCGTGTCGACCGATGACACGGAACCGCCGCCCAGTCCGATGCGGTAATTGTCTCCACCCACGACGACGATGTCCTCGCCTGCCTTGGGCTCTTTCTTCAGGCAGTCGCGCTTCTTGCCGTAGCCCACGCCACCGGCCAGCATGATGACCTTGTCATAGGCATAGACTGCATCGCCTGTGGAGGAAGTGGCGTTGCCCACGTTTTGCTCGGCGTCGGAGCCGTCGGCCAACTTGGCTGTGTCGGCGGCCGATGTCTGGTATTCGAAGGTGAGCACTGATCCGGTGATGAGTGGCTGGCCAAACTTGTTGCCGAAGTCGGATGCGCCGTTGGAGGCCTTGGTCAGGATCTCCTGCGGGGTCTGATAGAGCCACTTGCGCGGGGCGATGTGTGACTCCCATGCGCGGGGCTTGTCCTTGTCCTCGGCGGCCAGGCGGGGGTATGATGTCATGTATACGGCGGTGCCGGCGATGGGCCATGAGCCCGTGCCGCCACCCATGCGGTCGCGAATCTCACCGCCCGTTCCTGTGGCGGCGCCGTTGAATGGCTCCACAGTGGTGGGGAAATTGTGGGTCTCGGCCTTCAGTGAGATGACACTCTCGATGGGCTTCACGTGGAAGAAGTCGGCGGTTGTCTGGTCCTCAGGGGCAAACTGCTCGATGGTGGGGCCTTGCGCGAAAGCCACGTTGTCCTTGTAGGCTGAGAGTATCTTGCCGGGGTGCTCCTTGGTTGTCTTCTTGATGAGTGCGAAGAGCGATGACGGGCGCTCCTCACCGTCGATGATGAAGGAACCGCCGAAGATCTTGTGGCGGCAATGTTCAGAGTTGATCTGGGCGAAACCGAAAATCTCCGAGTCGGTGAGCGGACGGCCGTTCTCTTTCTCTATCTTATGCAGGTATTCTATCTCTTCAGGGCTCAGCGCCAGGCCTTCTTCCTCGTTGTATTGCTCGATACTGTCCACGTGCTTGATGGGCTCGGGCTGGTGGTTGACAGTGAAGATTTGCTGGTCCAGTCCGTTGTACATGCGCTGCAGCATGCGGTCGTGGCTGGCATTCTCACTCTCCACGGGGAAGAACTCCTCTATACGCGAAATGCCGGTGAGACTCATGTTTTGTGTAATCTCAACGGCATTGGTGCTCCATGGGGTGATCATTTCGCGGCGGGGGCCGACGAAGAAGCCTGTGAGGGTGTCGACGTCCACAAGTGTGGCGTCGCCATAAAGCCAACAGAGGGCTTGTTTCTCCTGCTCACTGGGTTGGTGGTCCATCTCAGTGGCAATGATGTTCTCCTTGGGAGTCTTGAAGAATAGTATCATGGTCTGTATAAATTAATAGGTGCGTGTTATACAAATGCAAAATTAATTGTTTTTTCCTGAATAACTGCACTTGCGGCAAATCTTTTTTTGTTGGCGCGCCATTTCATGGCTCCTCTATCCTTGGAAATGCTCGGCAAGAAAGCGGACAATGTATATAAAAAA